>NZ_JBEYHH010000032.1:0-88904 GCF_040635175.1 Streptomyces sp. NPDC006997
CCGGCTCGACATCCGCGCCCGCTATCTGCTCGATGGTGGTGTCGCTCATGAGGCGTCTCCTTGATCATCGGATCCGCCGATCATTGAACACTCCCTGGCCTGCTGTTGTCGCCACCAGTGGCGTTCGTACTCGGCGGGCGGTACGTAGTCGAGCGCGGAGTGGAGCCGTTCCTCGTTGTACCACGTGACCCACTGGGAGATCGCCCGCTCGACCTGGTCGACGTCCCTCCAAGGGCCCTGCATCTCGATCAGCTCGGCCTTGAAGGTGCCGTTCAGGGCCTCGTCCAGCGCGTTGACGCTGATCGGAAAATCGATGTCCGGGAGGGCAGGCGGCAGCATCCGGGCCGCGTGCGGACCGGATGACGGTGAGACGGGCCGGTCAGGCTGACGCTGGTGTGAGGGCGACTCGGTGGCCGAGTGCGTGGAGCTGGCGGACGAGATCGCGGGTCTTGCGGGCGGGGTCGAGGTGACGGCGGTGCCAGTCGGCGCCGAGCTCTTGGTAGGAGGCGTCCGGGTCGTTGATCAGGTGCCAGGCGATGACGAGTATCGAGCGGGCGACGGCGACCAGGGCTTTGGCATGGCCTCGACGTTTGACGATGCGGCGGTAGCGGGCGCCGAGGAAGGTGTCGGTGCGGGCGGCGGCGTTGGCGGCCTCACCGAGGGCGCCCTTGAGCCAGGGGTTGCCCTGTCCGGCGGGACCTGATGTGTTCTTCGCTCCGGACTGGATCGTCCGCGGACACAACTTCGCCCATGAGACGAGGTGTTCGGGGGTGGGAGAGCGGCTCATGTCCGCGCCGACCTCGGCCAGGATGATCTGCGCGGTGGCGGGTCCGATGCCGGGAACGGCGTCCAGCTTCTCGGCCAGGACGCGAGCGGTCACGGCGTCACGTGACGCATTGTCGGCGGACCCGTCGGGCGGGGTGGTGATCTCTTCCAGGGTGCGGGCGATGTGTCGGTCGAGTTCGGCGATCTGTGCGGTGAGGTGGTCGACGGTGCCCAGCAGCACCTGCAGCAGCCGGGCGTGGTGGTCCTCGAACTGGCCGGTGAGGGCCTCGACGAGGGCGGGCTTCTTCTTGACCAGATTGCCCCTGGCGAGATCGGCGAGGGTGCGCGGGTTGCGTTCGCCGGCGACCATCGCGTCGAGCATGGCCCGCCCGGACATGCCGAACAGGTCCGAGACGACGCCGGACAGTTTCATCTGCGCGTCCTGCAGGGCCTTGTCGACGCGGTGCTTGTGCCGGGTGCGTTCATGGACGAACACGGTGCGGGTGCGGGTGAAGTCCCGCAGTCGCCTCACCGCTTTCGGCGGGACGAACGAGGCACGGACCATGCCGCGTTCGGTGAGCTTGGCCAGCCACACCGCGTCCAGCTTGTCGGTCTTCGGCCGACCAGGGACGTTCTTCACGTCACGGGCGTTGACGAGCCAGCAGTCCAGACCGCGGGCCTCCAGCAGATAGAAGAACGGGCGCCAGTACGAGCCCGTGGCCTCCATGACCACCCGCTCGACGCCCTGGCAGACCAGCGTGTCGCCGAGCCCGAGGATCGCGTTGGTGGTCGAGGGGACCGTCCAGACCTTCTGGACGCGCCGGCCCTCGACGGTGTCGTGCGGGACGCGCAAGCAGACCATCCCGGACGCCTTGCCGATGTCGATCGCCGCGACCCTGGCAACCGTTCCGTTCCGTCGTCGTGGTCTTCTCTCAACTCCTCCATGAGGTGCCCCCTGTCGTGCTCGTTCGGACGGGGCTGTCCGGGAAGCCAAAGGGGGTAACGGAGAAGCTGATCGGCGTGCTCAAGGCGACAGTGTGCGGCCCCCTCGGACGGCTTCCTCACCAGACTCCTATGCGGGCTCACAGCCCAAACATCAAGCGGCGTCGGCGGACAGCCCCTGTACCGATTTTCACGCCTGCGGGGCGTCACCGCAGGTGAACGGTCGACTCCTATAGTTGTCAACTCGCCGCCGGGGCCCGGTTCGGGGCAGGTCGGATGAGGTGGTAGACCTCGCGGATCACGTAGCGTTTAAGGCAGCGGATGATCTCGCGTTTCGTCTTGCCCTCGGCGGCCCGGCGGGCGACGTAGTCGATCGTGGGCTGATGGAACCGCATGCGGACGATGACGGTGCGATAGATCGCGGCGTTGAGCTGGCGATGGCCGCCGTGGTTGATGCGGTGCCTGCCGCTGGTCATTCCGGAACCGGTGGGCACGGGCGCGATGCCTGCGAGTTTGGCCAGTGCGGCCTCGGACTTGATCCGCTCGGGGTTGTCACCGACCACGACGAGGATCTCCGCGGCCGTGTCCACGCCGATGCCGAACGGTTCGAGCAACTGCGGAGCGGCTCGGTGCACCAGGCCGTCGATCATCTTCGTCAGCTCTTTGGCCTCGTCGTTCAGATACTGCCAGCGCCTGGCCAGGGTGCGCAGGGCATGGCGGAGGGCGTCTGTCGGCCCTTCGAGTTGGCGAGGACGTAGGCCGGCCAGGTGTCGGGACAGAGCGATCTGCGTCTTCCCGGCGGTCTCGTGCCGCAGGTCATCGGGCGCGTGGACGCATCGCCTTCATCGTGACCATCGCGGCCGTGCGCTGTTCGACAGCCTGGTCATGGGCGATCTTGAGTTGCCGGATCATCTCGGCCTCGCCGTCAGCTGTCTTGGGAGTGGCCGTGGCGAATCCAGCGAGCACTGCGCGGGCTGCGTTCTCGGCGTCCAGAGTGTCGGACTTGCCGTTCATCCTCCGTAACCGCCGGTCCGGGCGGCTGGCCTCGACCACCTTGTGACCGGCCCGGCGCAGGAACGACGTCAGCGTGGCGCCGTAGGAGCCGGTGCCCTCGATGCCGAATGCAAGGACCTCGCCGAACGAGGAGGCCCAGTCGAGCAGTTGCTGGAACCCGCCAGCGTCCGTGGGGATCGTCAAGGTCGCCAGGATGCCGCCGATGGTGTCCATGACTGCCGCGACGTGCACGTGTTTGTGGGTGTCGCCGCCGATCACCAGATGCCCGGACCTGGCCTGTCCACTGTCGTTCACGATGTTCCTTCCGGCCGCTAGCGTGGGATGCACGCTGTCGCCGGTCGGGCGGACAGGACTGTCACGGGGACGCTTTGACGAGGTGGCTCTAGGCTCCTATCAGGTCACGTCCGGCCGACGGCAGCGCTTGCTGCGTGCCCGGCCGGACGGTCGACAGATCAACGCAAGGACACCCGTGGGGTCGGTCGTAAGCAAGAGTCAGACCGTCACGGCCGGGGCTCCCGAATCCTTGCGGGATCCGGTGCCAACAGACTGACAGTCATAGCTGTCCGCGACGGAGCCGACCGAGGCCGAAGCCCCGATCTCGGACAGCCTCTCGGTATACCGAATTGATAAATATTGGGCGAGTTCAACCGGTCGTTGCAACACCAGGCTGCAGTAGTGAGCGGAGCTGCTCCTCGAAGACCTCGGACGGGGTCTTCCAGCCGAGGATCTTGCGGGGTCGGTTATTGATCGCCAGGGCGACGGCTTCCAGGTCCTCGGCGGACCACCGGGACAGGTCGGTGCCCTTCGGGAAGTACTGACGCAGCAGCCCGTTCGTGTACTCGTTCGTGGGTCGCTGCCAGGGCGAGTGCGGATCGGCGAAGAACACCTTTGTCCCGGTCTCGAGCGCGAACTGGGCATGCCCGGAGAGTTTCTTCCTGCGGTCCCAGGTCAGTGTCTTGCGGAGCTGCTCGGGAAGCTTCGTCATCGACACCGTCAGGGCAGCGTTCATCGCGACGGTGCCGTAACCGCCCAACGCCGGGCCGTTCTTCACGGGTGGCACCTCGCCCCAGCCCTCCATCCTCGGCAGATGCACCAGGAGGGGGGATCGGCTGCTGCGCTCGACGAGCGTGCCGATCGCTGACCGGCCCGTCCCGATGATCAGATCGCCTTCCCAATGCCCCGGGACCGCGCGGTCTGCGGCCTCTGCAGGACGTTCACTGAGGACGACATCCGCGGTGACATGCCCTTGCGGCTTGTTCCGTGACCTCGACCGAGGCTCTCGAAGCGCCCGTCCGGTGCGCAGGCAGGCGACCAGCTCACGCTTGAGCGCACCACGGCACTCGATGAACAGCGACTGGTAGATCGCCTCGTGGCTGATGCGCATGGACTCATCTTCGGGGAAGTCGGCCTTCAACCGGTGCGAGATCTGTTCCGGGCTCCACGCTGTCGCCCACCGCCTGTCTTGCCGGTGCGGCTTGTTCAGCCCTTTCCACGGCGGCGTCCGCGGTCCTGCGGCGACCGTCCCGTCAGGCCGGTGAACGTTCCCCGACAACCTCTCCTGAACGTACTCACGCAACCGGTCGTTGCCCAGGAGCTTCGCGCTCTTCGGGCGCTTGCCCGCCTGCTGAGCCTTCCACTGGGCGACCGTCGCACGGTACTCCCGCTCGCCGCTGCGCGTGGCGGCGTTGCGGCGCAGTTCGCGCGAGATCGTCCCGGGGGCACGCCCCAGGGCGCGGGCGATCTCGCGCACACCCTTGCTCATCGCCCTGAGGATCGCGATCTCCTCGCGCTCCTCGAACGTGAGGTACCGGCCCGAGGGCTCGGCCAACGAGATCGGAGGCATGCCCCCAGCGCGACGAAACCACCTCGCACCCACCGGCCACGACACGCCGACCCCAAGCGACGCCTCGGCCTTCGTGGCCCCCGTGGCGATCAGTCGCCAGAACTGGCGCTGCACGACCCGAGACGGATCCAGGCCGCCCCGGCGAACGCATCGCCGGCCGCAACGCACGGTCAGCGCGCCACTGCCGACGCGCCCCCTCCGGAACATCGCTGGTCTTCAAACTCCAGTCCGCCGTGGCCACGTCGCACACCTCCGAGACCAGGGTGTTGCGACGACCAGTTGAATCCGCCTTGCGCCCCGCGGTCGCCGTGATGAATGAGACCGGAGCCCTTCTTGATCCGCCGTCTCCACAACGCCATCTCCAGCGCGTCCAGCGGGAGTTCGGTCCGCATGTGGTTCGCGACCTGCCAGCCGACGATCACCCGCGAGTACACGTCCAGGACGAACGCCACGTATGCCCACCCCGACCACGTGCGGACATACGTCATGTCCGCCACCCACAGCTGACCGGGGAGCAAGGCGGTGAAGTCGCGGTCGACCAGGTCCGGCGGACGGGGCGCCGAAGGCTCCGGCACGGTAGTCCTCCGGCGTTGACCACGGATGACGCCCTCCAGGCCCAGCTCACGCATCAGGCGTTCGACGGTGCAGCGGGCCACGTCGACGCCCTTGCGCCGCAGCGCGCGGGTGATCCGGCGGGCACCATAGGTGTCGCCCGACTCGGCGTGAACCTGCTGGATCAGCGGCATGAGCTGCTCATCCCGCAGCCGACGGGCCGACTTCGGCCACTTCTTGCGAGCGTAGTAGGCCGACTCGGACCAGCCGAGCACCCCGCATACGGGCCCGACCCCGAAGCCGTTGTCTTTCAGGCTGTCGATCACCTGGTCGGCCTCGTCCGGGGACGGTCGAGCTCCTGGGCAAAAAGCGCACTCGCCGCTTTGAGATCTCGTTCGCCCACCTCAACTCTGCGTTCTCTTGGCGGAGTTTCTTCAGTTCCACACGCTCGACGGTGGTCATCCGGTCGTCGCGTTCGCCGACGTCCGCCTCGGCCCTGCGGACCCAGCCCCGCAGGGCCTCCTTGCGGATGCCCAGGTCCTTGGCGACATGCGGAATCGGCCGGCCGGTGGTGCGAACCTCACGAACGGCCCGCTCACGGAGCTCGTCGGGATATTTACGTGGTGCTGGCACTCGTGGTTCTCCTCCGGGCCAGGATCATAAGCCTGGCTTCAGGGACTCCACGAAACCGGGGTCAGCTCAATCGCCTGTCGCCCCGTAGTCCCCCATGGACCTCGGAAGCGGCCACCGGCGCGGAGGCGTCTCCCCACCTCCCACCGGTCCGCGTCATAGTGGGAAGCCGCCTTCGCACGGTCCGGGGCGGCTCTGGCGCCCAGATCGGAGACCCCTATGGCACACCCGCCCGCCACCCCCATCGTCCTCGACCCCACCGGACGCCGACGCCACGCCGAGCACCGGCGGTTACGCGCGCACGGGTCCGCCGTCCCCGTCGACATCCTCGGCGTGCGGGCCTGGTCCGTCACCGACCCCGACGTCCTCAAGCGCCTGCTGACCAGCAGTGACGTGTCCAAGGACGCGCAGGCGCACTGGCCCCGCTTCGGTGAGGTCGTACAGCGCTGGCCGCTCGCCCTGTGGATCGCGGTGCACAACATGTTCACCGCCTACGGCGCCGACCACCGCCAGTTGCGCCGCATGGTCGCCCCGGCCTTCTCGCACCACCGGATCGCCCGTCTGGCCGGTGTCGTGGACGGCATCGTCACCGACCTCCTGGACGGCCTCGCCGCCCACCCCGCGGGCGCCGTCGTCGACCTGCGCGAACGTCTCGCCTACCCGCTGCCGATGGCCGTCATCAGCCACCTCATGGGCGTCCCCGACGGGCAGCGGGGCGCCTTCCGCGAGGTCGTCGACGGCGTCTTCGACACCACCTTCACCCCGGAGCAGGCGAGCGCCAACACCGCCGCGCTCTACCGGGCCCTCGACCAGCTCGTCGCGGCCCGGCGCGCCGAGCCCGGCGACGACATGACCTCCCTGCTCATCAGCGCCCGCGACGACGACGGGGACGGCCGGAGGCTCACCGAGACCGAGCTGCGCGACACCCTGCTGCTGATGATCAGCGCGGGCTACCAGACCACCGTCGACCTCATCGACCAGGCCGTCACCCTCCTGCTCACCCACCCCGCCCAGCTCGCCCACGTCCGCGAGGGCCGCGCGGGCTGGAACGACGCCGTCGAGGAGACCCTCCGCCTCGAACCGCCCGTCGCCCACCTGCCCCTGCGGTACGCCGTCACCGACATCGCACTGCCCGACGGCCAGGTCATCGCCCGGCACGACGCGATCCTGGCCTCCTACGCCGCGGCGAACCGCCACCCCGACTGGCACGGTCCGACCGCGGACGCCTTCGACGTCACCCGCACCGTCAAGGACCACCTCGCCTTCGGCCACGGCGTCCACTTCTGCCTCGGCGCGCCCCTCGCCCGTCTGGAGGCCGCGGCGGCGCTCCAGGGACTGTTCACCCGCTTCCCCCGGATGGAACTCGCCGTCGCGGCGGACGAGTTGCCGCCGCTGGACTCCCTCATCAGCAACGGACACCAGTCCCTGCCCGTCCGCCTGGCCCCTCCCTCGCCCTGACCACGGGGGCGGCTCCGGTCACGCGTCCCCGTACGCCTCCCCGCCCAGCTCGAACCCCGCCGTCCCGGCGGTGGCGTCGGCGAGCCAGGAGCGGAAGGACGGTACGTCGGCGTCCGGCAGGCCGATGCCGATGGTGACCGCCTCGCCGTAGTGGACGTCGTGGACCGTGCGGCCGGTGGCGCGCAGGTCGTTCTGGAGCTTGCCCGCGCGCTGGTGGTCGACGGTCACGGTGGCCAGCCGATACCGGCGGCGGGTGAGGGTGCCGACGGCGTCCAGCGCCTCGCCGACCGCTCCGCCGTACGCCCTGATGAGGCCGCCCGCGCCGAGCTTGACGCCGCCGTAGTAGCGGGTGACGACGGCGACGACGTACCGCATGTCGCGGCGCAGCAGCATCTGGAGCATGGGGACGCCCGCGGTGCCGCCGGGTTCGCCGTCGTCGCTGGCCCTCTGGACGGCGGCGTCGGCGCCGACGACGTAGGCCCAGCAGTTGTGGGTGGCGTCGGCGTGCTCCTCGCGCACGGCGGCGACGAACTCCTGCGCCTCCCGCTCGCTGGCCGCCGGGGCGAGGGCGCACAGGAAGCGGGAGCGGTTGACCTCGGTCTCGTGCACACCCGCGCGGGCGACCGTGCGGTACTCGTCCTGCATCGGGCCAGCCTATGCCGTACCGCGTCCCTCCCCGGGCGGAGGCCCTAAGCGCCGTCCTTCCCGCCTCGCGGCACCGCGAACCGGGTCAGCAGGGCGGCGCCCGGGACGAGGGCCCGCCAGGTGGGGCCGTACCAGGACAGGAGGGCCAGCCCCGAGGTGGGGAACTTCGCCCGGAGCCGGTCCAGGGCGTCGTCCACGCCGTCCCCGGCGAGGACGCGGACGAGGTCCGCCAGGCCCGGGTTGTGGCCGACGAGGAGCAGGGTGCCGACCTCGGACGGCACCTCGTGGACGGCCGCCAGCAGGGCGGGCACGTCGGCGGCGTACAGCCGCGGATCGTGCCGCACGCGCGGGAGCGTGGTCACCTGGGCGGCGGCCAGCTCCCAGGTCTGGCGGGCGCGTACGGCGGTGGAGCACAGGACGAGGTCGGGCAGGCGGCCGGCCTCGGCGAGGACGCGGCCCGCGGCGGGCGCGTCGCGGCGGCCTCGCGGGGCGAGCGGGCGGTCGTGGTCGGGGACGCCGTCCGGCCAGGCGGACTTGGCGTGCCGGAGCACGACCAGGCGGCGCGGCGGGCCCGCGCCGCTCCGCTCGTTCACGCGAGGGAGCCCAGGTCGCGCGCGAGGTCGACGCCGAGCAGCCGGTCGGCGTAGGCGAAGGTCTCGAAGCGGGCGCCGTCCGGCAGGTCGGGCTCGGTCCGCACCCAGCGCAGGACCCGGAGCACGCCGGGGACGTCGAGGTCGTCCTCCCAGGCGGCCCGCAGGTCGGCGCGCACCTCGTCGGGGATCGGCCGGGAGGGCTCGCGCGCCCAGGTGGCGACGGCCCGGCGCCAGTCGGCCAGGGTGTCGCGCGCCTCGCCCAGGGTGGCCGCGTCCAGCCGTACCGGCCGGTCCCGGCGGCGGGCGAGCAGGGCGAACCGCAGGACCGCCGGATCGTCCCCGGCCGCCGCCGGGTCCGGCCCCGCCTCCACGGGCGCCACGGCGACCCACACCCCGCCGTGCGCGACGCGCGACCCGCCCTCGGCGTCGGGCGCGGCGCGGCCCCCGGCGGCCACGCGGAGGACCTGGGTCTCGCCCAGGCCGGGCCCGCCGACGTCCCGGGTGTCCTCGAAGGGGCGGATGCCGAGGGCGGCGGCGCCCGCCCGCAGCTCGGCCTGGTCTCGTTCGCCGCTGAGCAGCGCCCAGACGGGGGTGCCGCCGAGTTCCAGGGCGCGGACGAGCAGGTCGGCCACGAGCAGCACGCGCAGGGCGGTGGTGTCGAAGCCCGTGGCATGGGCCTCGACCCGGGTGAGGCCGCGGCGGGCTGGCGCGGCCTCGACGGGTTCGCCGGTTCGGGCGTCGGTGATGCGCAACACGTGGCGAGCGTAGGCGGGCGGGCGGCCCGGCGCAGCATGTGCCGGGAGTCCGGGGCGCCGGAGCGCGTTATCCGCCCGGGAATCTTCGGGTGCGGTCGGCCGTTGTCGGGGCGGGGGTGGTTTCCGCCCCCTGACGGGGACGATGAGGCACGGCGAGGCCGAAGGAGGCCGACGGGATGTACGGCGACGCAGAGACGGTCCGCAGGATCCTCACCGGGTCGGGTGACACCTGGGCGGTGGTCGGCCTGTCCTCGAACCGGTCACGCGCGGCCTACGGCGTGGCGGACGTCCTCCAGCGCTTCGGCAAGCGCGTGGTGCCGGTCCACCCCAAGGCGGAGACGGTGCACGGGGAGAAGGGCTACGCGTCCCTGGCGGAGATCCCCTTCGAGGTGGACGTCGTGGACGTCTTCGTCAACAGCGACCTCGCGGGCGCGGTCGCGGACGAGGCGGTCGCCAAGGGCGCCAAGGCGGTCTGGTTCCAGCTCGGCGTGGTGGACGAGGCGGCGTACGAGCGCACCCGCGCGGCGGGCCTGGACATGGTGATGGACCGCTGCCCGGCCATCGAGATACCCCGCCTGGGCTGAGTCGTACGGCAGGACAGCCGCGCGCGCCGCGCCCATAATGCTCGGATGACGTCCGACTCCCCCACTCGGTCAGGTGTACCCGTCGTCATCGTCGGCGCCGGACCGGCAGGTCTCACGCTGGGCAACCTGCTGCGGGCGGCGTCGGTCGACTGCGTGGTGCTGGAGACGGAGAGCAGGTCGTTCATCGAGCGTCGGCCGCGTGCCGGGGTCCTGGAGGAGTGGGCGGTCCGCGCGCTGGAGCGGCACGGGCTGGCGGACCAGCTGCTCAAGCGGGCGGAGCGGCACACGGCCTGCGAGTTCCGCTTCGACGGGGAGCGGCACCGCTTGCCCTACCACGAACTGACGGGGCGGCACCACTTCGTCTATCCGCAGCCCCTGCTGGTCACGGACCTGGTGCGGGAGTACGCCGACGTGCGCGGCGGGGACATCCGCTTCCACGTCCAGGACGTACGGCTGCACGACCTGGACACCGACCGGCCCTCGGTGTCGTACACCAGCCCGGAGACGGGTGGTGAACGGCGGGTGCTGCACTGTGGCTTCGTGGCGGGCTGCGACGGGGCGCGCGGGGTGACGCGGGCTGCGCTTCCGCCGGAGCGGACCCGGATCGCCCGGCACGACTACGGCATCGGCTGGCTGGCGCTGCTCGCGGAGGCGCCACCGTCCTCCGACTGCGTGCTGTTCGGCTGCCATCCGCGCGGGTTCGCCGGGCACATGCCCCGCAGCCCCGAGGTGACCCGCTACTACCTCCAGTGCCCGCCGGGCGACGACCCGGAGCACTGGCCGGAGGACCGGGTCTGGGCGGAGCTCCAGGTACGGCTCGGCGCGGCCGGGGCGCCACCGCTGACGCGGGGCCCGCTGATCGAGAAGCGGGTGCTGGACATGCACGACTACGTCGTCGAGCCGATGGCGTACGGGCGGCTCTACCTGGCCGGGGACGCCGCGCACCTCGTCGCGCCGATCGCCGCCAAGGGGATGAACCTGGCGCTGCACGACGCCTTGCTGCTCGCCGACGCCCTGCTCGCCCGGCTCACCGAGGGCGACGGTCGCGGACTCGACGGCTACGCGGAGGCGAGCCTGCGGCGCGTGTGGGACTACCAGGAGTTCTCCCAGTGGCTGTCCGAGGCCTACCACGGCGCCGCGGCGGGGGACGCGTTCCGGGCGGGGACGACGGTGGCGCGGCTGCGCCGACTGTTCACCTCGCCGGTGGCCGCCGCCGCGTTCGCGGAGCAGTACCTCGGGACGGCCGAGCGCTACCAGGCCGTCCCGTAGGCGTCAGTCGTGAGCGGGCCGGTCGGCGATCCGGTGGTCCGCGACCTTCAGCGCCTCGTCCACCAGTCTGCGCAGATGGCCGTCGCGCAGCGCGTACACCACCCGCCGCCCCTCCTTGCGGGTGCTGACCAGCCCCGCGAGCCGCAGCCGGGCCAGGTGCTGGCTGACCGCGGGCCGGGCCGCGCCGCAGACCTCGGTGAGCGTGGTGACATCGGCCTCACCACCCGTCAGGGCGTGCAGCAGGGTGAGCCGGGTGCGGTCGCCGAGCAGGGCGAGGAGTTCCGCGGCGAGCGCGAACTGCTCCTCGCCGGGCGTGCGCGGGTGCGCATCGGTCGCAGGTGACAGGTGCGTACGTGCGCTCATACGCACATAATGACGCCAAGGGGCGCGACACGTCCAGCGCCCGCACCGGAGGGAGAACCCACCCGTGAGCGACCAGGAACACCACGAACACCAAGAGCACCAAGAGCACCACGAGCACCACGAGCACGATCGCCACGACCGCCACACCACCCGCCACCGCCTGTTCCCTCTCCTCCGCCCCCACTCCCACCAGACCGCCGACAAGGTCGACGGCGCGCTGGAGTCCTCGGCACGCGGCATCCGCGCCCTGTGGGTCTCGCTGGCGGTGCTCGGCGTGACGGCGCTGGCGCAGGCGGTGGTGGTGGCGGTGTCCGGGTCGGTGGCGCTGCTCGGGGACACGGTGCACAACGCCGCGGACGCGCTGACCGCCGTCCCCCTCGGCATCGCCTTCGTGCTGGGCCGCCGGGCGGCGACCCGCCGGTTCACCTACGGCTACGGGCGGGCCGAGGACCTGGCGGGCCTGGTGATCGTGCTGACGATCGCGGCGTCCGCGGCCTTCGCCGGGTGGACGGCGGTGGAGCGGCTCATGGATCCGCGCCCGGTGGAGCACGTCCCGGTCGTGGCGGTGGCGGCGCTGGTCGGTTTCGCGGGGAACGAGTGGGTGGCCCGCTACCGGATGCGGGTGGGCCGGTCGATCGGCTCGGCGGCGCTGGTCGCGGACGGTCTGCACGCCCGCACGGACGGGTTCACGTCCCTGGCCGTACTGCTGGGCGCGGGCGGCTCGGCGCTGGGCTGGCGGCTCGCCGACCCGGTGGTGGGGCTGGCGATCACGGCCGCGATCGTCCTGGTGCTGCGGGACGCGGCGCGTGAGGTGTTCCGCCGGGTGCTGGACGCCGTGGACCCGGCCCTGGTGGACCGGGCCGAGCGGGCGCTGCGTCAGGTCCCCGGAGTGCGGGGTGTGGGGGAACTACGGCTGCGCTGGATCGGGCACCGGCTGCGCGCCGAGGTGGCGGTGGTGGTGGACGGCGAGGCGACGGTACGGCAGGCCCACGCGATCGCCGTGGACGCCGAACACGCCCTGCTGCACGCGGTCCCCGGCCTCACCGCGGCCCTGGTCCACGCGGACCCGTCCCCGACGCCCGGCGAGACGGACCCGCACCTGGCGCTGGCGCATCACGCGCCCGCGCAGGCATAGGCGCCAGCAGCTCTCAGGCCACGCCCAGCCCCTCCAGCACCACGGCTCCCGGCAGTTCCGCGAACGCCTTGCCCGGGACGAGCAGTTTGCCGCGGCGGCGGCCGCTGCCGACCAGGACGTAGGGCAGGTCGACCACGGCCGCGTCGACGAGTAGGGGCCAGGTCTCGGGCAGGCCGATCGGGGTGATGCCGCCGTACTCCATGCCGGTCTCCCCCGTGGCCGTGTCCATCGGGGCGAAGGACGCCTTGCGGGCGCCGAGTTGGCGGCGGACGGCGTTGTTGACGTCGACGCGGGTGGTGGAGAGCACGACACAGGCGGCCAGGGTGGTCTCGCCGCCCCGCTTGCCCGCCACGACGACGCAGTTCGCGGACGACTCCAGCAGCTCCTGGCCGTAGTGCTCGACGAAGACGGCCGTGTCGGCCCACCGCGGGTCGGTGTCGACGTACACCACCTGCTCGGCGGGGACGCTGCCGCGCCAGTGGCGCAGGGCGTCGGCGACCGGGCCGGTGAGTTCGCCGAGGGCGTCGGGAGCGGGGACGGCCGTGTCGAAGTCTCCGATGGGTGCGCGCATGGCCGCACCGTAACAGCAGCGCGGCGACGGTCCGCGGGGTGTCTCAGTGCACGGGCGGCACCGAGACGGCGAGCACCATGTCCATCGGCACGTCGCCCCGGTTGGCGTAGGTGTGCGGGGCGTCACCCTCGAAGGACGCGCTGGCCCCGGCCGGGACCCGGTGCTCGGCGCCGTCCACGGTGAGGGTCAGTTCACCCGCCGTGACGTGGACGAGTTCGACGGTGCCGGAGGGGTGCGGGTCGGAGGAGCTGCCCTCGCCCGGCATCAGCCGCCAGTCCCACATCTCCAGCGGGCCCGGCGCCTCCGCGCCCGCGAGGAGGCGGCTGTAGCTGCCGGCGTCGGTGTGCCAGAGCCGGACCACCTGGTCGGCGGGGACGATCCGCACCCTGGGCCCCTGCTCGTAGTCGAGCAGGGTGGTGATGCTGACGCCGAGGGCGTCGCCGATCTTGACGACCGTGCCGAGGCTGGGGTTGGTGCGGGCCTGCTCGATCTGGATGAGCATCCCGCGACTCACCCCGGCGCGGGCGGCGAGCGTGTCCAGGGTGAAGCCGCGCTCGGTGCGCCAGCGTTTGACGTTGCGGGCCAGGGACCGGGTCAGCAGGTCGAGGTCTGACACATCACGTCCAAGGGAGCATCTCCGGCGCCTCATATGTCGAATGACGTAGTTCAGTACAGTGCACTACGGCGTGGTGCACCCGATCGCGCACCGAACTGTACTGCGAGGCCGCCCGTGACAGCAGGCGGCGGGCTGACCCCCGACAACTCCGAACCGGTCCGGTCAGGACTCCGCGTCCACCTCCAGCTGGGCCAGCCGCGCCGCCTCCTCCTCGTCGAGGTCGGCGAGCGCCATCAGCTGGTCCGGGGTGACCCCGTCGGGTATCGGCACCGGCGCCGGGGTCCGCAGCGGCGGCTGCCAGCCGTCGTCGGCCGTCCAGCGCCGTACGACCCGGGCGGGCGCGCCCGCCACCACGGCGTGGTCGGGCACCGTGCCGCGCACCACCGCGCCCGCGGCGACCACGACGTTCCGGCCGATCCGCGCCCCGGGCAGGATCACCGCGCCGGTGCCGATCCAGCAGCCGGGGCCGATCTCCACCGGCTCCATGCGGGGCCACTGCCTGCCGATCGGCTCGTGCGGGTCGTCGTAGGAGTGGTTCGTCGAGGTGACGTAGCAGTACGGGCCGAAGTAGCAGTCGCTGCCGATGGTGACCGTGGTGTCCGCGATGACGTGGCTGCCGCGGCCGAGGACGACACCGTCGCCGAGGCGCAGGATCGGCTCCGGGCCGAGGTCGAGGCCCGGCATCAGACCGGCCGTCAGGGTGACCTGCTCACCGACGATGCAGTGCGCGCCGAGGTGGATCCAGGGTTCCCCGAAGACCGTGCCGAGCGGGAAGGCGAGCCGGGTGCCGTGGCCGATGGCGCCGAAGCGGAAGCGTCCCGGGTGCGCCGCGGTCACCGAGCCGGTGCGCTGCGCCCAGGCCCACGCCGCGTGGACGGCGCGCTGCGCGAGGCGGCGGCTCCAGGATGAGAACGTGTTCTTGCGCTTCGGCACCCGCTCACGGTACTCAGCGCGGGCCGCGCCCCGGGGACCGAGCCCCTGTGATCTTCGCCCCACCGCGGCCCGGTACGGTGCCGTACATCACCCGACCAGGAGGCGACGATGACGCACCAGGCACTGATCACCGGCATCGGCGGCAGGGAGCCGAAGGTGGACGCGGAGGCGTTCGTCGCCCCGACCGCCTCGGTGGTCGGGGACGTGACGCTGCACGCCGGGGCGAGCGTCTGGTACGGCGCCGTGCTGCGCGGCGACGTCGAGCGGATCACCGTCGGCGCGAGCAGCAACGTGCAGGACAACTGCACCCTGCACGCCGACCCGGGCTTCCCCGTCACCGTCGGGGCGCGGGTCTCCATCGGGCACAACGCGGTGGTGCACGGCGCGACCGTCGAGGACGACTGTCTGGTCGGCATGGGCGCCACCGTGCTCAACGGCGCGGTGATCGGGGCGGGCTCGCTGGTCGCCGCGCAGGCGCTGGTGCCGCAGGGGATGCGGGTGCCGCCGGGGTCGCTGGTGGCGGGCGTCCCGGCGAAGGTGCGGCGGGAGCTGACGGAGGAGGAGCGGCAGGGGGTCTCACTGAACGGCGTCATGTACGCCGAGCTGGCCACGGCGCACCGGGGGACGCACGGGAGCTGAGGGCCCGGCTCACCCCCCGGCGTTCACCGGCTCCGCCTCCTGTCCCTCGCTCCGCTGCCGCTCCGCCGTCGCCTTCGCCGCCTTGCTCCTGACGACCAGCAGGGACGTCAGGCCGACCAGGACCGCCAGCACCAGGCCCAGCCAGGAGAAGCGCTTCAGCCACGCCTCGGCGACCACGCCGACGTAGTAGATGACGGCGGTGGTGCCGCCCGCCCACAGGACGCCGCCGAGGACGTTGGCGGTGAGGAACTTCCAGTACGGCATCCGCAGCACGCCGGCGAGGGGCCCGGCGAAGATCCGCAGCAGGGCGATGAACCGGCCGAAGAAGACGGCCCACATGCCCCACTTCTCGAAGGATCGCTCGGCGGTGGCGATGTGCCCCTCGCTGAAGTGCCGGGGGAACTTCCGGCCGAGCCAGGCCAGCAGCGGCCGTCCGCCCTTGCGGCCGATGGCGTAGCCGATGGAGTCGCCGACGATGGCACCGGCGGTGGCGCAGGCGCCGAGGACGACCGGGTTGATCTCGCCGTGCTGGGAGGCCAGCAGCGCCGAGGAGACCAGGATGATCTCGCCGGGCAGCGGGATGCCCAGGCTCTCCAGGCCGATGACCAGGCCGACCAGCAGATAGATGCTGAGCGGCGGTACTGTTTCGAGCCATTCCTGGACGTGCAAGGCCGCTTCCTCCCCTGTGCCGGACCGGCTTCCCGGCGCACGCTCACGGGCGAGCGCGCGCCGGGGCAGCCTACCCGGTCCGGACCGTCACGCTGGCGCGCAGCCGCAGATCACCGGACGAGGCGCCCACCCACAGGGCGCGCCGCCCGGTGCCGAGCACCCAGGCGTGGTGGGCCGGGTCCCAGGACGACAGCGTCCGCGCCGCCACCCGCACGGTCACCCGGCGCCGCTCCCCCGCCGCCAGCGCCAGCCGCCGGTACCCGGCGAGCACCCGCACCGGCTGGTCGAGCCGCAGGTCGGGCGAGGGCCCGACGTACACCTGCGGTACGGCGATACCGTCCCGCCGCCCGGTGTTGCGCACGGTGAACGCCACCTCCAGTGCGCCGCTCCCGTCGGCGCGCACCGCCAGCCCGCCGTAGGAGAAGGAGGTGTACGACAGTCCGTGGCCGAAGGGGAACAGCGGCCGCACGCCCCGCGCGTCGTACCAGCGGTGGCCGATGTGCACGCCCTCCGAGTACTCCTGCACGCCGTCGACCCCGGGGTAGCGGTGAGCGTCGGCGGCGGTGGGGTGGTGGCCGTCGTCGGCGGGGAACGTCTGGGTGAGACGGCCGCCCGGGTCGCGGTCGCCGAACAGCACGGCGGCGGTGGCCGCGGCGCCCTCCTGACCAGGGTAGTACATCTGGAGCACCGCGCCGGTGCCACGCAGCCAGGGCATCGAGGTCGCGGACGAGGTGTTGAGGACCACGGTGGTGCGGGGGTTGGCCCCGGTCACCGCCTCGATGAGGGCCTCCTGGTTGCCCGGCAGCGCCAGGGTGGCGCGGTCCTGGCCCTCGGTGGCGTCCTCGTAGGCGAACAGCACGACCTGGTCGGCGGCGCGGGCGGCGCCCACCGCCTCGGCCACGTCGGCGGCGCGGGTGGCGGGGGTGATGCGGCGCAGCCGGAACAGCAGTCCGTCCTCGCCGCCCCGCGCGGTGACGCGCAGCCGGTGCGGGCCCGCGGTGAGGCGGCGGGTGCCGCGGCGCACGGCGAGGCCGTCGGGGGCGGCGGTGCCGAGTCCGCCCATGAAGTACTCGCCGAAGTCGGGGGCCACGGGGAAGAGTTCGTCGCCGTCGAGGAGGACCTCGGGCCGGGCGAGGGGATCGCCGGAGAAGTGCAGGACGAGGGTCCACCGACCGGCGTCGGCCGCGGGCACGGTGAGCGTGCCGTCGTAGGCCCAGGTCCGCCCGGCGTCGACGCCCTGGCCCTCGGTGGCGAAGCCCGGGTCGAGCACCCCGGCGGGGAACGGCCGGCCGAAGAGGTCCTCACCGAGGGTGTACGACACCGGGGTGCCGTCTCCCGCGCGGGCGCGGATCTCGGTGAGGGGGCTGGTCGCCCGGTCGGGGACGACATGGGCGCTGCCGCCGCCGCTGACGAACGGCGTCGCCCCGGTCGGGCCGATGACGGCGATGCTGCGGCCGCCGGTCAGCGGCAGGGTGTCGGAGTCGTTGTGGAGCAGGGTGGCGCCCGCCTCGGCGACCTCCCGGGCGACGGCGGCACCCTCGCGGGCGTCCCGGTCCGGGCGCGCGGGGGCGCTGCCGTCGAGGAGCCCGAAGCGGTCCAGGACGGCGAGGATCCGGCGCACCGCCCGGTCGACGTCCCGCTCGGACACGGCGCCGTCGCGGACGGCGGACTTCAGCGCCGTACCGAGGTACCTGCCCTCCGGCATCTCCATGTCGAGTCCGGCGGTGAGGGCGCGGGCGGTGCTGTGGGCGGCGAACCAGTCGGTCATGACCCAGCCGTCGAAGCCCCAGCGCTCCCGCAGGACGTCGGTGAGCAGGGCGCTGTTCTCGCAGGCGTAGGTGCCGTTGACCTTGTTGTAGGCGCCCATGACGGCGCCGGTCCCGGCGCCGACGGCGGCTTCGAAGCCGCGCAGTTCGGTCTCGTGCAGGGTGCGTTCGTCGGCGCGGGCGTCGACCGAGCGGCGGTCCTTCTCCTGGTTGTTGAGGGCGTAGTGCTTGACGGTGGCGATCAGGCCCGCGCCCTGGATGCCGTCGATCTCGGCGGCGACGAGGTCGGCGGAGAGGAGCGGGTCCTCGCTGAACGTCTCGAAGTTGCGGCCCGCGTACGGGGTGCGGATGAGGTTGACCATCGGGGAGAGGAGCACGTCCTGGCCGAGGGCGCGGCCCTCACGTCCGATGACCTCGCCGTAGCGGCGGGCGAGGCCGGGGTCGAAGGCGGCGGCCAGCAGGACGGGAGCGGGCAGGGCGGTGGCGTGCGCGGTGACGCGGACCCCGGCGGGGCCGTCGGCGAGGCGGAGCGGCGGGATGCCGAGGCGTTTCACCCCGGGGACGTAGCCCGCCTGGCCGAGCGGGGCCGGGTCGGGGGCGCCGTGCAGCAGGGAGATCTTCTCGTCGAGGGTGAGCCGGGCCAGAAGCCGCTCGACGCGGGAGCGGGCGCCCGCGTCACCGCGCGCCGAGGCGGGCATCGCCGCGGCGACCGTGAGGGCACCGCCGAGCAGCCAGAGCGCGGAGCGCCGGGGGACGGGGTCGGTCATAGGCCGTCACTCCTTGGGGGTTACGGGCACGACGTGGCGCACCGTGGGTGCGCTTCCCCGGCACTATGCGCCGCCAGACCCCTGACCCACCATCAGGTGGGCGCCCTCGGCGCGGCGGTGGGGCGCACTCCGGCCAGGGCGGCGCGACGGCCCGTACGGGACTGCCGTACGGGCCCCACAAGGGTGGTCAGCCGTTGGGGCGCAGGGTCCAGATGACGGTCATCTCGCTGGTCACGGCGCCGTCCGCGCGCTGTACGGCGACGGTGACCGGGAACTCGGGGCGCTGGCCCGCGTCGAGTTCGGCGACGACCTCGGCGGCCGGGCGGCCCAGGGTGGCGGTGGCGGTGACGGGGCCGAGGGCGATCTTCCTGAACGCGATCTCGGCGTGCACCGGGAGCGGGGTGGCGCGCGCGAGCTGGTCGCCGAAGGCGGCGAGGACGATCGCGCCGCTCGCGGACTCGCCCAGGGTGAACATGGCGCCCGCGTGCGGTCCGCCGACGTGGTTGCGGTACTCGCTCTGGTCCGGCAGGGCCAGCACGGCCTTCTCCGGGGTGGTCTCCAGGTACTCCAGGTTCAGGGTCCTGACCATGGGCACCGTGGCGGCGAGCAACTCGCCGATCGACATCTGATCTGCGCTCATGGCCGCAGGTTACCCACGAGTAGCCAGCGCTGGCCAGAGACCGGCGGGGTCGCCCGCGTCACCGCGGGGGCCACCGCTCGGTGCCGTTCATCGTTTTTGCTACGCCCCTGACAAGGGCCGGTGACCGAATCGTGTCCCTGACAGCACTAGGGTTACGCCACATGTGGCCAGGACAGCAGCCGCCCGGGGGCGAGCAGAACCCGCAGCAGCAGAACACTCCCAACCCCTATCAGCAGCCGGGGTACCAGCAGCCGAACCCGTACCAGCAGCCGGGGTACCAGCAGCCCGGCCCGTACGGGCAGCAACCGCCCACGCAGCCCCAGTGGGGCGCGCCGCAGCCGGTGGGCGCCCCGCAGGCGCAGCCGGGCGGCGGCGGGGGCGGGGGCGGGAACCGCACGAAGCTGACCGCGATCATCGCGGCCACGGCGGTCGTGGTGGCCGCCGGTGTCACCGGGTTCCTGGTCCTGGGCGGTGACAAGGACGACGAGGCGGACGGCGGCAAGGACGACAAGAAGGCCAGCCAGTCGGCGTCCCCGTCCACCGGGCCGAGCGAGTCCGCCTCCGGCGGCGAGGACAACCCGCGCGGCGCCGACGACCTGAAGCCGACCATCGACGGCTGGAAGGTCGTGGTGAACCCCAAGTGGGGCACCGCGTTCGACGTACCGGCCGACTGGGAGGTCCAGTCCCCCGGTCTGACCATCGGCTTCGAGGACCCCGAGTCGGACGACGCCAAGCCGATCATCGTCATGACGGCACCCGCGATCTACAAGTCCAAGTGGTGCACCGAGGACGACGACAAGGACGGCCAGACCGACGACACCCACCTCGCCGCGACCGGCACCAAGGGCGCCAGCGGCGCCAAGAGCACCGACGAGGTCGCCGTGAACACCGTCGCCTGGTGGGTCTACGGCGGTTACACCCAGCCCGACAAGAAGAGCCTCACCTTCGACGAGAAGGCCACGCCGTACACCACCAAGGCGGGCATCGAGGGCAGCATCGCCTGGGCGGAGTCGAAGAACACCCCGCAGAAGGGCAAGTGCGCCAGCGACGGCAAGGCCATCACCTTCGGCTTCAAGAACTCCGCGGGCGACTTCGTGTCGTGGAACTTCTACGGTGCCAAGGGCGTGAAGGACGAGGTGCCCAAGGAGACCATCATGAAGATCCTCTCCACGGTACGGCTGCACGGGGAGCCCACCGGCGGCTGACCACGGCCGGCCCGATCCCGCCGCTGACATGGGCGAAAGGGTTTGGCAAGTCGAGGTGGGGACGGCGATAGTCAGCCGGTGAGCACCCGCACCGGCACCGGCCCCCGCCCCCCTCACCGCACGCGCCGCCCGGCGTGGGCGGGCCGCAACCACAGCCTGCTGACCGCCTCGGCGTTCATCACCAGCCTCGGCAGCCACGGCGCGCTGATCGCCGCCGCGTTCGCGGTGCTGGAGGCGGGCGGCGAGGGCGGCGACGTGGGGCTGGTGGCCGCCGCCCGCACGCTGCCGCTGGTGGTGTTCCTGCTGATCGGCG
Organism: Streptomyces sp. NPDC006997; assembly: GCF_040635175.1. Lineage (NCBI taxonomy): Bacteria > Bacillati > Actinomycetota > Actinomycetes > Kitasatosporales > Streptomycetaceae > Streptomyces > Streptomyces sp. NPDC006997. The sequence goes on from NZ_JBEYHH010000032.1 coordinate 20,668, forward strand.
GCGCGGTCGCGGACCGGCTGCCACGGCACCGGGTGATGGTCGCGGCCAACGCCCTCAACTGCGTCTCCCAGGGCGTCTTCGGCGTGCTGGTGCTGACCGGGCAGCCGCAGCTCTGGCAGATGATGCTGCTCACCGCGCTCGGCGGCACCGGCCAGGCGTTCTTCAGCCCGGCGGCGGAGGGCATGTTGCTCTCCTCGGTCCAGGGCGAGCAGGCCAGCCGGGCGTTCGCGGTGTTCCGGATGGCGATGCAGGGCGCGGCGGTCGGCGGGGCCGCGCTGGGCGGCGCGATGGTCGCCGCCGTCGGTCCCGGCTGGGTGCTGGCGGCGGACGCGGTGGCGTTCGCCGCCGCCGGTGCGCTGCGGTCCTTCCTCGACGTCAGCCATATCGGGCCGCGCCAGCCGGGCGGCGGACTGCTGTCCGACCTGCGGGAGGGCTGGCGGGAGTTCGCCGGGCGGCCCTGGCTGTGGGGCATCGTCGTGCAGTTCTCCCTCGCCAACGCGGTCGTCGGCGCGGCCGACGCGGTCTACGGCCCCCTCGTGGCCCGCGACCACCTGGGCGGGGCGGGGCCCTGGGGGCTGGCGCTCGGCTTCTTCGGGGCGGGCACGGTGGCGGGCGCGCTGCTGATGACCCGCTGGAAACCACGCCGTCTGCTGCTCGCGGGCACCCTGTGCGTCTTCCCGCTCGCCCTGCCGTCCGCCGCGCTCGCGGTGCCCGTGTCGGTCGAGCTGCTCTGCGCGACGATGTTCCTCACCGGCGTCACGGTGGAGGTCTTCGGGGTCTCCTGGATGACCGCGCTGCACCAGGAGATACCCGAGGAGAAGCTCTCCCGCGTCTCGGCGTACGACTGGTTCGGCTCCGTGGCGCTGCTGCCGCTGGCGACCGCGCTGGCGGGCCCCGCGGAGACGGCGTTCGGACGCGACAGCGCCCTGTGGGGCTGCTCGGCCCTGATCGTCCTGGTCACGGCCCTGGTGCTGACCGTGCCCGAGGTCCGCCGACTGCGCCGCCGGGGCGGCAAGGAGATCGCGTCCACGGTCCCGTCCGCCGCGCCAGCGGACGCCGGACGCGCCGCGGGCTGAGCGCGCCTTCGTCAGCCCACCCCGAACGCCCCCTCCGGCGGCTCCGGCGACGGCACCGCGTCCGCGTCCCGGACCGGCCGCGCCCCGGCGGTGAGGTCCCGCAGGGCGGCGCCGTGTTCGACGCGCGCCGGGAAGGCGTCGGCGGCGGTGCGGCGGGCGAGGGCGGCGGTGTCCAGAGGGCGGTGGGCGGCGACGAGGACCGCGTTGCCGAACCGCCGTCCGCGCAGCACCCCCGGCTCCGCGATCAGCGCCAGCTCCTCGAAGACCTCGGCGAACGTGGCGAGCTGGGAGCGCAGGAACCCGAACGGCGCCCCGTCGGCGAGGTTGGCCACGTACACCCCGTCCGGCCGCAGCACCCGCTCGGCCTCCCGCGCGTACGCCACGGACGTCAGGTGCGCGGGCACCCGGGAGCCGCCGAAGACGTCGGCGACGAGCACGTCGGCCCGGTCGGCGGGCGCCCGCTCCAGCCAGGCCCGCGCGTCCGCCGCGTGCAGGGCGATCCCGCTGCCGTCCGGGACGGGCAGGTGCGCGGCCACCAGCGCCAGCAGGCCCCGGTCAGCCTCCACGACGTCCTGCCGGGAACCGGGGCGGGTCGCCGCCAGATAGCGGGGCAGGGTGAGCGCCCCGCCGCCGAGGTGCACCGCGTCCAGCGGACGGCCGGGTTCCGCGACGGTGTCCAGCACATGCCCCAGCCGACGCGCGTACTCGAACTCCAGGTGCTCCGGCTCGTCCAGGTCGACGTACGACTGCGGCGCCCCGTCCACCGTGAGCAGCCAGGCCCGCTCGCGGTCGACGTCCGGCAGCAGCTTGGCGGTGCCGTGGTCGACGGCTCGGGTGACGGGTATCGGCTCGGGCTCGCTCACGCGCCCATTGTGCCGGGGCGCGCCCGGGCCGGTGGAGGCCCGGGCGCGCCCCGCGCGGGACGGTCAGCGCGCCTCCGTGACCGTGCCCGCGCCGACCGTCCGGCCGCCCTCGCGGATGGCGAAGCCGAGGCCGGGCTCCAACGGGACCGGGCGGCCCAGTTCGACCGTCATCGAGACGGTGTCGCCGGGCCGGGCCACCGCCGTCTCACCGAGGTCGACGTCACCGACCACGTCCGCGGTACGGATGTAGAACTGCGGCCGGTACCCGGTGGCGACCGGCGTCGTCCGGCCGCCCTCGCGGGCCGACAGCACGTACACCCGCGCGGTGAACCGGCGTCGCGGCTCCACGCTGCCCGGCGCGGCGACCACGTGCCCGCGCCGGACCGCGTCCCGGGGCACGCCGCGCAGCAGCAGCGCCACGTTGTCCCCGGCCCGCGCCTCGTCCATGGGCTTGCCGAAGGTCTCCAGGCCGGTGACGACGGTCTCCAGGCCGGCGCCGAGCACGTCGACGCGGTCGCCCACGCGTACCGTGCCGCGCTCCACCACGCCGGTCACGACGGTGCCGCGCCCGGTGATGGTGAGCACGTTCTCCACCGGCAGCAGGAACGGCGCGTCGACGTACCGCTCCGGCATCGGCACGTACGTGTCGACCGCGTCGAGCAGCGCCTCGACGGCCGCCGTCCACTTCGGGTCGCCCTCCAGCGCCCGCAGCCCGGAGACCCGTACGACGGGCGCGGCGTCGCCGCCGTAGCCGTGCGCGGTGAGCAGGTCGCGGACCTCCAGCTCGACCAGGTCGGTCAGCTCCTCGTCCCCGGCGTCGGCCTTGTTCAGGGCGACGACGATGTGGTCGACGCCCACCTGCCGGGCGAGCAGCACGTGCTCGGCGGTCTGCGGCATGACCCCGTCGAGCGCGGAGACGACGAGGATGGCCCCGTCGAGCTGGGCGGCGCCGGTGACCATGTTCTTCACGTAGTCGGCGTGACCGGGCATGTCGACGTGCGCGTAGTGGCGGGTGTCGGTCTCGTACTCGACGTGCGCGATGTTGATGGTGATGCCGCGCGCCGCCTCCTCCGGGGCCCGGTCGATGCGGTCGAACGGGACGAAGGTGCCGGAGCCGCGGCCGGCGAGGACCTTGGTGATGGCGGCGGTCAGGGTGGTCTTGCCGTGGTCGACGTGGCCCATGGTGCCGATGTTGAGATGCGGTTTGGTGCGGACGTATGCCGTCTTGGGCATGGCTGTACCTCGAAGTCACTGGAGCGTGAGCCGGGGACCCCGGGAACGTGCCGACCCTCCCCCTGCGGGGTCCGCCGGACGATCCGGGGAGGGTCAGCTTCGGGCGCCGTCGACGGCGGTCAGGAAGACGGGAACGGCGGCCTTCGGCGCATCCGCGACCGCGGATGCTGCGAGGAGGAAGGCCAGCCGGAACATGACGTCGATCATCGCCGACCCGCCACCCCGCGTCGAATGGTTTTCCCCGGGCCCGGACGGCACGGTCCGTGAGCGCCTGTGACGGGCGTGAGACGAACCATACGGCGATCACACACATCGGTCGGTTAGGGTCACGGGATGCTCGCCTCCACCCGCTCTGGCGGCACCACCACGGCCCCTCCCCAGGCCACCGTCCCGACCACCGCCGCCGCCGTCGCCCTGCCCGTGAGCCCCGCCGCCCGTGTGGTGCGGGTGCTGGTGTCGCCCTGGTCCCGCTTCTCGCTGCTGGTGGCGCTGCTCGCCGGGGCCGCCACGGCGGTGCTGCTGTTCGAACCGCAGCGGCTGCTGGCGCACGGCTGGCCACCGCAGCTCGGCGGTGCCGCGGCGGCGCTGGTGTTCGCGGTGGCGTACGGGCTGTGCACGGTGGCGTTCGTGCCCCGGCCCCTGCTCAACCTGGCGGCGGGCGCGCTGTTCGGCTCCCAGCTGGGGCTCGGGGCGGCCGTCGCGGGCACCGTGCTCGGGGCCGGGACCTCCTTCGTGCTGGGCCGGGTGCTCGGGCAGGACGCGCTGCGTCCGCTGCTGCGGGGGCGGTTGCTCCAGGCGGCGGACGGGCAGCTCAGCAGGCACGGTTTCCGGTCGATGCTGGCGGTGCGGCTGTTCCCCGGGGTGCCGTTCGCCGCGGCGAACTACTGCGCGGCCGTCTCCCGCATGGGCATCCTGCCGTTCCTCCTCGCGACGGCGCTCGGTTCGGTCCCGAACACCGCCGCGTACGCCGTCGCCGGGGCCCGCGCCTCGACGCCGACCTCCCCCGCCTTCCTGATCGCGATGGCCTGCATCGCCGTCCCCGCGCTGGCGGGCGCGGTGGTGGCGTGGCGCAAGCGGCACCGGCTGCGGGGGCGTTGAGCGGTCAGACGGTCCTTCCGGCGTCCGTTCAGACGTTCTCCAGGATCATCGCGTTGGCGAGGCCGCCCGCCTCGCACATGGTCTGGAGGGCGTAGCGGGCGCCGCGCTCGTGCATCGCGTGCACCAGGGTGGTGGTGAGGCGGGCGCCGCTGGCGCCGAGCGGGTGGCCGAGGGCGATGGCGCCGCCGTGCACGTTGACCTTGGCGAGGTCGGCGCCGGTCTCCTGCCGCCAGGCCAGGACGACGCTGGAGAACGCCTCGTTGACCTCGAACAGGTCGATGTCGTCCAGGGTCAGTGCGGCCCTGCGGAGCACCTTCTCCGTCGCGGGTATGACGCCGGTGAGCATCAGCAGCGGGTCGGAGCCGGTGACGGCGAAGCTGTGCAGCCGGGCCAGCGGGCGCAGCCCGAGGCGGGCGGCGGTCTCGCTGGAGGTGATCAGCACGGCGGCGGCGCCGTCGTTGAGGGGGCTGGCGTTGCCCGCGGTGATGTTCCACTCGATCTGCGGGAAGCGCTCGGCGAAGTCGGGGTCGTGGTAGGCGGGCCGCAGACCGGCGAGGGTCTCGACGCTGCTGCCCGGCCGCACGCTCTCGTCGCGGGCCACGCCGTCGAGGGGCGCCACCTCGGCGTCGAAGAGGCCCGCGTCCCAGGCCGCGGCGGCCTTCTGGTGCGAGGCCGCCGCGAAGCCGTCCAGGCGCTCACGCGTGAGGGACCACTTGGCGGCGATCAGTTCGGCGCTGATGCCCTGCGGGACCAGTCCCTCGCGGTAGCGCTCGGCGACGCCGGGTCCGAAGGGGTCGGTGCCGGGCGGCACGTTGGACCACATCGGCACCCGGCTCATCGACTCGACACCGCAGGCCACGACCAGGTCGTAGGCCCCGGCCAGGACGCCCTGCGCGGCGAAGTGGACGGCCTGCTGGGAGGAGCCGCACTGGCGGTCCACGGTGGTCGCGGGGACGGACTCCGGGAAGCCCGCCGACAGAGCCGCGTACCGGGTGGTGTTCATGGCCTGCTCGCCGACCTGGTCGACGGTGCCGCCGATGACGTCGTCGATCAGCGCGGGGTCGACGCCGGTCCGTTCGACGAGGGCGCGCAGGGTGTGGGCGAGCAGTTCGACGGGGTGCACGTGGGCGAGGGCGCCGCCCGGCTTGCCCTTGCCGACGGGGGTGCGTACGGCTTCGACGATGACCGCGTCACGCATGTGCGGGCCTCCTGTGTGGAGTGATCCGGGTGGACCGGAACGAGTGGGTTGGAACGAGTGGGTTGGAACGACGGGGCTGCGATCAGTGCGTTGGAAATCCAAACTCACGATATCCGTGTGAGTTGGAAAATCAAACCCTCATTAGACTGAGCCTCATGGCCGCCCGAAAAGACCCCCGCCCCTGCTCCATCGCCGACACCCTGGCCCTGGTGGGCGAGAAGTACTCCCTGCTGGTCCTGCGGGAGGTGTGCATGGGCAACCGCCGCTTCGACCAGCTGGTACGCAACACCGGCGCCCCGCGCGACATCCTCGCCGCCCGGCTGCGCCGCCTGGTCGACGCCGGGATCCTCGCCAAGCGCGCCTACAGCGAGCGCCCGCAGCGCTTCGAGTACCGGCCGACCCAGGCGGGGCTCGAACTGGAGCCCGTCCTGCTCACGTTGATGGCGTGGGGCGACCGGCACCTGCGCGGCGACGGCGACCGCCCGATGGTCCTGGAGCACGTCTGCGGCAACGAACTGGTCCCGGTCGTCACCTGCGCCGCCTGCGGGGACCCCGTGCGCCACGAGGACCTGGTCCCCCACCCGCAGATCCCCGGCTGGTCGGTGAGCGGTCCGACCGCGGCCTGATCCAGCGGCCGCGAGACCGCGGTTCACCTTCTCAACCCCTGTGTCCTGGCCGTCTTCCAAGGGCGCTACGCTGCCCTCCGGTACACCCGATCACCGCATCCGTGGACGCTCGGCGTGACCGTCGCCCGTTCCACGATCGGCACTTGGACTCCGTAACTTCATGTCTTGGTTCGAATCACTCATCCTCGGACTCGTCCAGGGGCTGACCGAGTTCCTCCCCGTGTCCTCCAGCGCCCACCTGCGCCTCACCGCCGCCTTCTCGGGCTGGGAGGACCCGGGCGCCGCCTTCACGGCGATCACGCAGATCGGCACGGAGGCGGCCGTGCTGATCTACTTCCGCAAGGACATCGGCAGGATCCTCGCCGCGTGGACCCGCTCGCTGCACGACCGGGAGTGGCGCAAGGACCACGACGCCCAGATGGGCTGGCTGGTGATCGTCGGCTCGATCCCGATCGGTGTGCTCGGCCTGACGCTGAAGGACCAGATCGAGGGCCCGTTCCGGGACCTGCGGATCACCGCCACCATGCTGGTCGTGGTCGGCGTCGTCATCGGCGTCGCCGACCGGCTCGCCGCCCGCGACGAGACCGGGGGACGGCACCGCGCGCCCCGCGCCCGCAAGGAACTCAAGGACCTCGGCGTCAAGGACGGCCTGATCTTCGGCTTCTGCCAGGCGGCGGCCCTGATCCCGGGCGTCTCCCGCTCCGGCGCCACCATCAGCGGCGGCCTGTTCATGGGCTACAAGCGTGAGGCCGCCGCCCGCTACTCCTTCCTCCTGGCCATTCCGGCCGTCCTCGCCTCCGGCCTCTTCGAGCTGAAGGACGCCATGGAGACCGGCCACGTCTCCTGGGGGCCGACGGTCTTCGCCACGGTGATCGCCTTCGGCAGCGGCTACGCCGTGATCGCCTGGTTCATGAAGTTCATCTCGACCAAGAGCTTCATGCCGTTCGTCTACTACCGCGTCGCGCTCGGCATCGTCCTGATCATCCTGGTGATGTCCGGCGTGCTCAGCCCGCACGCGGGGGAACCGGCGCACTGACGGCCACGGCGGCGCCGCACCGAACGCATCCGGCCACCGCATACGATCTGCGTAGCCGCCCGGTAGCGCAGTGTCAGACCTTGCCCCTAGTCTGGCCCGCATGTCCCCCGAGTCCCTGACGCCCGGCGCCCCACCGCCCGGCCCCACGCGCTCCGCAGCAGAGGTGAACGAGCAGATCCGCGCCCTGTGGCTGCGCGCGGGCGGCAGACTCTCGCCCCAGGAGCGCGCGGAGTACGAACTCCTGGTGGTGGAGTGGGCCGCCGCGATCCGCGACGGCGTCATCGAGGCGGCCTGACCCCGGGGCACCGCCGGACGTCACATCCCGCCCGCCACCCGCAGCACCGTCCCCGTCGTGTACGAGGCGTCCGGTGACATCAGCCAGGCCACGGCCGCGGCGATCTCCTCCGGCTGGCCGGGGCGGCGCAGCGGGATGCGGGGGGCCGCCTGGGCGGCGCGGTCGGGGGCGCCCATGGCGGCGTGGATGTCGGTGTCGGTGGTGCCGGGGGCGACGGCGGTGACGCGGACGCCGTCCGGGCCGAGTTCCTTGGCCAGGCCCACGGTCAGGGCGTCCACGGCGGCCTTCGTGGCGGCGTAGTGCACGTACTCGCCGGGGCTGCCCAGGGTGGCGGCGGCCGAGGAGACGTTCACGATCACCCCGGTGCCGCGGGGCGTCATCAGCCGCGCCGCACGGCGCGCGCACAGCAGCGCGCCCAGGACGTTGACGTCGACGACCCGGCGCAGCACCGCGGTGTCGGTGTCGGCGAGCCGTCCCAGCGGGCCCGTCACCCCGGCGTTGTTCACCAGCCCCGTCACCGGTCCGAGCCGGTCCTCGGCGGTGTCGAAGAGCCGGTCCACGTCCGCCTCGACCGAGGTGTCCATGCGGACGGTGACACAGCGCCCGCCCGCCGCGCGTACGCCCGCCGCCACCTTGTCGGCGGCCTCGGCGTCCCGGAGATGGCCGAGGGCGACATCGTGCCCGTCCGCGGCCAGGCGCAGGCAGACCGCGGCGCCGATGCCGCGGCTGCCGCCGGTGACGACGGTGACAGGACGAGTCATGGGAGGTCTCCCGAGGTAGGTGCCGAGATGGATCAGCTTAGGGCCGCACGCCCTCTTGGCGGGATCGGCCCCGTGCCCAACACTGAGCCGATGACGCAGCGTGTGGAGCTGGCGAACGTGATGGACCGACTCGCCGTGGACGACCTGATCACCGACTACGCGGGGGCGGTGGACGACGGGGACTGGGACGGCTACCGAGGACTCTTCACCCCGGACGGCCGCGCCGACTACCGCTCGGCGGGCGGCATCGAGGGGGACGCCGGGCAGGTCGCCGAATGGCTCGCGGAAAGCCTCGGGCCGTTCTCGACGCGGCAGCACCTGATCGTCAACCGCCGGGTGCGGTTCGGCCTGCTGGAGCGGGACACCGGCGACACCGCTCAGGTCAGGGCCGACTACGTCAATCCGATGCGGCGCGCCGCCGACACCGGCTCCGTCGTGCCCGACTTCGTGGGCGGCGGCCGGTACGCCTTCGGGCTGCTGCGGACGGCCGAGGGATGGCGGCTGCGCGAGGTGGTCGTCCAGGAGAAGTGGCGCCGTCTGCCCGACGACCCCGGCGCCGGTGTGATCAACTGACCCCGCGCCGCCGGTTTGGGATCGCCCGCAGCGCGCACACTGGATCCAGCGGGTAGGGAGGCGCCGTATGAAGTGGTCCGGCCAGTGGCTCGCCTCCCCCTGGCGGCGCTCGGTGACGGCCGCGGCGGCCGGCGCGCTGCCGATGCTGGCGTTCCCCGCGCCGTCCTGGTGGTGGTTCGCCCCGGTCGCCCTGGTGCCGTGGCTGCTGCTCGCCCGCACCGCGCCGACCGGAAGCCGGGCGCTGTACGACGGCTGGTCCGGCGGCTTCGGCTTCATGCTGGCCGTGCACCACTGGCTGCTGCCCAACCTGCACGTCTTCACCTTCGTCATCGCCGCGCTGCTCGGCGCGCTGTGGGCGCCCTGGGGCTGGCTCGTACGCCGGTTCCTGGGCGGGGCGCCCGGCGCGCGGCGGATCACGGCGGCGCTGCTCGTGCTGCCGTCCGGCTGGCTGGCGGTGGAGCTGGTCCGCTCCTGGGAGGCCCTGGGCGGGCCGTGGGGGATGCTCGGCGCCAGCCAGTGGCAGCGGGAACCGGCGCTGCGGCTGGCCTCCGTGGGCGGGGTGTGGCTGCTGAGCTTCCTGGTGGTGACGGTGAACGTGGCGGTCGCCGTACTCGTGGGGGCGGCGGCCCGGCGGGCCCGCGCCGCCTCGGCGCCGATCCCGCGGAACCCCGCCGCCGCGGTGCCGGGGACCACCGGTCCCGCCCTGCTCGCCGCCACCGCCCTCGTCCTCACCGCCGCCGCCACCCTCGCCGCCCACCTCTGGTCCCCGCGTCCCGGTACCGACGCCCACGTGCGGATCGGCGTCGTCCAGCCCGGTGTCGTCAGCGGCCCGGACAGTCCCGACCGCCGGTTCGACCTGGAGGAGCGGCTGACCCGCAGCCTCGTCGGGCAGGACGTCGACCTGGTGGTCTGGGGCGAGAGCAGCGTCGGCTTCGACCTCGGCGACCGGCCCGAGCTGACCCGGCGGCTGGCCGCCCTCTCGCGTGAGACGGGCGCCGAGATCCTGGTGAACGTGGACGCGCGCCGCTCCGACCAGCCCGGCATCTACAAGAGTTCGGTCCTAGTCGGCCCCGAGGGCCGCACCGGCGACCGCTACGACAAGATGCGGCTGGTCCCGTTCGGCGAGTACATCCCGGCCCGCTCCCTGCTCGGCTGGGCGACCTCGGTCGGCAGGGCCGCCGCGGAGGACCGCAGGCGCGGCACCGAGCAGGTCGTGATGGACGTCGGTGACGGCCTCAGGATCGGCCCGATGGTCTGCTTCGAGTCGGCCTTCCCCGACCTCAGCCGGGCCCTCGCCCGCGACGGCGCGGACGTGCTGGTGGCCCAGTCCGCGACCTCCACCTTCCAGCAGAGCTGGGCGCCCGCCCAGCACGCCTCGCTCGCCGCGCTGCGCGCAGCGGAGACCGGCCGCCCGATGGTGCACGCCACACTGACCGGCGACTCCGCCGTGTACGGCCCGGGCGGACAGCGCGTGGGCTCCTGGCTGGGCACGGACGCGAGCGCCGCGCGGGTGTACGAGGTGCCGCTGGCGCACGGGGTGACGCCGTACGCCCGGCTCGGCGCCTGGCCGGTGTACGCGGCGCTGCTGGTGCTCGCCGCGTACGGGGTGGCGGAGGGGGCGCGGTGGGTCAGGCGGCCCGGTCGGCGCCGTCCTGGACCGCGCGTACCACGCGCTCGCACAGTTCGTGCGTCGCCAGCGCGTCCCGGGCGCTGAGCGTCCTCCCGGCCCGGACCGCGTCGAGGAAGGCCAGCGCCGCCTGCTCGATGCCGCGCTGCCGGGCCACCGGCACCCAGTCCCCGCGCCGCCGCACGGTCGGCTGCCCCTTGTGGTCGACCACCTCGGCGATGTTGAGCACCTGCCGCTTGGTGTCCTGCCCGGCCACCTCCAAGACCTCCTCGGCGGAGCCGCTGAGCCGGTTCATCACGCCGAGCGCGGTGAAGCCGTCCCCGGCGAGCTGGAGCACGACGTGGTGCAGCAGCCCGCCCTCGGTGCGGGCGCGCACGGTCACGTCGTCGACCGGTCCCGGCACCAGGAAGCGGAGGGTGTCCACGACGTGGATGAAGTCGTCGAGGACCATCGTGCGCGGCTCCTCGGGCAGGCCGACGCGGTTCTTCTGCATGACGACCAGCTCGCGCGGGTGCTCGGCGCACTGCGCGTACGCGGGCGCGAACCGCCGGTTGAACCCGACCGCGAGCGACACGCCGCGCTCCTCGGCCAGCTCCACCAACCGTTCTGAGTCCGCGAGTTCGTAGGCGAGCGGCTTGTCGACGTACGTCGGTATGCCCGCCTTGAGGAGCCGGGTGACGATCTGCGGGTGGACGTCCGTGGGGGCGTGCACGAACGCGGCGTCGAGGCCCTCCGCGAGCAGCGCGTCCAGGTCGGCGTGGCGCCGCTCCGCCGGGAGGTGGAGGCTGTCGGCGACCCGGGCGAGGGTGGCGGGCGTACGGGTCTGGAGATGCAGCTCCACCCCGGGCTGGACGCCGAGCACCGGCAGATACGCCTTCTGCGCGATGTCCCCGAGTCCGATGCAGCCGACCTTCACGTGGGTCTCCTCTACCGCTTGCCTGAGCCTGCTCCTCCGGCAGCATACGGGCGCCGCGGGGGACACCGGCGGCGGCAGGTTGAGCGCCATGGCCGATCACGCCCCGGGCACCTCCCGCGCCGACCTCGTCGCCGACACCGCGCTCGCCCTGCTCGCGGAGCGCGGGATGCGCGGGCTCACCCACCGCGCGGTCGACGAGGCGGCCGGGCTCCCCCAGGGCTCCACCTCCAACGTGGCCCGCACCCCGGAGGCACTGCTGGAGCTGGCGGTACGGCGGCACGCCGAGCGGGAGGCGCGGGTGCTCGGGCTGCACGAGACGCCGGATCCGCGCGCCGGGCTCGACTCCCTGGCCGACGCCATGGCGCTGGCGGTGCACCTCTCCGTCACCGACCACCGCGACCTGCCCGTCGCCCGCCACGAACTCGCCCTGGAGGCCACCCGGCGGCCCGCCCTGCGCGCGTTCTACGACGCCGAGGGCGCCGTCTTCCGGGGGCACCTCACCGCCCTGGTCACCGCGCTGGGCTCGACCGCCCCGGCCCGGCACGTGCTGTCGCTGGTCGCCTGGGCGGACGGGCTGATGTTCAGCTGCGCGGCCGGTTCCTACAACGCCGAACCGCCGACCCTGGCGGAGGTGCGGGCGGGGCTGCGGGAACTGCTCGCCGGGATGTTCGACGGCGACGCGACCCGCCCCGCGGGCGACGCGACCGGCACCGGCACCGGCACCGGCGGCTGACGTCAGCCGCGCCCCCCGCGCGCCCTCCCTACCGGGGACGCGGATCACCCGTGTGGGGCAACTCGCGCTTGTTGGCCGTGCCGTGCCGGAGGCGACCCAGCAGAGTGGCGCGGGTGCATCGAACGACGACCACCGCAGCGCTTCTGGTCACCGTGGCCGTCTCGGCCCTCTCCGGCTGTACGACGGTCCCCCACCGGCCCGCGCCGGGTCCGCCCCCGCCGCCGCCCACGGCCCCGGCGCGGCACCCGGACCACGCGACGGAGCCGCAGGTCGTGCAGGCCCCGGCGCGTGAGGCCCTGGAGCTGGTCGCCCCCTCCCCCCGCCCGGCCACCTCCCCCACACCCGCGCCCCCGCCCCGGGACCAGCCCGCCCACCGCTCCCAGGCACACCCGGCGCCCCGCGCCGAAACCCCCGGCCGCTCCCCCGAGCACCGCCCCGACGACCCACCGCACCCGGCCTCGCGCCCGGCACGCCCCTCGGGCCCCACACGCCCCGCCGCCCCCGCGCCCCCCGAGATCCCGGACGTGTCCCGGACCGTCCGCGAGCAGACCGACGTCTGCGCGCTCGGCACCCGGTACGGCGGCTGGCGCCCGGGCAGCCCGGAGTCGGTGACCTGCGAGAAGGTGTACGGCCACCGGTAGAGGGCCGCCGACGTGGCCCACCCCCGTCCCTCGGCGCGGCCCGGCTACCCGTCCGCGCCGCCCGCCCCCAGTCGCGACTCCAACCGCCCGATCGCCGCCCGGACCCCGTCGCCGTAACTGTCGTCGGCCAGCGCGGCGGCGGCGCCCCTGGCGCGTCTGAGGTGGCTGCGGGCGGCCTCCACGCGGCCGAGCTTCACGTAGTCGGCGGCGAGGTTCAGATGCAGGGAGGGGTAGAGCGCCCGCACCGCCAGGGTGCCGTCATGGCGGGCGAGGCGGTCGTCGGAGAGTTCCTCCGCGGCGCCCAACGCCCGCAGGTCCCAGGCGAGTTCGTCGGCAGGGTCGTCATGGGTGTCGGCCATGTAGTGGGCGAGGGTGCACCGGTGAAGGGGGTCCCCGTCCTCACCGATCTCCGCCCACAACGTCAGGAAGCGCTGCCGGGCCTCCTCCCGGTCCCCCGCGTGATGCAGCATCACGACCTGCCCGATCCGCGTCATCACCGCGTCCGGCGCCACCTGTTCCCGCCGCTCCGCCATCACGCCCTCCGCACACTCGCCGACCCTCGTACCCCGACGCTAGCCGCAGGCACTGACAATCCGGGCGAGGCAGCCCCGAGAGCGGCTCCGGGGGCCCGATCGGCGCCCGGAGCCCATGAGGTCAGCCGAGGTTGGGGATGCGCCAGTCGATGGGCTCGTGGCCCTGCGCGGCGACCGCCTCGTTGATCTGGGTGAACGGCTGGGAGCCGAAGAACTTCTTCGCCGACAGCGGCGAGGGGTGGGCGCCCTTCACCACCGCGTGCCGGGTCTCGTCGATCAGCGGGAGCTTCTTCTGCGCGTAGTTCCCCCAGAGCACGAACACCGCCGGGTCGGGCCGGTCGGCCACCGCGCGGATCACCGCGTCGGTGAACTTCTCCCAGCCCCTGCCCTTGTGCGAGTTGGCCTCACCGGCGCGGACCGTGAGCACCGCGTTGAGCAGCAGCACGCCCTGCCGGGCCCACGGCATCAGATAGCCGTTGTCCGGGACGGGCAGGCCCAGCTCCGACTGCATCTCCTTGTAGATGTTCCGCAGCGAGGGCGGGGTCTTCACCCCGGGCCGCACCGAGAAGCACAGGCCGTGGCCCTGGCCCTCGCCGTGGTACGGGTCCTGGCCGAGGACCAGCACCTTCACCTGGTCGTACGGCGTCGCGTCGAGGGCGGCGAAGACCTCCTCGCGCGGCGGGTAGACGGGACCCTTCGCCCGCTCCTCCTCGACGAACTCCGTCAGCTCCTTGAAGTAGGGCTTGTGCAGCTCGTCGCCCAGTACCCCGCGCCAGGACTCGGGCAGCATGGCGGTGTCGGTCACGTCAACTTCCTTACGGTGTGCGGTCGCTTGCAGTGCCTCAGAACCTACCGGCGACCACTGACAACCGCCCTCGCCACCCGGGGATCCGCCGCGTCACCAGCTGGTCTTGCGGGACAGCTCCCACATCATCATGATCGTCGACGGGTCCAGCGCCCGCTCCCCGCCCGCGATCTCCTCGCTGGCGGCCATGTACTGCTTGCCCTGCCACAGCGGCAGCAGCCGCGCGTCCTCGACGAGGATCTCCTGGGCCTCCTCGAAGTCCTTCGCCACCTGCGCCCGGTCGCTCTCCCGCCGGGAGCGGGGCAGCAGTTCGTTGGTGATCCTGGTGGCCGGGTACGGCGTACCGAGCGCGTTCTCCTCGCCGACGAACGGGGCGATGAAGTTCTCGGCGTCGGGGAAGTCGGGGAACCAGCCGCGCCCGAACACCGGGTACTCGCCCTTCTGGTAGCCCTCGACGTAGGTCTTCCAGGGGCGGCTCTTCAGCGTGATCCTGAACAGCCCGGTGGCCTCCAGCTGGCGCTTCAGCTCCTGGAACTGGGTGGCCGTCTCGGAGCCGTACCGGTCGGTGGTGTACCAGAAGGTGAGCGGCACCGGCTCGGTGATGCCCGCCTTGGTGAGGGTCTCGCGGGCCTTGTCGGCGTCCGGGTCGCCGTAGCTGTCGAAGAAGCCGGTGGTGTGGCCGGTCAGGCCCTTGGGGACCATGGAGTACAGCGGGTCCACGGTGTCCTTGTAGATCTTGTGCGCGATCGACGCCCGGTCGACGACCTGGGCGATCGCCTGGCGCACGGCGGGCTTGGCCGCCCACGGGTCCTTGGGGTTGAACACCAGGTAGCTGATGTCGGTGCCCGCGTTCTCGATGAGCTGGAGCTCGGAGCCGTTGTTGCGCTCCTGGAGCGCGAGGACGTCGCCGGAGGCCAGACCGCGGTAGGTGATGTCGATCTGCTTGCTTCTGAGGGCCTTGACCATGGCGCCGGAGTCGCCGAAGTAGCGGATGGTCACCGCGTCGTTGCGGCGCTCGGCGTAGCCCTCGTAGTTGTCGTTGCGGACGAGTTCCGCCCGGTCGCCCTCCTTGTACGACTTCAGGGTGTACGGCCCCGAGCCGCTCACCGAGTCGCCCTCGCGCAGCGCGTCGGCGGGGTAGTCGTCCGGGTCGACGATGGACATCGCCGGGGTGGCGAGCACGAACGGGAAGGTCGCGTCGGCCGTCTTGAGGTGGAAGGTGACCTCGCGGTCGCCGCGCGCCTGCACCCGCTCCAGGCTGCCGAGCAGACCGGATGGGCCGCCGGGGACCTTGATGGCCAGGATCCGGTCGATGGAGTACTTCACGGCCTGCGCGTCGAGCGCGGAGCCGTCCGCGAACTTCAGGCCCTCGCGCAGCTCACAGCGGTAGGCGCGGTTGGAGCCGTCGGTGAAGCCACAGCTCTCGGCGGCGTCGGGCTGGGGCGTGGTCGCGCCGTTCGGGTAGCTGAGCAGCGTCTGGTAGATGTTGCGGAACAGCTCCCACGAGCCGTCCCAGGAGGCGGCCGGGTCCAGGGTGCTGGGCGCGCTGGTGGTGCCCACGACGATGGGTCCCGCGTCGGAGTCGTCGTCCGAGAAAAAACCGCACCCCGCTATCAGGGATATGGACGCCAGCGCGGCCAGTTGCCGCAAGCACCGATTCCGGTTGAACACGCGCACGCTCCTCGATCTGCCATACCAAGGGTCGGCAGACATTACCGCAGCCTTTTGGGCCGTTGGGCCATGCCCGTGCACGCTTCTTGATCAACCCGTGTCATGACTACGTTGTCAGACAGGGGTGAGCTGCCCTTTTCCGAAGGAAAGCTGTCCGTTGCACCGAAAAGGCGCCGTACCCCTCCGACGAACGGGGAGTACGGCGCCTGCGACGCTCGGTCAGGATTCTCAGTGGACCCCGGCGTTGAGGAAGATGCCGCCGTCCACGACGAGCGTCTGGCCGGTGATCCAGTCGGACTGCCCGGAGGTGAGGAACGCGGCGGCGCCGCCGATGTCGGAGGGAACGCCGAGCCGCTGGAGCGGATAGGCGGCAGCCGCCTCCGCCTCCCGGCCTTCGTAGAGGGCCTGCGCGAATTTCGTTTTGATCACAGCCGGAGCGATTGCGTTGACACGCACGGAGGGTGCGAATTCGTGGGCGAGTTGCACCGTCAAATTGATCATCGCGGCCTTGCTGACGCCATAAGCGCCGATGAACGGCGACGGAGCGAGTCCGGCGACGGAGGCGATATTCACGATCGCGCCGCCGTTCTCCCGCTGCCACGCCTTCCAGGTCCGCTGGGCGAAGCCGAGCGCGGAGATCACATTGGTCTCGAACACCTTGCGCGCGACGTTCAGGTCGAGATCGGCGATCGGCCCGAACACCGGATTGGTCCCCGCGTTGTTGACCAGGTAGTCCACCCGGCCGAAGGCCTCCATGGTCCGCTCCACGGCGACGGCCTGGTGGGCCTCGTCGTGCGCCTTGCCCGCGACGCCGATGGCGCGGTCGGAGCCGAGCCGGTCGACGGCCTCCTTCAGGGCGTCCTCGCCCCGACCGGTGATGCAGACGCGGTCACCGCGCGCGACGAGGGCCTCGGCGACGCCGTAGCCGATGCCGCGGCTGCCGCCGGTGATGAGGGCGACCTTGCCCGAAAGCTCCACAGTCATGTTCCTGCTCCAGATCCCTAGTTGAGCGGTCCGCCGGCGACGTACATGACCTGTCCGGAGACGAACCCGGCGTCGTCGCCCGTGAAGAACGCGACGGCGTTGGCGATGTCCTCCGGGCGGCCCACGCGCTGTACCGGGATCTGGGTGGCGGCGGCGGCCTGGAACTCCTCGAAGCCCATGCCGACGCGCTCCGCGGTGGCCTTGGTCATCTCGGTGACGATGAAGCCGGGCGCGACGGAGTTGGCGGTGACGCCGAACTTGCCCAGCTCCTTGGCGAGGGTCTTGGTGAAGCCCTGCAGACCGGCCTTGGCGGCGGCGTAGTTGGCCTGGCCGCGGTTGCCGAGCGCGGAGGACGAGGAGAGGTTGACGATCCGGCCGAAGCCCGCGTCGACCATGTGCTTCTGGCACGCCTTGGCCATCAGGAACGAGCCGCGCAGGTGCACGTTCATGACCGTGTCCCAGTCGGCGGCGCTCATCTTGAACAGCAGGTTGTCGCGGAGCACGCCCGCGTTGTTGACGAGGATGGTGGGCGCGCCCAGCTCCTCGGTGATCCGCGCGACGGCCGCCTCGACCTGGGCCTCGTCGGAGACGTCGCAGCCGACCGCGATCGCCCGGCCACCGGCGCCGGTGATCTGCTCGACGGTGTCCTTGCAGGCGGCCTCGTCGAGGTCGATCACGGCGACGGCCCGGCCCTCGGCCGCCAGGCGTACGGCGGTGGCCGCGCCGATTCCGCGCGCTCCGCCGGTGACTACGGCGACCCGCTGGTCAGTGCTGGACATGGCTGCTTCTCCTCGTCCTCAGGGTGCGGCTCCGCGGTACGCCCATCGGTGAGCGACCGCTTAGTACCTTCAGCAGGACGAGACGCTAGAAGCCCTGGCACCCGGTGTCAACGGCTCACCGCGCCGTGTGATCCATTACCTCACCAGGAGGTCGAGCAGCCGCTCCGCCTCGGCGGCCGGATCGGCGGTGAGCCCGGTGTGCACCGGCCCCGGCTGGACGACGGTGGAGCGCGGCGCGATCAGCCACCGGAAGCGCCGTCCGGGGTCGTCCGGCGCCGCCTGGCCCGCCGCCGCGCCGCCCGCGCAGACGCCCTCCACGGCGCGCAGCGCGGCCCGTACGCCGCCGAGGTCCACCTCCGGGTCGAGGGCCAGCAGCCGCGCCTCGTCGAGGTGGGTGCGGGCGCCGACGTACGCCTTGGCGCGGCAGTACACCAGCACCCCGGCGTTGACGCACTCGCCGCGCTCGATCCTCGGGACGACCCGCAGCAGCGCGTACTCGAAGACGTGCCGGTCGCTCATCTGGTCCCCCGGATGCGCTCGTGGATGTCGGCGGCCCGCGCGAGCAGCGGCTCCGCGTAGGCCCGCCGCAGGTCGTCGGCGGTCTCGAAGCCGGGTTCACCGGCCAGCCAGACGTCGGGGATCTCGGCGGTGACCTCGGCGAGGAGGTCGGCCGTGACCCGGGGCGCGAGGTCGGCCGCCGCGGCGGCGACGTCCGGCGCGAAGGAGTGCAGGGCGTGGTCGGAGGCGTCGTAGGGGCGGGCGGCGGAGGCGGTGGCACCGGGCCAGTTGTGGTGCCAGATCATGGTGGCACCGTGGTCGATCAGCCACAGCTCGCCGCGCCACACCAGCAGGTTGGGGTTGCGCCAGGACCGGTCGACGTTGCCCACCAGCGCGTCGAACCAGACGATCCGGCCCGCCTCCCGGGCGTCCACCGGGAAGGCGAGCGGGTCGAAGCCGAGGGCGCCGGAGAGGAAGTCCATGCCGAGGTTGGCGCCGCCGCTGGCCTTCAGCAGTTCCTGCACCTCCGGGTCGGGCTCGCCGAGCCCCAGCACCGGGTCGAGGCCGAGCGTGACCAGCCGGGGCACGCGCAGGCCCAGTCGGCGGGCGAGTTCACCGCAGACGACCTCCGCGACGAGCGTCTTGCGGCCCTGGCCCGCGCCGGTGAACTTCATGACGTACGGGCGGAAGTCGTCGCCCTCGACGAGTCCCGGCAGTGAGCCGCCCTCCCGCAAAGGCGTGACGTAGCGGGTCGCGGTGACCTCGTCCAGCATCTTCCCAGGCCACCCTTTCGGCTCCGGCATGAAGGGAGCATCGTACCGGGGGTGATCAGCCACGCCCGGCGGGCCGGGGAAGCGCCGCCTCCCCGGCCCGCCGCGCGAGCGAACCGCCGCTCACACGGAGGTGCCCTGCATCGCCGCCTCCCCGCCCTGCGCGGCCGCGGAACCGGCGTCGAGCGGGCTCAGCGAGCGCAGGATCGCCTCCACGCTGGCCTTGGCGTCGCCGAACAGCATCCGGCTGTTCTCCCGGAAGAACAGCGGGTTCTGCACCCCGGCGTACCCGGAGGACATGGACCGCTTGAAGACGACGACGTTCTCCGCCTCCCACACCCGCAGCACCGGCATCCCGGCGATGGGGCTGGCCGGGTCCTCCTCCGCCGCCGGGTTGACGGTGTCGTTGGCGCCGATGACGAGGACCACCCCGGTGTCGGGGAAGTCGTCGTTGATCTCGTCCATCTCCAGCACGACGTCGTACGGCACCCGCGCCTCGGCGAGCAGCACGTTCATGTGGCCGGGCAGTCGGCCGGCCACCGGGTGGACGCCGAAGCGGACCTGGACGCCGCGCCGCCGCAGCGCCTGCGTCAGCTCGGCCACCGGGTGCTGGGCCTGGGCCACCGCCATGCCGTAGCCGGGGGTGATGATCACCGAGGTGGCGTTCTCCAGCAGTTCGGCGGTCTCCTGCGCGGTGGTCTCGCGGTGCTCGCCGTGCTCGGTGTCACCGCCGGCCGGCGCCTCGACGCCGAAGCCGCCGGCGATCACCGAGAGGAAGGACCGGTTCATCGCCTTGCACATGATGTACGACAGGTAGGCACCGGAGGAGCCCACGAGCGCGCCGGTGACGATGAGCAGGTTGTTGTTGAGCAGGAAGCCCGCCGCTGCCGCCGCCCAGCCGGAGTAGCTGTTGAGCATGGAGACGACGACGGGCATGTCACCGCCGCCGATGGAGACGACGAGGTGCCAGCCGAGCGCGAGCGCCAGCGCGGTGACGGCGATCATCAGGCCGAGGCCCGGACTCGCCGTGAACCACACCGTGAGCGCCAGGAAGGCGACGAGCGCACCGAGGTTGAGGGCGTTCTTGCCCGGCAGCGTCAGCGGGCGGGACTTGATCCGCGCCGACAGCTTGAGGTAGGCGACGATGGAGCCGGTGAAGGTGACGGCGCCGATGAAGATGCCGATGAACACCTCGGCGTGGTGGATGGAGAGCAGGTCGTCGGCGATCCTGCCCCGTCCGCCGTCGTGCGCCTCCACCTCCAGGTAGCTGTTCCAGCCGACCAGCACCGCGGCCAGGCCGACGAGGCTGTGCAGGACGGCGATGAGTTCCGGCATCTGGGTCATCTCCACCCGGCGGGCCCGCCACAGCCCGATGGCGGCGCCGGCGGCCGTGGCGACGACGATCAGCGTCACGGCGGTGCCGGAGACGTCCTGCGCGGCGGCGACGACGGTGGTGACGAGGGCCAGGGCCATGCCGCCGATGCCGTAGGCGACCCCGGCGCGGGAGGTGTTGTGGCGCGAGAGCCCGGCGAGGCTGAGGATGAACAGCAGCGCGGCGACGATGTCGGCGGCCTGTGCGGCCGTGGTTGCGGTCATCGGTCTCAGCCCTTCGAGAACATGCCGAGCATACGGCGGGTGACGGCGAAGCCTCCGAAGATGTTGACGGTGGTCAACATGATCGCCGCGAACGCCAGCACGGTGATCGCCGGACCGCCGTGGCCTATCTGGAGCAGCGCCCCGACCACCACGATCCCGGAGATGGCGTTGGTGACCGACATCAGCGGGGTGTGCAGGGCGTGGTGCACCTTGCCGATGACGTAGTAGCCGATGACCACGGCCAGCGCGAACACCGTGAAGTTGCCCACGAGCTGCGCCGGGGAGAAGGCGATCAGCAGGAACAGCGCGAGCATCGCGGCGCCGGTCAGGCCGTACCGCGCGGCCGGGGTGAGCCGCGGCTTGCTGGGCTGCGGCGCGGGCGGCTTCGGGGCCGGGGTCTGCCCGGCGGGCGCCGCCGACACCTGGACGGGCGGTGGCGGCCAGGTCTGCTCGCCCTCCCGCACCACCGTGACGGAACGCTGCACGACGTCGTCGAAGTCGAGCGTCAGCCGTCCGTCCTTGCCGGGCGTCAGCAGCTTGAGCAGGTTGACGAGGTTGGTCCCGTAGAGCTGGCTGGCCTGCGCGGGCAGTCGGCTCGCCAGGTCGGTGTAGCCGATGATCGTCACGTCGTTGTCGGTGACGATCGCCTTGCCGCTGACCGTGCCCTCGACGTTGCCGCCCTGGGCCGCGGCCATGTCGACGATGACGCTGCCGGGCTTCATCGACGCCACGTCGGCCGCCGTGATCAGCCGGGGCGCCGGGCGGCCCGGGATCAGCGCGGTGGTGATGACGATGTCGACGTCCCGGGCCTGCTCGCGGTAGATCTCGGCTGCGCGCCGGTCGTACTCCTCGGAGGTCGCGCGCGCGTAGCCGTCGCCGCTCGCCGTCTGCTCCACCTCGACGGCGAGGAACTCGCCCCCCAGGGAGCGGACCTGGTCGGCGACCTCGGGCCGCGGGTCGGTGGCCCGCACCTCGGCGCCGAGGCTGCCCGCCGCGCCGATCGCGGCGAGGCCCGCGACGCCCGCCCCGGCCACCAGGACCTTGGCCGGTGGCACCTTGCCCGCGGCGGTGACCTGGCCGGTGAAGAACCGACCGAAGACGTGCGCGGCCTCGATCACCGCCCGGTACCCGGCGATGTTCGCCATCGAGCTGAGCACGTCCATCGACTGGGCGCGGGAGATGCGCGGGACGGCGTCGAGGGCGAGGACGGTGATCGGCCGTGCCGCCAGCTCCTCGACGAGCTCGGGGCTGTGGGCCGGGGCGATCAGTCCGATCAGGGTCGCCCCGTCGCGCAGTCTCTCGATCTCCTCGTGCGAGGGGGCGTTGACCTTGAGGACGACGTCCGCCTGCCAGGCGTCCCCGATCCGCGCGCCCGCCTCGGTGTACGCCTCGTCGGAGAAGCCGGAGGCGGCACCGGCCTCCGACTCCACGACGACCTCGTAGCCGAGGCCGAGGAGTCGGCGGACGCTGTCCGGCGTGGCCGCCACCCGTGTCTCCCCGCGGGTGGACTCGGTGACGACGCCGATCCGTTGAGGGGGTGAATCCGACATTGCTCTCCTCTGGTGTCGTGTGATCCCGGGGCTGGGGGCCTGGGCGCTCCCCTCGCCGACCCGTGCGGACCGGGCCGGAACCACATGCCCTGTCGGCGCCTCCGTGAATCAGCCGACTCTGGTGCGTGGCGACGGGACGGGACGATCGATCGCCTCTCCCCAAGCAGGACAGTACTGGGCAGAGGCGCCGAGTCGGACACCGAAACCGCAGTTGGGCCGCCGAAGGGCGGATTCCGGCCCGCTCTGAACGGGACCGGCGCCCGGCCCGTACCTGTGGGCGGAATCACCGAGGCACTCGTGTCCTGGGGAAGGGACTCTCAGCATGACCAGCGCACCGTTTCAGCCCGCACAGCCCTCGTCGCGCCCCTCCGGCCGGCCCGCCCGGCGGGCGGTCATCGCGGCGGCCGGAGCCGCGGGACTCACCGCCGCGCTGACGGCGTGCGGGTCGGAGGACGACTCCGGGTCCGGGACCGGCACCGGGGTGGACGCGGAGGGCTCCGGGCCGACTGGCGCCGGCGATCAGGCGGAGGGCGGGGAGGCGGCGGGCGGCGGCACCGTCATCGCCAGGACCTCGGACGTCCCCGAGGGCGGCGGGATGGTCGTCGGCGACGTGGTCGTGACCCAGCCGACGGCGGGCGAGTTCAAGGCGTTCTCCTCCAAGTGCACCCACCAGGGCTGCGCCGTGAAGGACGTCAAGGACGGCGTCATCCACTGCCCCTGCCACGGCAGCCAGTTCTCGGCGGCCGACGGGAGCGTCACGAAGGGCCCGGCGACCCAGCCGCTGGCGGCGGCCGAGATCGCGGTCGACGGGGAGTCGATCACGCGGGTGTAGGTCAGCGGCGGCGGCCTCCGCCAGACAGCCCGGCACCTCGTGCGTGGTGGCGCGGCTGGCGACCAGGGAGGGGGTGTGCCGGATCATCGCCGGGGTGTACTCGGCGGGCACCCCGGCGATCGCGTCCGTCGGTACGACGGCGGTGTAGCCCCGGTGCACGGCGGCGAGCACCGCGTCGGGGGCCGTGGCGTTCGCCGGGACGCCGGTGACGACCCGGGGCGCGGCAGCCGAGGTCGCGCAGCAGTACGTCGACCTCGGTGCCCTCGACGGGCGACGGGCCGTGCGGGCACCGTACGACGATGTCCTCCTCGGCGACCTCGACCGGCGCCGCCACCCGGACCGCCGTGGTGTCCGACTGCTGCTGCACGGGGAGCCGTTCGGCGGCGCGGAAGAGGCGGGCGTCGCGGCTCGCACCCCGGCCGTCGGGGCGGCGTTCCGCGACGGCGCGGATCACGTGGACACCGCACGCGTGGGCCGCGGTCACCAGCCGGGCGATGTTGGCGAGCGCACCGGGTCCCGGGCCCGCCGGGCGAGTTCGGGCAGCGCGCGGCCCGCTCCCACGACGCCTTCCTGGCACTCGACGGTGAGCGGCACCGAGGCGGCGGGGGGAAGGAGTTGGCCGAGCCGCGTGGCCGACGTCATGCCGCGCCCTCCCTTGTCACCGGTCCCGGGGCGGGCGAGAGTAGCCGCCGTCGCGTACGGACGGAAGTCGGGCCACACTGTCCCTGACGAGCCGTCAGCAATGGTGGAGTCGCCGTGGAGGGAACCGCATGACCGTCACCCAGCGCCGGGGCCGGAAGATCATGATGACGCCCGAGGAGCTGGACGCGTTCCTCGCCGCCGAGCGCACCTGCCGGGTCGCCACCGTCTCCGCCGACGGCGCCCCGCACGTCAGCCCCCTCTGGTTCGCCTGGGACGGCACCTCCCTGTGGCTGTACTCGCTCACCCGCAGCCTCCGCTGGGCCCAGCTCCGCCGGGACGGCCGGGTCGCGGTGGTGGTCGACGCCGGGCACGAGTACGACGAACTGCGCGGCGCCGAGCTGTCCGGCACCGTCGAGTCCGTGGGCGAGGTGCCGCGCACCGGCGCCCCGCACGAGGAGCTGACGGCGGTGGAGCGCCTCTTCGCCCGCAAGTACTTCGGCATCGACGAACTCCCCCACGACGGCCGCCACGCCTGGCTCCGCCTGACCCCGGACGCCGTCCGGTCGTGGGACTTCCGGAAGCTGCCGGGGGTCCGGGGGGCGTGACGCGGGGTACGTGACGCGGTCGGGCATGGCGAGCCAGGCGCGCGGCGAGGCGAGGCGCGACGCGGGCGGGCGCGGTGACGCGACGCGGGCAGTCGCGACAGGCGTGACGCGGGCAGTCGCGACAGGCGTGACGCGAAACGGGCAGGCGCCACAGGCAGGACGCGGCGCGGGCGAGCGACCCGGGCGTGACTTGCGCACGCGGGCGCCGCAGGGGTGACACCCGCGGGCGCGGCCCCGTGTCAGCCCTCCCCCGCCCCCACGCTCTCCCCCGCCGCCCGCAGTGCCCGTACCGCCGCGCGGATCGACGGGCGGCGGTCGGCGTCCGCGCGCCAGACGACGTAGACGTGCCGCCGGACCCGTGGCCGGAGCGGGACCGTGACGACGCCGGGCGGCAGTGGGTGGCGGCCCAGCAGGGGTGCGACACAGACGCCGAGGCCCGCCGCGACCAGCCCGAACTGGGTGTGGGTCTCGGCGGCGCGGTGGCCGAGGATCGGCTCGATGCCACGGGAGCGCAGCGTGAAGATCAGCCACTCGTGGCAGAACTCGCCCTCGCCCCAGGTGATCCACTCGTCCTCGGCGAACTCCTCCAGGTCCACCTCCTCCCGCCCCGCGAGCGGGTGCCCGGCAGGCATCGCCACGTCCGCCGGGTCGTCCAGGATCGGCGCCTTGACCAGGCCGTCCGGCAGCGGCATCGGCTTGTTGTACCAGTCGAGGACGACCGCCAGGTCCAGGTCGCCGCGGACCACGCCCGCGATGCCCCGCTCCGGCTCCAGCTCGCAGGAGCGCAGCCGCAGCGCGGGGTGCTCGGCGCGCAGCGCGGCCAGCGCGGTGGGGAACAGCCCGCGCGCGGCGGTCGGGAAGGCGGACAGCCGCAGCTCGCCGACGACCTGGCCGCGCTGCGCCTCCAGGTCGGACTGGGCGAGCTGCACCTGCGACAGGATCCGCGCGGCGTGGTCGGCGAGCAGCCGCCCGGCGTCGGTGAGCCGTACGCCCCGGCCGTGCTTGGCGAGCAGCCGCTGGCCGACCTCCCGTTCCAGCTTGGCCAGTTGCTGGGAGACGGCCGAGGTCGTGATGTGCAGCCCCTCGGCCGCGCCGCTGACCGAGCCGTGCCGGGCGAGGGCGTCGAGGGTGCGGAGCCGCTCCAGGTTCAACATGTAAGCGATGCTACGAGATACTCGGTTCCTATTGTCGCTTGTTCTACGAGATCGCGTCCCGCATCGTTGCGTTCATGACCAGCGTGACCAGCACCTCCCGGGCCACCGCGAGCCCTGCGACCGAGCCGGGCCCCCGCCCCCGCCCCCGCCTTGACTGGCGTCTGCGCCTCGGCGCCCTCTCCCTGATCTGGGGTTTCAGCTTCCTGCTCATCAAGGTGGGCACCGGGGCGTACGCCCCCTTCCAGGTCACCCTGGGGCGGCTGGCGTTCGGTACGGCGGTGCTCGCGGCGGCGCTGGTGGTCAGGCGGCAGCGGCTGCCGCGCGGGGCGCGCACCTGGGCGCACCTGACGGTCGCCGCGTTCTTCCTGAACGCGCTGCCGTTCTCCCTGTTCGCCTACGCGGAACTGACGATCCCGTCGACGCTCGCGGGCATCTGCAACGCCACCTCGCCCCTGTGGGGCATGGCCCTCTCCCTGGTCGCCCTCTCCGAGGACCGGCCGACGCGGCTCAGGGTCGCCGGTCTCGGCCTGGGCTTCCTCGGCGTCCTGACGGTGCTCGGGGCCTGGCAGGGCTTCGCGGGCCTGGACGGTCCGGGCACGGCGATGGCCCTGCTGGCCTCGCTCAGCTACCCGGTCGGCTGGATCTACGTCCGCCGCACCCTGGCCGGCGCGAACCACTCCCACCTCTCCCTGACGGGGGCCCAGCTGCTGCTGGCGACGGTCCAACTGACGGTGGTGACGCCGCTGTTCACGGACGTCCCGACCCACTTTCCCGTGCTGCCGCTGCTCGCGGTCGCCGCCCTGGGCGCCCTCGGCACCGGCATCGCCATGCTCGTCCAGTACGGCCTGGTCGCCGAGGTCGGCCCGACCACGGCACAGACGGTCACGTACTTCGTCCCCGTCATCGCCACGGCCGCGGGCATCGCCCTCCTCGGCGAACCGCTGGCCTGGTCGACCCCGGTCGGCGCGGTGATCGTGCTGGCGGGGGCGGCGCTGACGCAGATCCGGCCCCGCGGGTAGGCGGCGCCCTACACCCGCGTCCCCCCGGGCGCCCACCTCCCCACCGCCGCCGCGATCGCGGCGGCCAGGGCACCCGTCTCACCCTCGCCCAGCGTCGAGACGGTGACGCGGATGCCGGGCGGGGCGGCGAGGCGGAAGCGGGCGCCGGGGGCGACGGCCCAGCCGGAGTGCAGCAGCCGGGCGACGGCGCCGGTCTCGTCCGGCACGGGGATCCACACGTTGAGGCCGCTGCGGCCGTGCGCGGGCACCCCGCGCCGCGCCAGCGCCGCGATCAGCGCGTCCCGGCGTCGGCCGTACGCCGCCGCGACCGCCCGCGCGTCCACCGCGCCGACCGCCCACAGCCGGGCCACCGCGCCCTGCGTGATCCGGCTGACCCAGCCGGGCCCGAGCCGCTGCCGTCCGCGCACCCGGTCCAGGGTCACCTCGTCCCCGGTGAGCACGGCGAGCCGCAGGTCGGGGCCGTACGCCTTGGCGGCGGAGCGGACGAAGGCCCAGTGCCGGGTGCCGCCCGCCAGGGGATGCAACGGCAGGTCGACGATGCCGTGGCCGTGGTCGTCCTCGACGAGCAGCGTCTCGGGGTACTCCAGGAGGACCGACCGCAACGCACGCGCGCGTGCGCCGCTCACCGCCGCGCCGGTCGGGTTCTGCGCCCGGTCCGTGACGATCAGGGCGCGCGCCCCGGCGGCCAGCGCGACGCGCACGGCGTCGGGGAGCGGTCCGTCGCCGTCCACGCCGACCGGGTGGGTGCGCAGCCCCAGCGCCGGGACGAGGTCCAGCAGCCCGCCCCAGCCGGGGTCCTCCACGGCGACGGCGTCCCCGGGCTTCAGATGGGCGGCGAGCACCCGCTCGATGGCGTCCAGCGAGCCGGAGGCGACCGCGACCGGCCCGTCCGGCACGCCGCCCGCGTCCAGGTCGGCGCGCGCCAGCCGGGCCAGTTCGGGATCGACCGCCGCCGCCCCGTAGAGGACCGGCTCCCGGTCGCCCCGCTCGGCCGCCGCCGCGAACGCCGCCGCCAGCGACGGCAGCAGCGCCGGGTCGGGGTTGCCGTCGGACAGGTCGCGCACGCCGTCCGGCACGTCCACCCGGATCTCCTCGCGCCCGGTGGTGGCCGGTTTCGCGCGGATACGGCTGCCCCGGCGTCCGGCGGTCTCGATCACCCCGCGCTCGCGCAGGGTGCGGTACGCGGCGGCGACGGTGTTCGGGTTCACCCCGAGCCGGCCGGCCAACTCCCGCATGGGCGGCAGCGGTTGCCCCGGCTCCAGCTCCCCCGAGCCCACCGCCCGCTCCACGCTCGCCGAAATCTCCGCTGCGCGCCGCCCACTGATCGGATAATCTCCTAGCACAAACCACAGTATGCACTAGTGCAATGGAGAACGCCATGCAGGCCACGCCGGAGACCCGGGAGACACAGCCGCCGTCACAGCCCGCCGCCTACACCCCGACCGACCGCACCGTCCCCACCCGCGCCCCCGAACGCGCCTCCTACGACAAGGAGCTGGTGCACGCGATCCTCGACGAGGGCTACGTCTGCCACCTCGGCTTCGTCCGCGACGGCGCCCCGGTCGTCCTGCCCACGCTCTACGGCCGGGTCGGCGAGCGCCTCTACGTGCACGGCTCGACGGGCTCCCGCCCGCTGCGGATGGCGGGCCGGGCCGACCCGGGCCTCCCGGTCTGCCTGACCGTCACCCACGTCGACGGCCTGGTGCTGGCCCGCTCGGCGTTCCACCACTCCGTGAACTACCGCTCGGTGGTGGTGCACGGCACCGCGTACGACGTGACGGACCCGGACGAGAGGCGTACGGCCCTGGACGCGCTGGTCGACCACGTCGTCCCCGGCCGCTCCCGTGACTCCCGGCCCGCCAACAAGAAGGAGCTGGCCGCCACCGCCGTCCTCCGCCTCGACCTGGCCGAGGTCTCCGCCAAGCTCCGCGGCGGCGGCGCCAACGACGAGCCCGAGGACCTCGGCCTCCCGCACTGGGCGGGCGTCCTCCCCCTGCGCAAGGGCTACGAGGCACCCGTCGCCAACGCGGACCTGGCCCCCGGCACCGGCGTCCCCGACTACCTGGCGGCGATGGACCGCTGACCGGCACGCGCCGCTGTCACCTCTCCCCGGCCTCCCGCGTCCCGCGCGACTCCGCCACCGCGAGCCCCGCCACCGAGCCGAGCAGCAGCAGGGTGCCCGTCAGGGTGGCCGGGGTGAGCCGTTCGCCGAGCAGTCCGACGGCCAGGACCGCCGCGCTCACCGGCTCCAGGAGCATGATCACGGACACGGTCGCGGACCGTACGACGGCCGCCCCGGCGAAGTACAGCGCGTACGCGAGCGCGGTGGGCACGGCCGCGATGTACCCCACCAGCCACAGCAGCCGTACCGGGTCGGCGGTCTGCGGCACGATCCCCTCCGCCAGCGCGAACGGCAGCAGGCACGCGCTCGTCACCGCGAACGCCCAGACGGTCGTGTGGGCGGCGTCCGTTCCGCCGTCGCGGCCCCACCAGCGGGTGAGCAGCGTCATCGCGCTGTACCCGGCGGCCGACACCAGCGCGAGCAGCACGCCCGACGGCCGTACGGTCGCGGCCCCGTCCCCGGCGACCAGCACCCCGAGCCCGGCCAGCGCCCCGAGCACGGCGGCGGCCCCGGCGCGGCCGAGCCGCTCCCCCAGGGTCAGCCGCGCCCCGAGCGCGATCAGCACGGGCCCGGCGCCGAGCGTGACGACGGTCGCCACGGCCAGCCCGGTGGCCGACACGGCGGCGAAGTAGGCCGTCTGGAACACGGCGAGGCCGAGCCCCGTGGCGCCGATCCGCAGCGCCGTACGGCGGCCCGCCTCGGGGGCGGCGAGGGTGCGGGCGCCCCTCGGGCGCGGGGTCAGCAGCCGGGCGGCGACCAGCAGCGCCAGCCCGGCCGCGCAGCGCCAGAAGGACAGGGCGACGGAGCCCATGTCGCTGGTCCGGTAGACCAGCGCGGCGGCGGCGCCCGCGGTGCCCCAGGCGGCACCGGCGACGATCAGGTAGAGCAGGCCACGCCCGACGGGCAGGCCGGAAGAAACAGTGGACACGTGTTCTCTCCGCAGTGCGCGAGTCGCGCGGAAGTTCGGGAAGGGACCGCCGCTGAGCGGGGGTCCGCGGACTTCGTCTGCGGGCAGCACGGCAGGCCCCGACGGCGGGTCAGGAACCGGTCACCGGCTCCCGGGGCGCCGGGCGCTGTCCGTGGGGGACCGCCCGCCTCAGGCGGCCGGAGGCGGGAGAACGCGTGCGTCCGAATGCATGATCGACACCCTAGGCCGCCCTCTCGCTGGTGGACAACCGCGTTTCCCCGCCACCCGCCGCCACCGGTTCCGGGGCGCCTCTCGCGGGCGTCGACGACTGCGCGATGAAGGCACCGACCAGCACCACCGCGCCGCCCGCCAGCTGCGGCGCCGAGAGGTGCTCGCCGAGCAGCACCCAGGCCAGGACGGTCGCGATCACCGCCTCCAGACAGGCGACCACTCCGGCGACCTGCGGGGAGAGTCTGCGCACGGCGACCACGCCGGTGACGTAGGCGACGACCGTGGCGATCAGCACGATCCAGGCCAGCAGCGCGGCGGCCGGGACGCTGGTGCCGTCCATGTCGGCGGTCCCGCCGAGCACCGCCCAGTCCATGCCCCAGGGCCGGGCCACCAGGGCGAGCACGGCGGCGCCGACGAGCAGTCCGTAGGCGATGACGCCCAGCGGGTCGGGAGCGTCGGCGCCGGAGTCGCTGCCCTGGTCGGACAGGACGAAGTAGCCGACCTGGCAGCAGGCCGCCCCGAGGGCGAGCAGCAGCCCCAGGGCGTCGAAGCCGAGGCCCGCCCACACCTCGACGACGCAGGCCAGACCTCCGACCGCGAGGACGACTCCGAGGGCGGCGGCCCGGGTCACCGGCCGTCGCTGCACGAACCGCACCCAGCCGAGGACCAGCGCGGGCGCCAGGTACTCGACGAGCAGGGCGACGCCGACCGGGATCCGGGAGATCGCGGCGAAGTAGCAGGCCTGCACACCGGCGACGGCGAGCAGCCCGAACCCGACGAGCAGCGCGGGCCTTCGGCGCGGCAGCGCGCGGTGCCGCACGGCGAGCGGCAGCATCACCAGGGCCGCACCGGCGACCCTCAGCCACACCACGTGCAGCGGGTCGAGGCCCGCTTCGATCAGCGGCTTGGCCGCCACCCCTGATCCGCCGAAGGCGACCGCCGACCCGAGCGCGAGCCCGAGGCCGAGCCCCTTCCCGTGGCTGCCGTGACTGCTGTTCGTCGTCCGCACCGGCATATGATGGCAGGCACCGACAGGAGCGTCACCCCCGTTGACACCTGTCTCACCGACTGGACGCGCGTCGGCCGGGGGCGGATGCCTCAGAGGACGGCGAGCAGCCGCCCCACGTCCACCCCGGCCCGCCCGAGCACCTCGGCGGCCCGGGACCGCCGGTCCACGAGGAGCCCCGCCAGCAGGTCGACGCCGCGGGCGAGCGCCTCACCCCGCCCCGCGGCACGCGCGCACGCCAGCTCCATCGCCTCGGCCGCGAGTGGCGAGCATCCGACGGCCTCGGGGAGCGCGGTGACGAGGGGCAGGGCGCCGGAGTCCTCCACGCTGGCCTGCCAGCGCAGTCCGTAGCCGATGCTGCGCTGGACGAGGTAGCCGAGCAGCCGCGCGAGCTGCGGCCCGTCGCCGAAGACGGCGCGCACCTCGGGGTCGTGCTCCAGCAGCGAGTGCAGCAGATGGGCGGAGTCGACGTGCCGGTCCCCGTCCCGCTGGGCCCGTCGACGGGCGCCTGTCACCACCGCGGCCAGCTCGGCGCTGAGACTGGCATCGTTGTCCACGCGGTGGGCGCCCCGCTGAGGGGCGGCCTGAGGGGGGATCCGGTGTTGCACGCCCCTACCCCATCAGCCCCGGAAGATCAGGTCATCCCCGGCAGGACGCATCTTCGCGTCCCACACAGAGTGGACATCCCCCGCCGGTATCTCATCCTCACGGAGGAGATCAGGCCACTTTCAGGCCAGCGCCGCGCCACAGGCACGCGTCACCGCCCCCGCCGAGAAGATCTGGGCCGGGCTCACGGACTGGTCCTTCTACGCCGACCGGAACGCCACCGCGCCAGCTCCCCCAGGGCGACCCGAGGCGCTGGAGACCGGCGCGACCTTCGAGGAGAACTTGAGACTGATGGGCTCCCCGGCCGAGGCGGAGCGGACGGTCGAGGTGGAGCGGACGGCCGAGGTGGAGCGGACGGCCGACATGGAGCGGACGGTCGTGGTACAGCGGGCGGTCGAGGAACTGGAGCCCGCGCGGGTGCTGGCCATCCGCGGCAAGGGCCTGACGGCGGCCACGGTCGCCACCCGCTCCACCCTGACCCCGGACGACGGCTCCACGACGGTCCGGGTCCACGGCGAGCCCACGGGCGCCGTGGTCTCCTTGACGGCGGGCAGGCCGAGGGACCCGGCGGCGGCGGCCCTGAACGACTCGCTGAGCCGACTGTCCGCGTCGGTCCCCTGTCAGACCCGGCAGGGGCACCCCGGGCCCACCCGGAACGCCCCTGCCGCTACCGCCCACTCACCACTCAGTCCTCGTCGGCGAGGATGAGGTACAGCTTCTTGCGGGCCTCGTTGATGACGGCGAGCGCCTTCTCGCGCTGCTCCTTGCTGCCCGTCTTCCAGACCTGCCCGAAGGCCTCCATCAGACCGAACCCGGCCTGCCGGATCTCCCCGAGGGCCTCCCAGTCGACCCCACGCGAGGCCTCCTCCCAGGGCGCCTCCGGACCGTCCTCGGCGGCGGTCCGACCCGCCTCGGTGAGCGAGAACAGCTTCTTGCCACCCTCGGTCATACTGGCAATCAGACCCTCGTC
This sequence comes from Streptomyces sp. NPDC006997, assembly GCF_040635175.1. Classification (NCBI taxonomy): domain Bacteria; kingdom Bacillati; phylum Actinomycetota; class Actinomycetes; order Kitasatosporales; family Streptomycetaceae; genus Streptomyces; species Streptomyces sp. NPDC006997. The sequence goes on from NZ_JBEYHH010000032.1 coordinate 52,624, forward strand.
CTCCAGCAACTGGAGGGTCGGGTACACCGAACCGGGACTGGGCTTCCACGCCCCACCGCTCCGCTCGGCGATCTCCTGGATCATCTCGTAGCCGTGCATCGGCCGGTCCTTCAACAGGGCCAGGATCGACGCCCGCACGTCACCGCGCCGCGCCCTCCCCCTGGGCCCGCCACGCCCCCGCCCCCAGGGCCCCGGTCCGAATCCGGGTCCCCCGGGCCCGAACCCGTGACCACCAGGACCGAAGGGCCCGAAGGCCGCCCGACGCCCCTCGAAGCCGCCGCGCCCCCGCGACTGGGGGCCGTGTCCACGCTCGAATCCGTGCTGGTCCATCGCACTCACTCCATCTATCGTTGATCCATCGCGACGCCTCAACGATATATCGGCACCTGTCGCACGACAAGCCTTCACCGGAGCGGATGTGTGACCTGTCCCCATGAAGCTGACGCGGCTCTCGACGAAGTCGCACCGAATCAACGTCGTCTCAGTAGATCCGCACGCCGTAGTGATACGTCCCAGTGAGTCTGCGTCCAGCACCGGCTGCGGGTGACGCAGCCGTGACCGCGTCACCCGCCTTCCTGGCCACCTTGCAGCGCAGCGAGGAGTCTGGATCGCAGAAGTCGCACGGCTGGGGAGTGCTGACCTCGGCGAACGATCAGTCCGAGCCGAGCGTGCGTGGTCGCGTCGGTGAGCGAGATGGTCCGCAGTCTGGCGCCCTCTATGGAGGACGCGGTGAGAACGGCGACGCCCGCGCCGCGCTCAGCGAGGCGGAGCAGGGTGGCAGGAGAACTGGCATCGATGTCCACGCGTGGGCCGAGACCGATCCTGTGGCAGGAGTCCTCGTAGGCGGCGCGAATACCGGTGCCTGCGGAGAGGCAGAGGATCCTCTCGCCCCGTAGGTCATCGAGGCGAAGTTCCGGCCGGTCGAGGCGATGCCCGGCAGGGACGGCCGCGGTGAGGGGCTCGTCGGTGACGACGCTCTCCTCCAGGCCGGGGGCGACGCCGTTCGCGTAGCCGATCAGGGCGAGGTCGAGAGAGCTGGCAAGGACCTGAGCCTGGAGGTTGTCGGAGGAGCCCTCGTGAAGGCTGACCTCGATGCCGGGGTGGGTGTGGCCGAGGTCGGCGACGGTGTCGAGGAAGGCCGGGATCGAGCAGCCCGTGATCATGCCGAGACGGACCCGGCCACGGACGGCATCGGCGAACTCGGCGGCGGCGTGCTTGATGGCCTCGAGAGTGGCGAGGGCGTTCTTCACGAGGGGGAGAACGGCCTCGCCGGCCGGGGTGAGGCGGATTTGACGGCCGGAGCGGTCGAGCAGCCGTTGCCCCAACTCCGACTCCAGCTTGGCTACTTGGGTGCTGATGCCGGACTGGCTGACGTGCAGGCGATGGGCGGCAGCGGTGAACGTGCCCTCGTCCACGATCGCGGCGAAGTAGCGCAGCTGACGCATCTCCATACCCAATGATGATAGATGCCATCTGATCCATCTGTTGGACGGATGTAACCGGTGACTGAAGGATGGAGGCATGACGACGAGGACTGCGCGGGAGCTTGCCGAGACCTACTTCACCGCCTGGGAGGCGGGTGACTTCGATACTTTGCGAGGGGTGCTGGCCGAGAACGTCGACTTCGTCGGAGCCCTGGGAACCGCGTCGGGGGTCGAGGAGGCGCTCGCCGGGCTGAAGGGGCTTGGTCGGGTGCTGGAGAAGATCGACGTGAAGGCGCGGGTGGCGGAAGGCGGCGAAGTGATCACCTGGTTCGACCTGTGCACAAGCGTCGCGCCGCCAACGCCGACAGCGAACTGGATGCATGTGGAGGACGGGAAGGTCACCCGGATCCGGGTGACCTTCGATCCCCGGGCACTCCTGGCGGGATTCGAGGCGCGGAACTGAACGAGGAGGACCTGGGCGCCATGCTGAGATCAAGACTCGATACGTGCCCTGGCCTCTGGCAGCCTCTGGCGGCCGTGGCCTTGTGGCGGTGCCGTGGGGCCTTCTCGCGGCAACTCCTCAGTGGGCACGGCGCCGGAGACCGGTCAGCGCGTCTGTTCGGCCAGAGCGACGATGATGCCCGCGGGGCCGCGGAGGTAGCAGAGGCGGTAGGCGTTCTCGTACTGCACCAGGTCGCCGAGGAGTTCGGCGCCATGGGGCTTGACGCGGTCGAGGACGTCGTCGATGTCCTCGACGGCGAACATGACGCGGTGGGCGCCCAGGGTGTTCGGCGGGGCCTGCGGGTCGGACTGGCGGGGCGTCGGGGTGTGGTACCTGGTCAGTTCGAGCCGTCCGTGGCCGTCCGGGGTGCGCATCATCGCGATGTCCGAGCGGACCCCTTCGAGCCCGACGAGGCGGTCCACCTCGCTGCCCTCGACCGTCGCCTCGCCCTCCAGTTCCAGTCCGAGCGCGGTGAAGAACGCCTTCGCGGCCGGGAGGTCGTCGACGACGACGGCGACGTTGTCCATCCGCCGGATCGATCCGCGTCCGGGGCCTCGCTGGTCGGTGTCGGTCATGGTGGTCTTCCTTCCGGGGTTCAGGCGGTCTGACGGTCCCGCTGGCGCCGCGCGAGTTCCTCGACGGCGGTCGGCAGCGTGGTCTCGAAGTCGATCAGTTTGACCCGGGTCGGCTGCACCACCACCCGGACCATGCCGTCCGTCGTAGAGCGACCTCACGTTCGGCTCCCACTCGGTCCGCCATGGCCGCCTCCTCCTCCGCGGAGCGGGCCCGTTCCCCTCAGCGTCCCGCGCGCCGAATCATTCGTCTAACGACAATCTTGGGGCTGAATCATCAGTAGCCTTGCCGGATGCTCGACATCCTGCGGCTCCGCCTGGATCGCCGGGTGCGACAACCGCCGCCGCGAGTTCCTCGACGCCTGCGGCAAGGCGGGGTTCGTGCCGGCCATCGCCTACACCAGCGACGAGATCATCGTCCAGCAGGCCCTGGTCGCCGCGGGCATAGGCGTGACGGCCATGCCGGGGCTGGCGCTGCGCACCCACCGCGCGCCCGGGATCCGGGCCAGCGTCGTGCCGGGCCGCCCCGGCGAACCGACCCACGCGTAGCGTCCAGAGACGAAGGATCCCAGCCCCACCATGCGGACAGCGGAGAAGCCACGAGCGGTGGCCGCGGCCACCTCGGTCGCCTCGTCCCTCGGCCTGCCGGTGGACGACGCGGTCGTCCTCCACGACTCGAACAAGCTCACCCTGCGGCTGCTGCCCGGTGACGTGCTGGCCCGGGTGGCGCCCGCCGCGGACCAGGTCGCGGAGTTCGAGGTCGGGCTCGCCCAGCGGCTCGCCGCGGCCGGGTGCCCCGTGGCCGCCCTGGAGCCCCGCGTGCCGCCGGGCGTGCACGCGCGTGACGGGTTCGTGGTCACGCTGTGGAGCTACTACGCGCCCTTGGCGGACCAGCGGGTCCCGCCCGCCGAGTACGCCGACGCGTTGCGGCGACTGCACACGGGGATGCGCGGACTCGACGTCCCGGCGCCGCACTTCACGGACCGCGTCGAGCGGGCCCAGCGGCTCGTCGCGGACCACGACCGCACCCCGGCGCTCACCGCAGCCGACCGGGAGCTGCTCGACGGCACCCTGCGCGGCCTGCGCCGGGTGATCCGCGAGCGCGGCGGCGCCGAGCAGGTGCTGCACGGCGAGCCGCACCCGGGCAACGTCCTCGCCACGGAGCACGGGCCGCTCTTCATCGACCTGGAGACGTGCTGCCGCGGCCCCGTCGAGTTCGACCTCGCCCATGCCCCGGAGGAGGTCGGCGCGCACTACCCCGGCGCCGACCAGGACCTGCTCCACGCCTGCCGCGTCCTCGTCCTGGCGATGATCACCGCCTGGCGCTGGGACCGCGACGACGAGTTCCCCGACGGGCGCCGGATGGGCACCGAGTGGCTGGACCGGATCCGGGCGGCCGTCGGCCGGGACGGCCTCCCCGCCCCGCGCTGACCGGAGCGCCCGTCACGCTCCCCAGCTCCACTCCGCCACCTCCGGCAGGTCCGTGCCGTGCTCGCGGATCCACGCGTGGTGGCGGGTGCGGGCGTCGGCCATCCGCTGGCGTACGGCGGCGGCGCGGACGGCGAGGCCGGGGACCCGGTCGATGACGTCCATGACCAGGCGGTAGCGGTCGAGGTCGTTGCGGACGACCATGTCGAACGGCGTGGTCGTGGTCCCGGACTCCTTGTACCCGCGCACGTGCAGGTGCGGGTGGCCGGTGCGGCGGTAGGCGAGGCGGTGGATCAGCCACGGGTAGCCGTGGTAGGCGAAGATCACCGGCTTGTCGGCGGTGAACAGGCCGTCGTACTCGAAGTCGGTCATCCCGTGCGGGTGCTCCTCGCGCGGCAGCAGGGTCGTCATGTCGACGACGTTGACGACCCGCACGGCCAGCGCGGGCAGGTTCCGGCGCAGCAGCTGGGCGGCGGCCAGCACCTCCTGGGTGGGCACGTCACCGGCGCAGGCCAGGACGACGTCCGGTTCGGTGCCGTTCTCGGTCCCGGCCCAGTCCCAGACCCCGGCGCCGCGCGCGCAGTGGGCGCGGGCCTGGTCCATGGTCAGCCAGTCGTAGCAGGGCTGCTTCCCGGCGACGACGACGTTGACGTAGTCGCGGCTGCGCAGCACGTGGTCGGCGACGGACAGCAGCGTGTTGGCGTCCGGCGGCAGGTAGACCCGTACGACCTGGGGGCTCTTGTTGAGGACGTGGTCGACGAAGCCGGGGTCCTGGTGGGAGAAGCCGTTGTGGTCCTGCCGCCAGACGTGGCTGGTCAGCAGGTAGTTGAGGGAGGCGACCGGGGCCCGCCAGGACAGCTCGCGGGAGGTCTTCAGCCACTTGACGTGCTGGTTGACCATCGAGTCGACGATGTGCACGAACGCCTCGTAGCACGAGAACAGGCCGTGGCGCCCGGTCAGCAGGTAGCCCTCCAGCCAGCCCTGGCAGAGGTGCTCGGAGAGGACCTCCATCACCCTGCCGTGCCGGTCGAGGTGCTCGTCGACCGGGAGGACGCGGGCCTGCCACGCCTTGCCCGTGGCGCCGTAGACGTCCTGGAGCCGGTTGGAGGCGGTCTCGTCCGGGCCGACCAGCCGGAAGTCGCGGCGGGCGGCGCTGTCCCGCATGACCTGCTCCAGCAGGCCGCCGAGGACGCGGGTCGGCTCGTGCAGCGTGACGCCGGGCTTGTCGACCGGTACGGCGAAGTCGTCCAGGGGCGGCAGCGGCAGGTCGCGGACGAGCAGCCCGCCGTTGGCGTACGGGGTGGCGCCGAGGCGGCGGGTGCCGTCCGGCACACAGGCCAGGACGTCGGGGACGGGCCGGCCGTCGGCGTCGAACAGCTCCTCGGGGCGGTAGGAGCGCAGCCAGGCCTCCAGCTGCCGCAGGTGCTCGGGGTTCTCGCGGACCCCGGCGAGCGGCACCTGGTGGGCCCGCCAGGTGCCCTCCACGGGGTCGCCGTCGACCTCGGCGGGGCCGGTCCAGCCCTTCGGGGTGCGCAGCACGATCATCGGCCAGGGCTGGCGCTCTGCGGCGTCCTCCTCGCGCGCGGCGCGCTGGATCGCGGCGATGCGGTCCAGCGCCCGGTCGAGGGCGGCGGCCAGGTCCCGGTGCACCTGGGCCGGGTCGTCCCCGGCGACGACGAGGGGTTCGTGGCCGTAGCCGCGCAGCAGCGCGTCGAGTTCCGGCTCGGGGAGGCGGGCGAGGACGGTCGGGTTGGCGATCTTGTAGCCGTTGAGGTGGAGGATCGGCAGGACGGCGCCGTCGTGCGCCGGGTCGAGGAACTTGTTGGAGTGCCAGGAGGCGGCGAGCGGGCCGGTCTCCGCCTCGCCGTCGCCGATGACACAGGCGACCAGCAGGTCCGGGTGGTCGAACGCGGCGCCGTAGGCGTGCGCCAGCGCGTAGCCGAGTTCGCCGCCCTCGTGGATGGAGCCCGGTGTCTCCGGAGCCACGTGGCTCGGGATGCCGCCGGGGAAGGAGAACTGCCGGAACAGCCGCGCCATGCCCTCGGCGTCCCGCGACACGTTCGGGTAGGTCTCGCCGTAGCTGCCCTCCAGCCAGGAGTTGGCCACCACCGCCGGCCCTCCGTGTCCGGGCCCCCACACGCACAGCGCGTCGAGGTCACGCGCCCGGATCACCCGGTTGAGGTGGGTGTACACCAGGTTCAGGCCGGGCGAGGTGCCCCAGTGGCCGAGCAGCCGCGGCTTGATGTGGGCGGGCTGGAGCGGCTCGGTCAGCAGCGGGTTGGCGAGCAGGTAGATCTGTCCGGCGGCCAGGTAGTTGGCGGCCCGCCAGTGGGCGTCCAGTCGGTGCAGTTCCTCGTCGGTCAGTACGGTACGGCGGCCGTCGTGGCCGTCCGCTCGGGTCCGTGCGGTACGGCGGCTGTCCTGGTCGTCTGCCGTGGGCATGGGGCGACTCCGTGGGTCGTCGGGCGCTTGCCGGTCGTCGGGCGCTTGCCGGGGACACTTCCCCGCACCGGGGATGGGTACCAGCCCCTCCCCGGCCGGTACCAGGCCGACGCGCCCTGGTTCCCCGCGGTCCGAAGGACGCGCCCCCGCCCGTCACGCCACCCGCTGCGGTACGACCGCCACCGGGCACGCCGCGTGGTGCAGCACCGCGTGTGCCACCCGGCCGAGCTGGAGCCCGAACCGCCCGCCGCGTCGCCGCGCCCCGACGACCACCAGCTCGGCGTCGTACGAGGCGTCGACCAGGGCCCGCCGGGCATGGCCCTCGACGGTGCGGCGCAGCAGCTCGACGTCCGGCGGGGCGTCGCGCAGCGCCTCGTCCAGCCGCCGCGCCGCCTGCTCCTCGTGCGCCGGGTCGGCGGTCCCGCCGGGCAGCGGCGGGTGGCCGCCCGGCTCCCGGGAAGGGCGCCGCCAGGCCCGTACCGCCTCGACGGAGGTCCCGCGGGCCCGGGCCGACTCGACGGCGTAGTGGACGGTCGCCGCGGTCTCCGCGCCGTCGCCGACGCCGACCACGACCCGGCCGTCCGCGGGAGCCGCCGTGTCGCCGCGCACCACGACCACCGGGCAGTGCGCGTGCGCCGCCACCGTCACGCTGACCGAGCCGAGCAGCGCGCCCGCGAAGCCGCCGTGGCCGCGAGTGCCCACGACCACGGCGGCGGCCTGACGGGCCTCCCGGATGAGGACGTACTCCGGCTCCTCGGGCACGATCTCGGCGGTGGCCTTCAGGTCGGGTTGCCGGGCGCCCGCCCGGCGCAGGGCGGCGTCCAGGACCTCCTCGCCGCGCGGTCGCGTCGCGGTGGTGCCGTGCCCGGGGGCGGCACCCTCGTAGCGCTCCCAGAGGGAGGCGTACACGGCCCGCAGCGCGTACCCGCGCCGGACGGCCTCGTCGGCCGCCCAGTCCACGGCCCGCAGGCTCGGCTCGGAGCCGTCCACGCCGACCACCAGCGGGAGGTCCACCGCCGTCACCCCCCGGCGCCCAGGTCGAAGACGATCCGGGCCCGGACGTCACCGCGCAGCACTTCCGCGATGGACTCGTTGACCGCGCTGAGCGGACGGCTCTCGCGGACCACCCGGGTGCGTCCGGCCGCGTGCAGCTGGAAGACCTCGGCGAGGTCCTGCCGGGTGCCGACGATGGAGCCGATGACGGAGGTGCCGTTCAGGACGGTGTCGAAGATAGGCACCCGGACCGTGCCGTGCGCGGGCAGCGCCACCATGACGAGCTTGCCGCCGCGCCGCAGGCCGGTGTACGCCGCTTCGAAGGCGGCGTCGTTGACCGCGAGGGCGATGGCCGCGTGCGCGCCGCCGTGCTGCTTCAGCACCGCCCCGACGTCGTCCTTGCGTGCGTCGATCACCACGTCGGCGCCGAGTTCGGTGGCGAGTTCCAGCTTCTCGTCGGTGACGTCGATCGCGGCGACCGTGGCCCCGGCGATCTTGGCGTACTGGAGGGCGAGATGGCCGAGACCGCCCACCCCGGAGATGGCGACGAGCTGCGTCGGCTGTACCTCGGCGACCTTCAGCGCCTTGTACGTGGTGACCCCGGCGCAGGTCAGCGGGGCGGCGTCGAGGGCGGAGACGCCCTCGGGCACCGGCTGCGCGAAGTCGGCCCAGGCGAGCATCTTCTCGGCGTAGCCGCCGTCGCAGCCGTAACCGGTGTTGATCTGCCGCTCGCACAGCGTCTCCCAGCCGGTCCGGCAGTGCTCGCACCGCCCGCAGGCCCAGCCGAGCCACGGTACGGCGACCCGCTCGCCCACCGACAGGTGCGTCACGCCCTCGCCGAGCCGCTCGACGAGGCCGACGCCCTCGTGGCCGGGGACGAAGGGCGGGTTGGGCTTGACCGGCCAGTCGCCGTGGGCGGCGTGGATGTCGGTGTGGCAGAGTCCGGACGCCTCGACCCGGACCAGGACCTGGCCGGGTCCGGGCTCGGGGTCGGGGTCGGGGCGCTCCTCGATGACGAGGGGCTCACCGAACGCTCGGACGACGGCTGCCTTCATGACGGGACTCCCTTGCTGTGGTGCGGTCGATCAGGGGGATGTGGCTCACGAGTGCGGGACGACGGCGACGGGCGCGGCGGAGTGGTGCAGGACCGCGTGGGTCACGGAGCCGACGCGGGGGCCGAAGGAGCGGCGCCGGATCCGGCGGCCGACGACGACCAGCGAGGCCGTGCGGGAGGCGTCGACGAGGTGGTGGGCGGGCACGCCGACCACGGCCTCCTCGACGACCTCGACGTGCGGGTGCTTGGCCCGCCACGGCTCCAGGGCGGCGGCGAGCGCGGCGGCCCGCTGCGCGGCGAGCAGCTGCTGCGTCTCGGGGCTGGCGGCGAGGCTGTAGACCTCGTACGGCGTCGGGCTCCAGCCGTGCACGACGCGCAGGGCGGCGCCGCGGGCGGCGGCGGCCTCGAAGGCGAACTCGAGCAGTGACTCGTCGGGCCGTGTGGTGTCCAGGCCGAGGACGACCTGCCGGTAGGGGGTGGCGGCGGACGGGATGCCCGCCGGGTCCGGCTCGTGCTCGTCGGCGGCCTGCTCACCGGCGCGGACCAGGACGACCGGCCGCTCGGCGTGCGCCACCACGGACAGGCCCACGGAGCCGACCATGAAGCCGCCGACGCCGCTCATGCCGCGGGAGCCGAGGACGAGCAGTTCGGAGTCGCCCGCGACGCGGGCCAGCACCTCGGCGGCGCCGCCGGGCAGCTGCTCGGCCGTCACCTCCAGGCCGGGGTGGCGCAGGCGCAGGCCCTCGACCGTCTCCCGGGGGATCCGCTCGGCCCAGTGCTCCAGGGTGCCGCCGCTCAGGTGGGGGGCCTGCGCGATGGGGTCGGGGACCGGGTCCCAGACGTGGACGACCTTCAGCGGCAGATCGCGCAGCCGCGCCTCGCGCGCCGCCCACTCGGCCGCCGCGCGGCTCTCCGCCGAGCCGTCGATGCCGCTGACGACGATGCGTTCCATGGTTCGCCTCCCCTGACCTGGTGTGTGACTCCAGGATCGGAGAGGGCGAGGGCGCGCGGCAGGGGCCGCAGGTCCCCGGCCGGGGCCGATGGACCCCAGACAACAGGGAGTTACTGTGAAGTAACCGGTGCCCGCCACACCAGCGTGGTGCCACCGCCGGGCGGGCTGCTCATCTCCAGGTCGCCGCCGAGCTGCTGGGCCCGTTCGGCCATGTTGCGCAGACCGCTGCGGCGGCCCTCGGCGGGGATGCCCACCCCGTTGTCGGAGACCGTCAGGCGCACCTCGCGGCCGTCGGTCTCCAGGGCGACGTCGGCCCGGTCGGCCTGGGCGTGCCGGGCGATGTTGGTGAGCGCCTCGGAGAGGACGGCGACGACGTGGTCGGCGGTCTCCCGCGGCACATGGGTGTCGACCAGGCCCTCCATGCGCAGGCTGGGCGCGTAGCCGAGCACCGGGGCCGCCTCGCCGACGACGCGCACCACGCGGGCGCGCAGCCCGGGGCCCGCGGCCCCGTCCCGGGTCCGCAGTCCGAAGATCGTGGACCGGATGATCTTGATGGTCTCGTCCAGGTCGTCCACCGCCCGCACCACGCGCTCGGCGGCCTCGGTGTGCTCGATGAAACGGCCCGCGCTCTGCAGCGTCATCCCGGTGGCGAACAGCCGCTGGATCGCCAGGTCGTGCAGGTCCCGGGCGATCCGGTCGCGGTCCTTGAGCACGGCGATCTCCTCGGCGTCCTCGCGGCGCTCCGCCAGCTCCATGGCGATCGCGGCCTGCGCGGCGAAGCCCTGCAACGGCTGGATCTCCTTCTCGGAGAACGGCTGCCTGCCCGCCTCCCGCGCCAGCAGGACCACGCCCTCCACCCCGCCCTCGCCGGTGCCGACGGGGACGGCCACGGCGGGGCCGAGCCCGGCGAAGCGCGGCGGTCCGGCCGTGATGCGCTCGTCGTTGGAGGCGTCCCCGCTGGTGACCGGGGCGGCGCTGGCGAACGCCTCGCCCATCAGCGTGCCGCGCACCGGCAGCACCAGCCCCCGGTGCCCCTCCGCGCCCTTGCCGACGGCGAGTTCCACGGCGAGGGTGCCGGTGTCCTCCATCGGCACCGCGAACACGGCCAGCGCCGCGCCGGTGATCTCGGCGGCCCGCCCGGTGATCAGGCCCAGCACCTCGGCGCGCTCGGTGCCGGACATCAGGCCGTGGGTGATCTCCGCGTTGGCGTGGAGCCAGCGCTCCCGCAGCCGGGACTCCTCGTAGAGCCGGGCGTTGTCGATCGCGACGCCCGCCGCCACGGCCAGCGTGGCGAGCACCGACTCGTCCTCCTCGTCGAACTGCGCCCCGCCGCGCTTCTCGGTGAGGTACAGGTTGCCGAAGACCTGGTCGCGCACCCGGATGGGGACGCCGAGGAAGGAGTTCATCGGCGGGTGATTGGCGGGGAAGCCGTACGAGGCGGGGTGGTCCGAGAGCTTCGTCAGCCGCAGCGGCTCGGGGTGGCGGATCAGCTCGCCGAGGATGCCGTGGCCCTCCGGGTAGTGGCCGATCCGGGCGATCTGCTCGTCGCTGATCCCGACGGTGTGGAAGTCGGAGAGCCGCTTTCCGTCCGGGCCGATCACGCCGAGGGCGGCGTACTCGGCGTCGACGAGCACCGCGGCGGCCTCGACGATGCGGCGCAGCGCCTGTTCGAGGTCCAGCTCACGGCCGACCGAGAGCACCGCCTCCAGCAGGCTGTGCACCCGGTCACGGGTACCGCGGGCCGCGTCGATACGGGCCTGTAGCTCCTCCAGCAGCTCGTCCAGCCTGAGCTGCGGACGCTGGACCCGCGCCTCCGGGGACTCGTCGGAGCTTCCCACCAGTGTTCCTCCAGATCGCGCGGCACACCGGAAGATGATGTGCCGGTCAGAGGACACGTTAATGGGCCGACGCGCGAGAGGTTACTCCGGTGTCGGACTTGGCGTCGCGAGCTGCGGCCACGCACCCTCACGGGCGGTGGCCACGCACCCTCCCGACACCGGGATCAACGCACGTCGTCACCACGTACGCGCGGGAACACGCACGTCGTCGCGCCCCCCGGATCAGTGGCCGCCGCCGCTCTGCCGCAGCCGGTCCTGCGCCTGGGTGGCGATCACCGCCGCCTGGATGCGCCGCTCCACACCGAGCTTGGCCAGCAGCCGGGAGATGTGGTTCTTCACCGTCTTCTCCGCGAGGAACAGCTGCTGCCCGATCTGCCGGTTGGTGAGCCCCTCCCCGATCAGGGCGAGGATCTCCCGCTCCCGGGCGGTCAGCCCCGGCAGCACGTCCACCTCGGTCTCCTGCTCCTGGCCGCCACGCAGCCGCGCCATCAGCTTGGTCGCGGCGCTCGGGTCGAGCAGGGACTGCCCCTTGGCGACCGTGCGCACGGCGGAGACCAGGTCCGAGCCCTGGATCTGCTTGAGGACGTAACCGGCGGCGCCCGCCATGATCGAGTCCAGCAGCGCCTCCTCGTCGTCGAAGGAGGTCAGCATCAGACAGGCCAGGTCCGGCATCCGCGAGCGCAGCTCCCGGCACACGCTCACCCCGTCGCCGTCGGGCAGCCGCACGTCGAGCACGGCGACCTGCGGGCGCAGCGCGGGGACCCGGGCGAGGGCCTGCTCCGCGGTGGCCGCCTCGCCGACCACGGTGATGTCCGGTTCGTCGTCCAGCAGGTCGTGCACTCCGCGGCGTACCACCTCGTGGTCGTCCAGCAGGAAGACCCGGATGGGGGTGCCGGGGCCACTCTGCTCACTGTCCGCCATGGATGCGCTCCTGGTTCCGCTGTCTGGGTCGCCGGTACGGCCACCTGCCGCACCTGTGTCCCCATCCTGCCTGGTGCGGTGCCCGAAGGGCCAGGGCCGATGGTCCCTGGTCGCGCCGACCGCCGCGGGACGGGGCCGTTCGGCCCTGGTGACGGGGCGCGCGAGCCGGTCGAATGGACGGATCAATCTCCCGGAGACCACACACATGACCTTCGACAACGCCCGGACCGTCGCCGCCGGGCCCCGCCAGAGCATCGAACTCGACAGCGCGGAGGCGCTGCGGCTGCTCGGCAGCGTATCGCTGGGCAGGATCGTCTTCACCCGGCAGGCGCTGCCGACCGTCCGTCCGGTCAACCACGTCCTGGACGGCGGTGACATCGTCATCCGCACCCACGAGGGCGCGGCGCTGACCTCGCACGCGCGCGGCGCGGGCGGCCACGGCGTCGTCGTCGCCTACGAGGCCGACGTCATCGACCCGGACACCCACCTCGGCTGGAGCGTGGTGGTCACCGGTTACGCGTACCTGGTGACCGACCCGGACGAGCTGGCCCGCTACCGGGCCCTGCTGCGGCCCTGGACGCTCCCGGCCCTGGACATGGACCACGCCGTGCGCATCCGCCCCGACCTGGTCACCGGCATCCGCCTGGTCTCCCCCGAGGAGGCGGGGCCGGGCCGGTGAGGGTCCAGTGGCGCCCGTACCGGGGCCGGTCGGCCCACGCTCGCGCGGGCGCCGCGTGGCCACCCTGGAAGAACGGTGGACCGCACCCTCCCCCACCCCCTCACCGCACGGGAGGCACCCCATGAACACCGCGCAGACCCCGAGCATGTTGCGCGCCCTGCCCCTCGAGCACCGGCAGCGGCTGATGCGCGTCGCCCGTGAGGTGTCCTTCCCGGAGGGCACCCGGCTGTTCCAGGAGGGCGGGCGCGCGGACCGGTTCTGGATCATCCGCACCGGCACGGTGGAACTCGACATGCACGTGCCCGGCCGCCGCGCCGCCGTCATCGAGTCCCTCGGCCACAACGAACTCGTCGGCTGGTCCTGGCTGTTCTCGCCGCACGTCTGGCACCTGGGCGCCGTCACCACCTCACCGGTGCGGGCCTACGAGTTCGACGCCACCGCGGTGCGCGCCATGTGCGAGGACGACCCCGCCATGGGCAACACGGTCAGCCAGTGGGTGGGCGCCGTCCTGGCCCACCGCCTGCGCGCGTCCCGCACCCGCCTGCTCGACCTGTACGCCCCGTACGGCGCGGGCAGCTCCCCCGGCTGACCGGTCCAGCACCCGCGGATTGGCCTTGGCCCGTGCCCGTGCGCGCCGTCTACGGTCGGCTCATGCGAATCCGTATCGTCGACGCCTTCACCGAGCGCCCCTTCTCCGGCAACCCGGCGGGAGTGCTGCTGCTGGACGCCTTCCCGGACGACAGCTGGCTCCAGAACGTCGCGCTGGAGGTGAACCACGCCGAGACGGCCTTCGCGCACCGGCTGCCCGAGGGCGGCGGGGCCGACTGGGCGCTGCGCTGGTTCACGCCCGCCACCGAGGTCGACCTGTGCGGCCACGCCACCCTCGCCACGGCCCACGTGCTGCACTCCACGGGCGCCCACGAGGGCCCCGTACGGTTCGCCACCCGCAGCGGCGTGCTCCTCGCGACGCCCGCCGGGGACGGCTCCCTCACCCTGGACTTCCCCACCGCCCCGCTGACGGCGGTGGACGTCCCCGACGGCGTCGCCACGGCCCTGGGCGCCGAGCCCCGCGCGGCCTACGACACCGGCCCGCACGTCGGCGACCTGCTCGTGGAACTGGCCGACGAGAAGACGGTGCACGCCCTGCGCCCGGACCACAAGGCGCTGGCCGCCTACTCCACCCGCGGCGTCATCGCCACCGCCCGCGCCGAGGACCCGGCCCGCGGCTACGACTTCGTCTCCCGGTGCTTCTTCCCGAACGTCGGCATCGACGAGGACCCGGTCACCGGCAGCGCGCACACCGCCCTGGCCCCCTACTGGTCCGAGCGCCTCGGCCGCCCCGACCTCACCGGTCTCCAGGCGTCCCGGCGCTCCGGCCGCGTCCGCACCTCCCTGCGCGGCGAGCGCACCCTCCTGACGGGCCGCGCGGTCACGGTCATCGAGGGCGAACTGCACGCCTGACGGACGAGAGCCCGGCCGCCGCTCAGGCGGTCGGCAGCCAGTCCACCTTCCCGGCCAGCAGGCCGTACCCGACGAACGCCCCGATGTCGAGCAGCGAGTGCGCCACCACCAGCGGCCCCACGCGCCCCCAGCGCCGGTACAGGTGGACGAACACCACGCCCATCACCATGTTCCCGACGAACCCGCCGACGCCCTGGTACAGGTGGTACGACCCGCGCAGCACCGAACTCCCCGTCAGCGCCGCCCCCGGCGACCAGCCCAGCTGCCCGAGCCTGCGCAGCAGGTAGCCGACGACGATGACCTCCTCGACCACGGCGTTCTGGATCGCGGAGAGGATCAGCACCGGGTACTTCCACCACACCTCGGGCAGCGCCTCCGGCACCACGGTGAGGTTGAAGCCGAGGCCGCGGGCGGCGAGGTAGAAGGCGATCCCGCTGCTGCCGATGACGGCGGCGATCACCGCGCCCCGGCCGAGGTCGGGCCAGGGCCGGGTGCGGTCGAAGCCGAGGACGCGCAGGCTGCGGCCCTCGCGGATGAGGAAGTGCGCGACGAGCGCCACCGGCACCAGCGCCGTCGCGATGCCGAAGAGCTGCCAGGCGAGGTCCAGCCAGGGCCGCCCGGGCGCCGCGGAGGCGTTGAGCGTGGCCGCCTGGTCCTTCAGACCGCCCGGCCGGGTCACCGACCCGACGAAGCTGATCAGCGCGGACACCCCGCTCGCCCCGAGCGACACCGCCAGCACGAGGAGCGTCTCGTCCCGCAACCGCCGCCGCGAGAGCCCCTCGTCCGCAACCCCCGACGCCGCCACCACCCGCGCACCCGCCTTCACTCAGCCGACCACCGGCCCCCATCTTCGCCGGTCACTCCGGCCTCAGCAGCACCGGGGGCGGCGTCAGGGGCCGGTGGACCGGCCGGGTACGGGGGTCAGCCCAGCGGCACCGGCTCCGGGAGCCCCACCGGCCAGGCGTGCACCGGGTCGCCGACGTGCATCAGCTCGCAGTAGCGCCGGGTGGTCGCCGCGAGGGCGACGTCCCGGGAGAGCCCGGACTCCAGCGCCCGGTGGAAGGTGGCGACCTGCCAGGACGCCCCGTTGAACCGGCGCCGGCAGCGCTCGTCGATCACGCCCAGGTACAGGTCCCGGTCGGCGGGCTCCACGCCCCACGCGTCCAGCCCGACCTCGGCGAGCGGCAGCAGTTCGTCCCGCACCAGCCGGACCGCGTCGACCTCGGTCGTCCCGCCGTACCGCACCGGGCGCGGCCACTGGAAGCGGGCCTCGACGCCGTACCGGCAGGCGGCGTCGAAGTTGGCCGCCGCCGCGTCGAAGGGCAGCCGGGTCCACACCGGCCGGGACTCGTCGGCGAGGGCGCGCACCAGCCCGTAGTAGAACGCCGCGTTGGCGATGACGTCCGTGACGGTGGGACCGGCGGGCAGGACGCGGTTCTCCACCCGCAGGTGGGGGACGCCGTCGGCGATGCCGTACACGGGCCGGTTCCAGCGGTAGACGGTGCCGTTGTGCAGGACGAGTTCGGCGAGCGAGGGCACCCCGCCCTTCTCGACGACGGCGAGCGGGTCCTCGTCGTCGCAGATCGGCAGCAGCGCCGGGAAGTAGCGCAGGTTCTCCTCGAACAGGTCGTACGCCGAGGAGATCCACCGCTCGCCGAACCAGGTGCGCGGCCGTACCCCCTGGGCCTGCAACTCGGGCGGCCGGGTGTCGGTGGACTGCTGGAACAGCGGCGGCCTGGACTCCCGCCACAGCTCCCGGCCGAAGAGGAACGGCGAGTTCGCCCCCACGGCGATCTGCGCGGCGGACGCGACCTGCGCCGCGTTCCACACGTCGGCGAACCGCCCCGGCGTGACCTGGAGGTGGAGCTGCACGGACGTGCAGGCGGCCTCGGGGGCGATGGACTTGGAGGTGCAGGTGAGGTGCTCCACGCCCGCGATGTCGAGGGCGAAGTCCTCACCGCGGGCGGCGACGATCTGGTCGTTGAGGAGGGCGTAGCGGTCGACGTCGGAGAGGTTGGAGGAGACCAGGTCGTCGCGGTCCAGGGTCGGCAGAATACCGATCATCGCGATTCCGGCGGACACCTCCCCGGCTTTCCGGTCGGCATATGCCAGGGACGTGCGGAGTTCCTCCGCGAGCCGGTCGAATACCCGGCCGCCCAATCGGTGGGGGGCTATGTTGACCTCTAGGTTGAACATGGCGAGTTCTGTTTGGAAGTCCCGGCTGGCGATCCGCTCAAGGACTTGCGCATTCAACATTCTCGGCATCCCGTCCGTACCGACGAGATTCAGCTCGATCTCCAGCCCCATGAGGTTCTTGGGCCGGTCGAACCGCCCCTCCTCCAGGAGGCGCCCCAGCCCCACCAGGCACTGCCGGACCTTGTCGCGGTAGCGCTGGCGGTCAGACAGGTCGAACGCGCCCGCCACGACCTTCTCCCCCATGGAGCGTCCCTCCTCGCACGGTGTCCTGGTCAGGGTGGATGATGCCCAGCCGAAGCCATCGGTAACGTCTGCGGCGGACCTCGCCGCGCGCTACTGTGGTGACGGCACGACCGAACGACCGATGGCACATTCACCCGGCAAGTTGCCCCGTGAAACTTCCGGGGCCCGAGATCTCGTGAAAAACGCCGATGAGAATTAGCCTACCGCGGCGGCCACGAATCCCGAGGTCAGCGCGGTGCGAGCACCCCGGAAACGGGAAGAATCCCGCGTATCACCGACCGAATGAACCCTTGCCCAGGTCGCGGGAAACGACTAGCCGAAACACAGCCTGAACACGTGTCGTATAAACTCCGCGAACAGGCAGAAGGTTGGTGCCCGCGGTCGCGGAGTCCGGCCGTCGGTCCGCGACGCGGCAGACCGCACCCGTCCCGCACGCCCCCGACCTGGGCCCTGCCTTCCTGACCTGGTGAGCTGACAGCGCCGTCCGCCCCCGCCCCCTCGCGCCACCGTGCCTGTCGATTGAGAGGCGACCCACCATGCCGCTGCATGTCCCCGAGGCTCCCGCGCCCGCACTCCGTACCGTCCTCACGGCTCTCGGTTCCCCCACCGCCGTCCGCGAGGCACGTACCCCCTCCCTGCGCACCGCCCAGGGTCCCGTCGCACCCGAACTGCCACTGCCGGTCCACGTACTGGACCGGATCTCCGCCAAGGGCACCCCGGCCACCCGGCTGGCGGGCTGGCGCTTCCTGATCCGTGGCGGCGACCGCGCCCTGGCCGCCGCGGAGACCATGCTGACCCCCGACGGCTGGGCCTTCTCGCACTTCTTCGAGGGCCCGTACGTCACCTCCACCGAGCGCGCGCTGCGCCAGGCGGAGAGCCTGACCCAGCCGTACCAGCCGCGGCTGCTGTCCCTGCCCGGCCTGTACATGCTCACGCTCTGGCTGCACGGCGACCACACCGCGGACGGCGCCACCGGCCACCCGGCCGCCACGGACCTGCTGGTGCCGCTCGCCCCGGCCCCGCCCGGCATCGCCGCCCACCGGCCGCACCGGGTGGCCGACCTGCTGCCGGTCCTCACCCACCGGGCGACCCCGACCCCGCTGCTCGGCTCCCCGGCCTGACCGTCCCGTACCCCGCTGCTCGGCTCCCCGGCCTGACCGTCCCGTACCCCGCTGCCGCGTCCCCCACCAGACGCGGCGGCGGGGTACGCCCCTGTCCCGTCCGGCGCCGCACGGGACGGGGCGGACACAGAATGGACTAGTCCCATCCGGTCACGGCGAACCACCCGAAGTGACCGTGCAGTTGGGCTGAACCGTCCGCGTGGGTGGCGCGTCCTGAACCTGTGAGGAGCGGTGCCCCGAAATCCCTGCGGATCGCCGCCCGGAAGGCAACACTGGGTTCCGACCGACTTATCAACGGGGGCGGTTATGAACGAGTCCATTCCACACCTCACACCACACCGAGAGAACCCACCCATGTGCCAGCACCAGCCACCGTGTCCGTCAGCCGATTCCGCCGACCGGGAGTCCGCCCGCCTCGTGGCGCACCACCCGGAACAGGGCTGGAGCCTGCTGTGCAACGGCGTCCTGCTCTTCGAGGACACCGGTGAACTGCTGCCGGACGGCAGGATCATCGACCCGCACCGTCCACTCCGGGTGGCCACGGCGGCGTGAGCACGACCGGGCGGGGGGCGACACCCCGCCCGGGGGATCCGAAGGGGCCGGCCCGCGGGACGTCACCGCGAACCGGCCCCGACGCGCGTCCGGCACCGGTCACTCCCCGTAGCCGGCCGCACCCCGTGGCGTGAGACGCGCCGCGCCGCCCTAGGGTGACGCCCATGCAGTCCTACACAATCGGCCAGGCCGCGCGCCTGCTCGGGGTCAGCCCGGACACCGCGCGCCGCTGGGCGGACGCGGGCCGCGTGCCCACCCACCGCGACGACAACGGGCGGCGACTCATCGACGGACGGGACCTCGCCGCGTTCTCCGTCGACATCGCCAGGGCCGACGGCACCGACGAGGAGACCCCGTACACCTCGGCCCGCAACGCCTTCCCCGGCATCGTCACCGCCGTCAAGCTCGGCGACGTCGCCGCCCAGGTCGAGATCCAGGCCGGCCCGCACCGGCTGGTGTCCCTGCTGACCCGCGAGGCGGTCGAGGAACTGGGCCTGGAGGTCGGCATGGCGGCCACCGCCCGGGTGAAGTCGACCAACGTCCACATCGACCGCACCTGACGATCAGCTGAGTCGCACATGCGAACCGACATCCCGGCATTACCTCGCTCATGCGATGTTCCAACGAATAAACAGCCCGCATCTGCGGACGTATGATCGGCGTAGAGTCGACGCACTGGAGGGCCTGCCGGGGCCCTTCCCGGACACCGAGCGAGGGCCCTCGTGACCATACGTTCCGCACGCCGCACCCGCCGTGGCCACCGCGCCCTGACGGCGGGCGGGATCGGCGGCGCCGCGCTGCTCCTCCTGGGCGCCTGCTCCCCGGCCGTCGACACCCAGTCCGGCTCCGACGCCCACAGCGCCCCCGCCTACACCACCTCGGGGCAGGTCTCCGGCACCGTCACCGTCCTCGCCGCCGCCTCCCTGAAGGAGAGCTTCACGGCCCTGGCCGCGGAGTTCGAGAAGCGGCACCCCGGCACGGAGGTGACGCTCGGCTTCGGCGGCAGCGACAACCTCGCCGCGAGCATCACCAGCGGCGCCCCGGCCGACGTGTTCGCCGCCGCCAGCCCCGGGACGATGGAGACCGTGGTCAACGCGGACGGCACGGTGGGGCCGCCCGCCACCTTCGTCCGCAACCAGCTGGAGATCGCCACCCTCCCCGGCAACCCCGACCAGATCACCACCCTGAAGGACCTCGGCAAGTCCGGTCTGAAGGTCGTCCTGTGCGACGCGACGGTGCCCTGCGGCATCGCCGCCCAACGGTCCCTGGAAGCGGGCGGCGTCAGCGTCACCCCGGTCTCCTACGAGCGGGACGTCAAGAGCGCCCTGACCAAGGTCGAGCTGAAGGAGGCCGACGCCGCCCTCGTCTACCGCACCGACGTCCGGGCCGCGGGCGGCAAGGTGACCGGCGTCCCCTTCCCCGAGTCCGCGCAGGCCGTCAACAACTACCCGATCGCCCGCCTGAAGGACGCCCCCAACGCGGAGGGCGGCCAGGCGTTCATCGACCTCGTGCGCTCCGCCGAGGGCCGGAAGATCCTCACGGACGCCGGCTTCCTCGCCCCATGACCAGCCCACCGGCCACCCGTAGGACACGGCGCCGTGGCACCCGTTCCGTACCGCTGCCGCTGCTCGTCCCCGCCCTCGCCGGGCTGGCCTTCCTCCTGCTCCCCCTCGCCGCCCTGCTGGTCCGGACGCCCTGGCGGACCCTGCCCGACCAGCTGACCAGCGAGGAGGTCTGGCAGGCGCTGCGGCTGTCGCTGGTGTGCGCCACCTCGGCGACCGCGCTGAGCCTGGTCATCGGCGTCCCGCTGGCCTGGCTGCTGGCCCGCACCGACTTCCCCGGCCGCCGCCTGGTGCGGGCCCTGGTGACCCTGCCGCTGGTGCTGCCGCCGGTGGTCGGCGGTGTGGCGCTGCTGCTCGCCCTCGGCCGCAACGGCGTCGTCGGGCAGTGGCTGGACGCCTGGTTCGGCGTCACCCTGCCGTTCACCACCACCGGCGTGATCCTCGCGGAGACCTTCGTGGCGATGCCGTTCCTCGTCATCAGCGTCGAGGGCACCCTGCGCGCCGCCGACCCCCGCTACGAGGAGGCCGCCACCACTCTCGGCGCGTCCCGCTTCACCGCGTTCCGACGCGTGACCCTGCCGCTGATCGCGCCGGGCGTCGCCGCCGGTGCCGTACTCGCCTGGGCGCGCGCCCTCGGGGAGTTCGGCGCGACCATCACCTTCGCCGGCAACTTCCCGGGCCGCACCCAGACCATGCCGCTCGCGGTCTACCTCGCCCTCCAGAACGACCCCGCCGCGGCCATCGCCCTCAGCCTGGTCCTGCTCGCCGTCTCCATCGCGGTCCTCGCGGGCCTGCGCGACCGCTGGCTGACCCCGTCATGACCCCCAGGGAAGCCCGTCCCATGACCGACAGGGAAGCCCCTCCCATGACCGACCTCCGCGGCGGCCTCGACGCCCACCTCGTCGTCGACCGCGGCGCCTTCCACCTCGACGTCGCGCTCGGCGCCGCCCCCGGCGACGTCGTCGCGCTCCTCGGACCCAACGGCGCGGGCAAGACCACCGCCCTGCGCGCCCTCGCCGGCCTCACCCCGCTCACCGGCGGCCACCTGCGCCTCGACGGCCGCGACCTGGACGGCACCCCGCCCGAGTCCCGCCCGGTCGGCGTCGTCTTCCAGGACTACCTGCTCTTCCCGCACCTCACGGCCCTCGACAACGTGGCGTTCGGCCCGCGCTGCCGGGGAGTGCCCAAGGCGGCGGCCCGCGCGCGGGCGGCCGAGTGGCTGGCCCGCATGGGCCTCACCGACCACGCCACCGCCAGGCCCCGGCGGCTCTCCGGCGGCCAGGCGCAGCGCGTGGCCCTCGCCCGCGCCCTGGCCACCCACCCCCGGCTGCTCCTCCTGGACGAGCCCCTGGCCGCGCTGGACGCCCGTACCCGCCTTGAGGTGCGCGCCGGGCTCCGCCGCCATCTGGCGGACTTCGAGGCGGTCGCCGTCCTCGTCACCCACGACCCGCTCGACGCCATGGTGCTGGCCGACCGTCTGGTGGTGGTCGAGGACGGCCGGGTCGTCCAGGAGGGCACCCCCGCGGACATCGCCCGCCGCCCGCGCACCGACTACATCGCCCAGCTGGTGGGCCTGAACCTCTACCAGGGCGAGGCGGACGGCCACACGGTCCACGTGACCACCGGACCGGCGATCACCACCACGGAACACCTCACGGGCCCGGCGTTCGTCGCCTTCCCCCCGAACGCGGTCACCCTGCACCGCGCCCGCCCCACCGGCTCCAGCGCCCGCAACCTCTGGCACTGCGAGGTCACGGGCCTGGAGACACACGGCGACCAGATCCGCGCCGCCCTGAAGGGCGACCTCACCCTCACGGCCGACCTGACGACGATCGCGGCGGCGGAACTGGACCTGCACCCGGGAGCGAAGGTCTGGGCCACGGTGAAGGCGTCCCAGACGCACGCCTACCCGGCGTAAGTCATCGGAACGCGCTCAGGGAAGCGCCCCTCAGGGGTGCGGGCAACCGCGCGACCGGCCACAACACACCCGCACCCGAGGAACGGCCCTCAGTCCTCGTACGCGTCCAGCGGCGGGCAGGAACACACCAGGTTCCGGTCCCCGAAGGCCTGGTCGATCCTCCGCACCGGCGGCCAGTACTTGTCCGCGACGGACACCCCACCCGGGAACACCGCGTCCTCCCGGCTGTAGGCGTGCTCCCAGGCCCCACCGACAGAAGCCGCGGTATGCGGAGCGTTGCGCAGCGGGTTGTCGTCGGCGGGCCACTCCCCCGCCCCGACCTTCTCGATCTCCCCGCGTATGGCGATCATCGCCTCGCAGAACCGGTCCAGCTCGACCAGGTCCTCCGACTCGGTCGGCTCGATCATCAGCGTCCCGGCCACCGGGAACGACATCGTCGGCGCGTGGAAGCCGTAGTCGATGAGCCGCTTGGCGACGTCGTCGACGCTCACGCCGGTCGCCTTGGTCAGCGGCCGCAGGTCGATGATGCACTCGTGCGCGACGAGCCCGCCCGGCCCGGTGTAGAGCACCGGGTAGTGCGGTTCGAGCCGCTTGGCGATGTAGTTGGCGCTGAGGACGGCCACCTGGGTGGCCCGCTTGAGCCCCTCGCCGCCCATCAGCCGGACGTACGCCCAGGAGATGGGCAGGATGCCCGCGGAGCCCCAGGGCGCCGCGGAGACGGGCCCCACGCCCGTCTCAGGCCCGGCCGCGGGCTGGAGCGGGTGGTTCGGCAGGTACGGCGCCAGGTGGGACCGTACGGCCACCGGGCCGACTCCGGGACCGCCGCCGCCGTGCGGGATGCAGAACGTCTTGTGCAGGTTCAGGTGGGAGACGTCGCCGCCGAAGTGGCCCGGCCTGGCGAGCCCGACCAGCGCGTTGAGGTTGGCCCCGTCGACGTAGACCTGCCCCCCGGCCTCGTGGACCCGGGCGCAGATGTCGGCGACGTGCTCCTCGAACACGCCGTGCGTGGACGGGTACGTGATCATCAGCACCGCCAGCTCGTCACGGTACCGCTCGATCTTCGCCCGGAGGTCCTCGACGTCGATCTCGCCGTCCTCGGCGGTCTGCACGACGACGACCTTCATCCCGGCCATCACGGCGCTCGCCGCGTTGGTCCCGTGCGCGGAGGACGGGATCAGACACACGGTCCGCTGCTCGTCCCCGTTGGCCCGGTGGTACCCGCGTACGGCGAGCAGACCGGCCAGCTCCCCCTGCGACCCGGCGTTGGGCTGGAGGCTGACCTTGTCGTACCCGGTGACCTCGGCGAGCCGCTCCTCCAGCTCACGGATGAGCGTGAGGTAGCCCCCGGCCTGCTCGGCGGGCGCGAACGGGTGCAGCTGACCGAACTCCGGCCAGGTGACCGGCTCCATCTCGGTGGTCGCGTTGAGCTTCATCGTGCAGGAGCCCAGCGGGATCATGCCCCGGTCCAGCGCGTAGTCCCGGTCGGCGAGCCGCCGCAGGTACCGCAGCATGGCGGTCTCGGACCGGTGCTGGCGGAAGACGGGATGGGTCAGGAACTCGTCACCCCGCAGCAACGCCTCCGGCAGCGCGTCCGCGCTCCCCTCATCCAGCGCCTCGACGTCACCCTCGACCCCGAAGGCGTCCCATACGGCGGCCAGCTGCGCCCGGGTGGTGGTCTCGTCACAGGCGATCGACACCTGGTCGGCGTCGACGCGCCGCAGGTTGACGCCGTTGTCCCGGGCGGCCTCGACGACCGCACCGGCACGCCCGGGAACCCGCGCGGTGACGGTGTCGAAGAAGGACCCGTGCACGACCTCGACGCCCCCGGCGACGAGCCCGGCGGCGAGGATGGCGGCGTACCTGTGCGTCCGCGCGGCGATCCCCTTCAGCCCCTCGGGCCCGTGGTACACGGCGTACATCCCGGCCATCACGGCGAGCAGCACCTGAGCGGTACAGATGTTGCTGGTGGCCTTCTCACGCCGGATGTGCTGCTCCCGCGTCTGCAACGCGAGCCGGTACGCCTTGTGCCCGTCGGCGTCCACGGAGACCCCCACGAGCCGCCCGGGCAGGCTGCGCGCGAACTTCTCCCGTACGGCCATGTAACCGGCGTGCGGCCCGCCGAAGCCCATCGGCACACCGAACCGCTGGGTCGTACCGACCGCGATGTCCGCGCCCAGCTCACCCGGCGACTTCAGCAGCGTGAGCGCCAGCAGGTCGGCGGCGACGGTGACGACCGCACCCAGCTCGTGGGCCTGCGCGATCACGGGCGCCAGGTCCCGTACGACGCCGGAGGCGCCGGGGTACTGGAGCAGCACCCCGTTGATCTCCCGCCCGGCGACGTCGGCCGGGATCCCCCCGCTCAGGTCGGCGACGACGACCTCCACCCCGGTCGGCTCGGCGCGGGTCCGTATCACGGCGATGGTCTGCGGCAGGGCGTCCGCGTCGACCAGGAAGAGGCCCTTCTTGTTCTTGCCCATGCGCCGCGACAGCGCCATGGCCTCGGCGGCGGCGGTGCCCTCGTCGAGCAACGATGCGCCCGAGGTCGGCAGCCCGGTGAGGTCGGCGACGACGGTCTGGAAGTTCAGCAGCGCCTCGAGTCGCCCCTGGGAGATCTCCGGCTGGTAGGGCGTGTAGGCCGTGTACCAGGCCGGGTTCTCCATGACGTTGCGCAAGATCACGGGCGGTGTGAAGGTCCCGTAGTACCCAAGCCCGATCATGGAACCGAGCACCTGGTTACGGTCCGCCAGCGACCGCAGCTCGGCCAGCACCTCGGCCTCGCTCCGCGCCTCCGGCAGCTCCAGCGACTCGGCGTTCTTGATCACATCCGGGACCGCGGCGGCGGTCAACTCGTCGAGCGAGCCGTAGCCGACCTGCGCGAGCATCTTCGCCCGCGCCTCCTGGTCGGGTCCGATATGGCGCTGCTCGAAGGCGATGCCCCGCTCGAGCTCGGCGAGGGGAATGCGATGGGCGGTCATACGGAGGCCTCCATGGTCTGACACGACCTTCGGGGGACACCGCGAAACGGGTGCCCCAACGGCCTCCCCCTCTGTCATCTCAACCTGAGAGCTTCACCGGACACCCGCGGGCCTCCGGTTTTCACCGTCGGTGAGGGCGGACGCCGTCGACACCCGCCCTGCTTTCCAGAGTGACCTCGTCCGTGCGGTACGTGGGCCTGAGAGATTCCGGGGAGGATTTGCTCCTTCGGCGCCTCCGATGGTGTCTGGAGGACTCTCCCGCACAGGGTCAGCAGCCGTCTGCCAGCCTACCAGCGCACACAAGACCGACTTCTTCGAGTGGCCGCCCTCCTCAATCTGCCCTTTCGTAGTAACCGGAGCAAAGCGCCCGAACCGCTACGAGCCACGCCGTAACGGATGACTTGCGACCAGTTGGAGGGCCCGTGCAGACCGACATCGATCCGCGCAACCTGATCGGCCGCAAGGCGTTCGACCGCAACGGCGTCAAGATCGGCACCGTCGACGAGGTCTACCTCGACGACGCCACCGGCGTCCCCGAATGGGCCGCCATACGCACCGGCCTCTTCAGCAGGGACGCCTTCGTCCCCCTCGAACCCAGCGAACTGGTCGACGGCACCCTCCACGTCCCCTTCGACCGCACCCTGATCAAGGACGCCCCCGACTTCGGCGTAGGCCGCCACCTCTCCCCCGAACAGGAACTCCAGCTCTACCACCACTACGCCCTGGACATCACCCCCGCCCCCACAGAAGAGGCCGACGCCTGAGCCCCCAGCTCCACAGACCCACCTGCTCGCCGAACTGCGGACAGCCGTGCCGCCGGGGCGGCACGGGTGGGCGCTGGGGGTACCCCTGCTGGCAGAGCTTGGGAGAGGCACCCCGCAGCGCCGGGCCGCGCGCCCCACCCCCACGCCGGCCCCCACGCCGGCCCCCACCCCGGCTCACGCTGGAACCCCCGGCACCAACGGCAACGGCTCCACCCCCACCAACTCCGGATCCCCGATCAGGAACGTCCGCACCCGACCGGGCAACGACCCCGGCGTCTCAAACCGCACGGTCACCCGCCCCACGCCACTCCCCTGCACCCACCCGTACCCGTACTCCGCGTGACGCACATCGACCCCCGGCGCCCACCGCCGCTCACCCCCCACACCAACCTCCCCGTCCCGCCGCTCCCGCTCCCCCTCCTCACCATCCAGCCGTTCCTCCGACTCACCCCCCACCTCCTCCCCGCCTCCCACCGCCTGCGCGAACAAGTCCTCCTGCGTGTAGTCCGCGAGCCCACTCACCCCTACCCCCAACAACCGCACGCCCCCGGTCGTGTCCACCCCCTCCAACAACCGCGCGGCAGCCTCCCGCACCACCACCGCATCATCCGTAGGCCCCCGCAGCGTCTCCGACCGCGTCAGCGTCGAGAAGTCGTACCGCCGCACCTTCAGCACGATCGTCCGCCCGGACAACCCCGCCGCCCGCAACCGCCGCACACACCGCTCCGCGAGCCGCTGCACCTCCAGCCCCACCCGCACCCGGTCGTGGATGTCCACGTCATACGTGTCCTCGACCGAGACGGACTTGGTCTCCCGCTCAGCCACCACCGCCCGCTCGTCCCGCGCCAACGCCATCGCGTACAGCGCGTGGCCGTGCGCCTTCCCCAGCAGCCGGACCAGCTCGTCCTCCCCCGCCTCGGCGATCTCCCCCACCGTGGTGATCCCGGCCCGCCGCAGATGGTCACCGGTCGCGGGCCCCACCCCCGGCAGCGTCCGCACCGGCAGCGGCCCCAGCAGCGCCCGCTCGGTACCAGGCTCGATCACCACGAGCCCGTCGGGCTTGGCCTGCTCGGAGGCGATCTTCGCCAGCATCTTGGAGGCGGCGAGCCCCACCGACCCGGTGAGCCCCGTGACCCGCCGGATGTCCGCCCGCAGCCTGCTCCCCACCAGCCGCGCCGAGGTCTCGTCCCAGGCCGCTCCCCCGGCTTCCAGGTCGACGAACGCCTCATCCAGGCTGAGCGGCTCCACCAGCGGCGACAGCGCCCGCAGCAGCTCCATGACCTGCTCGCTGACCGACCGGTAGAGCTGGAACCGCGGCACGAGGTACGCGGCGTTCGGCGCGAGCCGCCGCGCCTGCGCCACGGGCATCGCCGAGTGCACCCCGAACACCCGGGCCTCGTACGACGCGGTGGCCACCACCCCCCGCGGCCCCAGCCCGCCCACGACGACGGCCTTCCCACGCAGGCTCGGCTTGGACGCCTGCTCCACCGAGGCGTAGAAGGCATCCATGTCGAGATGCAGGATCGTGGGCGCGGTTCTCACCTCTCCGATGCTGCCTCACACCACTGACAACACCCCACAGAAGCGCCCCGCGAAGCACTCCACCAAGACCCCCGACGGGCCTCTCAAGGACCGAAGCGATTCTCAGCGACCCCGGCCCCCACGCGGCCTCACACCGCCCGGTTACGCCGCCGCGCCAGCTCATCCGCCGGATTGTGGCCGACCAGCGTCTCCCCGGTGTCCACCCGCTCCCCGTGCAGCTGCGACAACGCGTTCTCGACGTCCCGCCACACCACACCCACCGCGATCCCGAAGATCCCCTGCCCACCCTGGAGCAGCGCGTGGACCTCGTCGGACGAGGTGCACTCGTACACCGTCGCACCGTCGCTCATCAGCGTCATCCGCTCAAGATCCCGGAACCCGCGCTCCCGCAGGTGCTGGACGGCGCTACGGATGTTCTGCAGGGACACCCCGGTGTCCAGGAACCGCTTGACGATCTTCAGGACCACGACGTCCCGGAAACTGTAGAGCCGCTGCGTGCCCGAACCGTGGGCGGGTCGCACGCTCGGCTCGACCAGCCCGGTGCGGGCCCAGTAGTCGAGCTGTCGGTAGGTGATCCCGGCGGCGGCGCACGCCGTCGGGCCCCGATAGCCGATCTCTTCGGATGCCATGGACGCCGCCCCTC
This sequence comes from Streptomyces sp. NPDC006997, assembly GCF_040635175.1. Classification (NCBI taxonomy): domain Bacteria; kingdom Bacillati; phylum Actinomycetota; class Actinomycetes; order Kitasatosporales; family Streptomycetaceae; genus Streptomyces; species Streptomyces sp. NPDC006997. Next base: position 80,406 of record NZ_JBEYHH010000032.1, read on the forward strand.
CGCTGCTGGGCACGGCCGACGGGCGCTGCACCGCGTGATCGGCCGCCCGGACCTGGGGATATCCCCCGTTCGAGCGGAGCCGCGAGCTTGAGGGAGGGTACGGACCGCTCTCCCCCGGAATGCGTCCGGGGGCACCCCCAGCCGTACCGTCGCCGCTGCTTCTCACGCCGACCTCCGTCCTTGACCTGCCTTCTCGACGGTAGGCAGTCACCAAGGGTGCGTCAACGATCGCCACACTCGGCACGCCGAGTGATAATCACCCTAAGAGTGGTTTCCCGTGCCCCACCGCGGGGAAAGGCTAGCCGAATGCTCTCGTGACGGGCCCCGTGACGCCCTCACCAGCCCCCGGCACACGCCAGAACGCGAGCGGTCGTCGACCGGAGGACGACCCGCACGGACCACCGGTCCGTCGGGCCGACCACACGGCTCACTGGCTGCTGGTGCCGAAGTCCTCCGGCGAGATCTGGTCGAGGAACTCGCGGAACTTCTCCACCTCGTCCTCCTGCTCGTCCGGAATCGCGATACCGGCGTCGTCGAGCACTCCGTCGCTGCCGTAGATCGGCGTGCCGGTGCGCAGGGCCAGCGCTATGGCGTCGGACGGCCTGGCGCTCACCTCGACACCGCTGGCGAAGACCAGCTCCGCGTAGAAGACCCCTTCACGCAGGTCCGTGATGCGCACTTCGGTCAGCTCCTGGCCGATGGCCTCCAGCACGTCCTTGAACAGGTCGTGGGTCAGCGGCCGTGCGGGGGCCATGCCCTGCTGGGCGAAAGCGATCGCCGTCGCCTCCCCCGGCCCGATCCAGATGGGGAGGTAACGGTCGCCTCCCACTTCACGCAGGAGCACGATCGGTTGGTTGGAGGGCATTTCGACCCGGACACCTACGACATCGAGCTCGTTCACACAGCAACCCTAGGACGTGCCCGGGACGTTTGGGTAGTCGGGCCACCATGGACCGGCCGGACCGACCCCGCCCGAACCCCGCTCACCCACTGCCCCACACCCCCCGCGACCAGCCACGGAGCCCGCCACGGGCCCGGCGAACCCAGTACACCGGCTTTACGGCAGCCGGACCCCGAGCGCCGTCCGCACCAGCGCCGCGTGCAGCCGCATGGTCAGCCCCGCCAGCTCCCTCGTACGGGCCTCGGCGTGCGTCCTGGTCTGCGGATTGCGGTGCCGCCGCAGCGGCGCCACCACCTGGTCCACCAGCCCCGCCTCACGGTCGGCCGCGGCCTTCATCAGCCGCAGGTGCCGTGGCTCGATCCCGAACCGCCCGAGCTCGGCGACGAGCGCCGCCACGGTGACCACCTCGGCGTCGTACGCCCCGTCGGGCAGCGCCGCGATCAGTCCGTACGACTCCCACTCGACCAGCTCCGCCTCGCCGATCCCGGCGGCGGCCAGCAGCTCGGCCCGGCCGATCCGGGCCGCCGTAGGCCCCTCACAGGGCTCGGGGACGGCTTCCGCGTCGTCCTGCCGCTGCTGGCCCAGCACCGGAAGCGGAACGGCCTCACCGCGCACCACGGCCTCCAGGTGCTCACGGATCACCTTGAGCGGCAGATAGTGGTCCCGCTGCATCCGCAGCACCAACCCGAGCCGCTCGACGTCCCCGGAGCTGAACTTGCGGTAACCCGACGGCGTCCGCTGCGGCTCGATCAGCCCTTCCGACTCCAGGAAACGGATCTTGGAGATGGTGACCTCGGGGAACTCCTCACGCAGCACGTTCAGCACCGTGCCGATGCTCATCAGCCCACTGTCCGTGGCGGCGGTACCGCGCCCGGCACCGCCGCTCGGTGTTCGCAGCATGGACGTTCCCTCGCAGTTCCCCCGGACCGGGTCCGGGGGCGGATCAGATGCCGTGCCGGCTGGCGTAGAAGACCAGTCGGTACTTGCCGATCTGGACCTCGTCGCCGTTCGACAGCGCGACCTGGTCGATCCGCTCACGGTTGACGTACGTGCCGTTCAGGGAACCCACGTCGGCGACCGTGAACGATCCGTCGGGGCTGCGCCGGAACTCCACATGGCGGCGCGAGACCGTGACGTCGTCCAGGAAGATGTCGCTCTGCGGGTGCCGCCCGGCCGTGGTCAGGTCGCTGTCCAGCAGGAAGCGGCTGCCCGAGTTCGGCCCCCGGCGCACGACCAGCAGCGCGGAGCCCAGCGGCAGCGCGTCGACGGCCGCCTGCGCCTCGGGCGAGAGCATCGGCACCGCCGTCTGGCCGGTGGCCTCGGCGTCGTAGGCTTCGAGACCGCTGATGGAGATCGTGGACGTCGTCTCCGACGGACGCTCCGCCGTCGCCCCGGCACGCAGCGGCGCACCGCAGTTGGAGCAGAAGCGGCTGTTCTCCGCGTTGCGGTTACCGCACCTCGTACACACCAGCGCCGACATGGACGGATCCTCCTGCCGCGGCTGCCCCCCGGGGGCTTGGGACGCGTACGGGTCGCCGGTAAACCCTCCACCCGTACCTGAGGTCGACGGTTGCCCGAAACCTATGCCCGCGGCCTGGGCAGGGTCAACAGACGGCGCGCCCTGACCTCCGGGAACGCCACCTCCCTGACCCGCCACCTGATCCCGGTACAGCGGGCGCTGGCCCTCCGCGTCGGGCTGTGCGCGGTGCCGAGCGGTCGCGTTCTCGCGGCCCTCTCGCGCGCTCTTGCCGAACAACTTCGCAAACAACTTCACGGGCGATTCCCCTTGACCGAAACAGACCCGCCCGTGGGGCAGGACGAACCCTGACTGCACACTCTGGCCGACCCGGACACCTTCACAACGTCCGTCTCCACCAGACAGTTTCCACCACGCACCACCCATTCGGTGCGCCGACCCCCCGCAACCTCATGCCCTGGCCGGACCTCTCCCATGCACCGCCGGTTCACGGGGAGGACGACCGAGCGTAGTCAGGCCGCTTCGCCGCCCGCAAGGCATCCACGACGATCTTGTCCGACCGCTCCACAGTAACGGTGGCCTGCTCCTTCTCCAGCATCTGCACCACGCCTCCTGGGATGTTGAGCGCCGGTTCGAGGTCCTGCGGCTTGCCGATGACCTGGAAACGATAGGGCGCGTTGATCTTGTTCCCGTCGACGCTGACGCTTTTCCCCGACCCCGACGCCGTCAGGTAGGTACCGGCGACCACGCGCACCCCGTTGACCTGGATCGCCTCCGCACCGGCCGCGCGCAGCTCCTGCACCGCGTCGAGCAGCATGTGCGCCTCGACCGTCCCCTTCGTGTCGTCGATCGTCATCGTGATGCCGGGTCCCTGCGCCGCCACGGTCCCCGCCAGGATCCCGAGTTGCCGCTCCTTCTCGATCCGCTGCCTGCGGGCTTCCTCGGCCTGGTCCGAGCTGTTCTCCAGCTCGTCCCGCTGCTCCTCAAGATCCTGCTTCTCGTCTTCTAGACGCTGGGTACGGTCGTCGAGTTCATCGAGGATGCGTACAAGATCTTCCTGACGCGCGCCCCGCAGCGCGCTGTCGCCGTCGCTGTTGGAGGCGACCTGGACGGCCAGCCCGAAACCGAGCCCGAACAGCAGCAGCGCGACGATCAGTTGCGCCCGGGTCACCCGCGGCGGCCACAGCCCCTGCGCCAGCCGCTGCCGGCCGGTCAGCTCCGGCTCACCGGCCTGCTCCGGAGCCTCGGGCCGCCGTGTCTGCGCGGGCACCTCCGCGGGCAGTTCCCTGCGCAGCCGGTTCTCCGGCGCCTCGTCCTTCTCGCCCATCGCCCTCACGCCCGGAACACGTGCCGTCGGATCGCCGCGGCGTTGGAGAAGATACGGATGCCGAGGACGACCACGACACCGGTGGACAGCTGCGCGCCCACACCCAGCTCGTCACCGAGGAAGACGATCAGCGCGGCCACGACCACGTTCGACAGGAACGACACCACGAAGACCTTGTCGTCGAAGATCCCGTCGAGCATGGCCCGCAGGCCACCGAAGACGGCGTCGAGCGCCGCGACCACGGCGATCGGCAGATAAGGCTCGACGGCCGCCGGAACCTCGGGCCGGACCAACAGGCCGGCCACGACTCCCACGACGAGGCCCAGTACGGCGATCACGTTGTGCCTACCTCAGTTCTTCTCGGTTCTCGGCTGTGCTGTCCCGGTCAGCGGCTCAGCGGTACGGACGATCACACTGGGCGCCGCGGCCAGCCGGAGACCGTCCTCCACGGAGATGCTGGTGCGGATGCCGAAACTGTCCTTCAAGGCGTCCAGGTAGAGCCCGTCCGCGCTCTCCTGGAACCGGCGCTTCAGCTCGCCCCCGTCCCCCACCGCGAGGACCGTGTACGGCGGCACCAGCGGCCTGTTGTCGACCAGTATGGCGTCGCCCGCCGCCCTGATCGCGGACAGCGCCGTCAGCCGCTGCCCGTTGATCGAGACGGCCTCGGCACCGGACTCCCACAGTCCGTTCACCACGCGCTGCATGTCCCGGTCCCGCACCCGCCCCGTGTCGGAGAAACCCGACGTCCCGCGCGGGTCGCCGTTCCCGCCCGCCGAGGTGTCCTCGGCGTCGTTGACGACCAACTCCACCCCGGGACCGCGCACTTCCGCGGCGCCGGAGAGGATCCCCAGCAGCGCCGTACGGTCCCCGTCGCCGCTCTCCTTGAGCGCCTCGCGCTGACGCGCGCCCACCTCGTCGCGCAGTTCGTCGACGCCGCTCTCCAGCTTGTCCGCCGCGGCGGTCTCGCTCTCGATGCGGTCGATCAGCTCCTCGCGCTCCTTGGCCACGACGGGTGCGGCGACCCGCGCCTGCGCCGCGCCCACGGTCACGACCAGGGCCGCCAGCACCAGACCGGCGGCCAGGCCGAGCTTCGCGCGGAGCGTCTTGGGCAGCCCCCCGGCCCCCGCGGCCTCCTTGCGCGCCGCCGCCTCGGCGTAACCGTCGTCGAGGCTGTGGTCCATGACGTTGGTGAGCAGCGACATGGAAGCGTCCGGACGCGCCGGGCGTGGCGGTGTGCTCCGAACGGGGGGCTGCTGCGGCATGTCGCACATCGTCGCATGGCGCGACCACTACCTCCGAACGGCCCCACCGGCGTGCCGGACAGGCCCCCTTGGGGACACTTGTCCGGCACGCGCGCGTGCGGGGTGTTTTAGCGTCCGGCGCTGTCCACCACCGCCGACCACTCGTCGAGCAGGGCCTGCGCGGAGGCGTCGTCCGGCCCCTCCGCCCACAGATGGGTGACCGCCTCGGCCGGGTCGGGCAGCACCAGCACCCAGCGCCCGTCGGACTCCACCACCCGTACCCCGTCCGTGGTGTCCACGTCGCGTTCTCCGGCCGCCTCGACGACCCTCCGCATCACCAGGCCCTTGACGGCCCAGGGGGTCGCCAGATCCCGCTTCAGGACGTGTGCGCGCGGGATCCGCGCGTCGATCTGGCTGAGCGTGAGCTGCGTCCGCGCCACCAGTCCGATCAGCCGTACGAAGGCCGCCGTACCGTCGAAGACACTGCTGAACTCCGGGACGATGAACCCGCCCTTGCCGTCCCCGCCGAAGATCGTCGACTCGTCCCGCCCGACCCTCGTCAGATCGTCCGGTGAGGTGGTCGTCCAGTCCACCTGGGTCCCGTGGTACGCCGCCACCTGCTCGGCGATCCTGGTCGTGGTCACCGGCAGCGCCACCCGCCCGCTGCGCCGCTCGGCGGCCACCAGATCGAGCAGGACCAGCAGGGCCCGGTCGTCCTCGACGATCCGCCCCTTCTCGTCGACCAGCGACAGCCGCTCACCGACGGGGTCGAACCGCACACCGAACGCGGCCCGCGCGGACGCGACGATCTCTCCCAACCGGACCAGCCCGGACCGCCGCGCCTCCGCCGACTCCGTCGGTCTCGACTCGTCGAGGCCGGGGTTGATCGTCAGCGAGTCCACACCCAGCTTGCCCAGCAGGCTGGGCAGCACCAGCCCGGAACTGCCGTTCGACGCGTCGACGACGACCTTCAGCCCCGACTCGGCGATCCCGGTCGTGTCGACGTTCCGCAACAGCGACCCGGTGTACGAGTCGAAGACGCTCGCCGGGAAGTGCAGGTCCCCGATCTCCCCGGGGAACGCCCGCCGGTACTCCTGCCGCGCGAACACCCGGTCCAGCTTGCGCTGACTGCCCTGTGACAGGTCCGCGCCCTGCCCGTCGAAGAACATGATGTCCACCGAGTCCGGCACACCGGGCGTGGTCCGGATCATGATCCCACCGGCACTCCCCCGAGCCGTCTGCTGCCGAGCCACCGGCAGCGGTACGTTCTCCAGGTCCCGTACGTCGATGGCGCTGGCCTGCAAGGCGGAGATCACCGCCCTCTTCAGCGCCCGGGCACCACGGGAGTGGTCACGGGCGGTGGTGACGGTGGAGCCCTTCTTCAGCGTCGTCGCGTAGGCACCGGCCAGCCGTACCGCCAGTTCGGGCGTGATCTCGACGTTCAGGATCCCGGAGACGCCCCGCGCGCCGAACAGATGCGCCTGGCCTCTCGACTCCCATATGACCGACGTGTTGACGAAGGCGCCGGCCTCGATCGTCTTGAACGGGTAGACCCGGACGTTGCCCTGGACGATCGATTCCTCACCGATCAGGCACTCGTCCCCGATGACGGCCCCGTCCTCGATCCGCGCGGCCCTCATGATGTCGGTGTTCTTCCCGACGACACAGCCCCGCAGATTGCTGTGCTGCCCGACGTACACGTTGTCGTGCACTACGGCCTTGTGCAGGAACGCCCCGCTCTTGACGACGACGTTTGACCCGACGACGGTGTGCTCGCGGATCTCGGCGCCGGCCTCGACCTTGGCGTAGTCCCCGATGTAGAGCGGCCCGCGCAGCACCGCGTCGGGATGTACCTCGGCGCCCTCCGCCACCCACACGCCCGGCGAGATCTCGAACCCGTCCAGCTCGACGTCGACCTGGCCCTCCAGGACGTCGGCCTGCGCCTTCACATAGCTCTCGTGGGTGCCGACATCCTCCCAGTAGCCCTCGGCGACATAGCCGTAAATCGGCTTGCCTTCCTTCATCAGCTGAGGGAAGACATCACCCGACCAGTCGACGGGCACATCCGCCTCGACGTAGTTGAACACTTCGGGCTCCATGACGTAGATGCCCGTGTTCACCGTGTCCGAGAACACCTGGCCCCAGGTCGGCTTCTCCAGGAAACGCTCGACCTTGCCCTCTTCGTCGACGATGGTGATGCCGAATTCCAGGGGATTCGGCACCCTCGTCAGACAGACCGTGACCAGTGACCCCTTTTCCTTGTGGAAGTTGATCAGCTCGGTGAGGTCGAAGTCGGTCAGGGCATCACCGGAGATGACGAGGAACGTGTCATCCTTCAACGCCTCCTCGGCGTTCTTGACGCTTCCAGCGGTACCGAGTGGCTTCTCCTCGTTGGCATAGGTCAACTCCATGCCGAGTTCCTCGCCGTCACCGAAGTAGTTCTTCACCAGAGACGCGAGGAACTGGACCGTGACAACGGTCTCGTTGAGCCCATGCCTTTTGAGCAACCGCAGAACGTGCTCCATGATCGGCCGGTTGGCCACCGGCAGGAGCGGCTTGGGCATACTTGAGGTCATTGGACGAAGGCGAGTGCCTTCGCCACCGGCCATCACGACGGCCTTCATGTCGGAAGCGTCCTCCTCTAAGAGACGACGGTCTAGCCGACTACTCCCGCCCGCATTGTCCCGCACTTTTGCACGGCGGGCCATCGCGCCACTGCGGCCTCATCAATCGGGCGAAGTCAATCGGCCATGGCGTCCGCCCGAACCAGACGGCGCACCTGTACCACGTAGAGAACTCCTGCCCACCAGTACAGGGTTGTACCCCATCCTGCGAACGCCCATCCGAAAATAGCAGCGAGTGACGCGATCCATCCACTTCCGTCACTGAGCAGGAGCAGCGGAAACGCATACATCAGGTTGAACGTCGCGGCCTTCCCCAGGAAGTTCACCTGCGGCGGCGGATAGCCGTGGCGCCTGAGGATGCCCACCATCACCAGCAGGACGAACTCACGGGCCAGCAGTACAAGGGTCAACCAGAGGGGCAGAATCTCCCGCCAGGTGAGCCCCACCAAAGTCGAGAGAATGTAGAGCCGGTCGGCCGCGGGATCAAGAAGTCGGCCAAGGCTGCTGATCTGGTTCCAGCGCCGCGCGAGCTTGCCGTCCAGGTAGTCACTGATGCCGCTCAGCGCCAGGACGAGCAGCGCCCACCCATCGCTCTTGGGCCCCCCGAACTCGGGCCTGAGGATCAGCCACAGGAAGAGCGGCACACCAACGAGCCGCGCCATGCTGAGGATGTTCGGGATGGTGAGGACCCGATCCGTCTGGACACGGGTCTCCTGGACCTCCACCCGGGAGCCTCCTGTGGGGAACGAGCCAACGATGCTTCCTGACCTTACCTCAACGCAAAAAAGCTCTGGCTCTCGGGTCAGAGACCCAAGAGCCAGAGCTGTAAAGGAAGTTCGGCGGCGTCCTACTCTCCCACAGGGTCCCCCCTGCAGTACCATCGGCGCTGTAAGGCTTAGCTTCCGGGTTCGGAATGTAACCGGGCGTTT
>NZ_JBEYHH010000033.1:0-77410 GCF_040635175.1 Streptomyces sp. NPDC006997
GCCGCCGCCCCGCCCCCCCGCCGGGGGGGGTGCCGGGGCTCCGGCGTGGTGGGCGGGTCCGGCTACCGCAGTTCCTTCGGCGGCGTCCGCTGGTCGTCGACATCGTCGACGCGGACCAGTTCGCCCCAGACGACGTACCGGTCCCGGCTGGTGTAGATCGGCGTGCAGGTGGTCAGCGTGATGTACTTGCCCGCCTTCTTCCGGCCGCTGTCCTTCGGCACGGCGTCCAGGACCCGGACGTTGTACTTCGAGGTCTCGGGCAGGGTGGCGTACACCTTGTAGACGTACCACTTGTCCTTCGTCTCGAAGACGATCGGATCGCCCTTGCCCAGCTTGTGGATGTTGTGGAACTGCGCGCCGTGGCCGTCGCGGTGGGCGGCCAGGGAGAAGTTGCCGTTCTTGTCCGAGGTGGGCAGGGTCGCCTTGACCGGGTCGGTGTAGTACCCGGCGACACCGTCGTTGAGGATCTTGTTCGAGGTGCCCTTCTTGACGAGGATCTCGTCCCCGTTCATCGCGGGCACGTGCAGGAAGCCGATGCCGTCCCTGGTGTCGAGGCCGACCGGGCCGTCGGCGTCGGGGTTCTCGGACGCCGCCCAGTTGTCGCGGACCTTGTCGCCCTCCTGCGCGGCCTTGCGGTCGGCGAGGACGTTCGTCCACCACAGGGAGTAGACGACGAACAGGCCGAGCACCAGGCCCGCGGTGATGAGGAGTTCGCCGAGCACGCTGACCGCCAGGGCGATCCGGCCGGGGCGGCGGCGGGGCGCGGGGACCGTGGTCTGCTCTTCGGTGTCGTCGGTGGTCGCTGCCACTGGTGTCATCTGCCTCTACTCGACGAGCGCATCCGGCTTTCCCTTGCTGCGCGGGCGTTCCTCGACCATCTTGCCCCAGACGATCAGGCGGTACTTGCTGGTGAACTCCGGCGTGCAGGTGGTGAGGGTGATGTAGCGGCCCGGCTCGGTGAAGCCGCCGTCCTTGGGGACGGGGTCGAGGACGGTGGTGTTGCTGGGCGGGGTCACCGGCAGCGTCGACGCCGTCTTGTAGACGTAGTAGGTGTCCTGCGTCTCGACGACGATGGAGTCGCCCGGCTGCAGCTTGTTGATGTACCGGAAGGGCTCACCGTGGGTGTTGCGGTGTCCCGCGAGGCCGAAGTTGCCGGACTTGGCGTCGGGCATCGCGGTCTTCAGCGGGGCCTCGGCGTAGTGGCCGACCATGCCGCGGTCGAGGACCTTGCTCTTGCTGATGCCCTCCGCGATCGGCACCACCACGTCGAGCCTGGGGATGCGCAGGATGGCGAAGCCCTGCCCCGGTTCGAAGGTGCCGGGCTCGCGTTCGCCGTTCTCCCACTGGTCCTGGAGGTCGCTGGCCTCCTTCCCGGCCTGCGCGTGCGCGCGGACGTTCGTCCACCACAGCTGGTAGGTGACGAACAGCAGCATCAGCACGCCGGTGGTGATGAACACCTCGCCGATGGCCCGGCTGGCGATCACCGCGGGGCCGGGTTTGCGGGCGCGCGCCAGTCGGCGGGCCTCCACCCGGGAGAGGGGGGCGCCCGACTCCTCCGGCTGCGGCGTGGACGGGGTGATGGGCGCGGCGCCCGTCGCGTGACGCCGGTGGCGGCGCTTGGCGGCCTTCCTGCGGGCCGCTCGGCCGCCGGAGGCAACTCCGGGTGCCGGTGAGGCTGATGAGGCGCCAGAGGCGGATACGGGGCCCTTGGGGAGGTCCGCTATCCGCAGGGCGACGGTCTCGTCGTCGGCGGGAGGCTCGTACGGGGCGGGGTACGGCTCCTGGGGGGCGTCGACGGGCGGCTCACCGGCAGGCGGCTGAGGGGAGTACTGCTCCTCGAACGTGGCCGACTCCCCGTACGACTGCTGCTGTCCGTACGGGAGATCGGCCTCGCGCTCGGGGCGCAGTGCGGTCACGCCGTGGCCCTGCCCACCACCGGGGCCAGTCCCGCGGATCTGGCGACGGCGCCCTGGTCACCGCACTCGGTGAGCCAGTTGGCCAGCATCCGGTGACCGTGCTCGGTGAGCACCGACTCGGGGTGGAACTGCACGCCCTCGACCGGGAGTTCCCGGTGCCGCAGGCCCATGATGATGCCGTCGTGGGTGCGGGCGGTGACCTCCAGCTCGGCGGGGACGGTGGGCGGCTCGGCGGCCAGGGAGTGGTAACGGGTCGCCGTGAAGGGCGAGGGCAGGCCGCGGAAGACGCCCTTGCCCCCGTGCTCGACCAGCGAGGTCTTGCCGTGCAGCAACTCGGGCGCCCGGTCCACCACACCGCCGTACGCCACCTGCATGGACTGCATCCCGAGGCAGACGCCGAAGACGGGGACGCCGGTCGCCGCGCAGTGCCGGACCATGTCGACGCAGACCCCGGCCTGCTCGGGGGCGCCGGGGCCGGGGGAGAGCAGCACACCGTCGAAGCCGTCGTTCGCGTGGGCCGTCGACACCTCGTCGTTGCGCAGCACCTCGCACTCGGCGCCGAGCTGGTAGAGGTACTGGACCAGGTTGAAGACGAAGCTGTCGTAGTTGTCCACGACGAGGATGCGCGCGCTCACTGGTTGTCCACCGTCACATCGTTGAAGGGAAGCAGCGGTTCGGCCCACGGGAAGACGTACTGGAAGAGGACGTAGACCACGGCCAGGACCAGCACGAGGGAGATCAGGGCCCTCACCCAGGCGTTTCCCGGCAGATGCCGCCAGATCCAGCCGTACATGCCGTCCCTTCCGTCGCACCACGGCACCACACTCACGCCGTACCGGCACCAGACTAACGGCGCAGGGCCGGAGGTTTCCCGGCCTCCACGGGCTGGGGGAGTCCAGGTGCGCCCAGACGACCAGTCGGTGGCTGTGGCCCCACTCCGGGTCGCAGGTGGTCAGCGTGAGGTAGCGGCCCGGCCACTGGTAGCCCGACGTACGCGGCACGGGGTCGATCAGGCGACATCCGTGGGCACGGTCTTGTACGGCCCTTTGCCGATCCGGTACGTGGACCAGGTCGCGCCGTCGGTCAGCACCACCGCGTCGCCGCGCCGCAGCCGGGGGGAAGCCCTTGAAGGGGTCGCCGTAGGTGCGGCGATGACCCGCGGCGGCGAGGTTGCCCTGCTGCCCGAGCTGGGCGGTACCGGCGCAGTGCCCGAGCCCCTTCTCCAGCGTGCCGGTGTCGGTGCCCTCCGGCACCGGCTTGTTCCACGTGAAACCAAGACGGGGGACGTACAGGATCGCGAAGGGCCCGCGCTGCCGGTCGGCTCCGGCTCGGGCGGGCTGGTGGGGGTGGTGCCGCCCGGCGCGGCGTCCGGTGGCTGCGGTACGGCGCCCTCGGCCCACTGGTCCTGGAGCAGTGTGACGCACAGCTCGCCGAGGGTCCTGACGACCGAGCGCACCGACACCGGCCCTCGCTCTTCTCCGCTACCGCTACTGCTCCACGGGCTCCGCGTACTGCAGATCCACTGTGCCCGAGTAGCCGGGCAGAGTCACCGCCCCGTCGTCCTCGACTTTCCAGCCGAGGCCGTAGACGTTGACGTACACCATGTAGTTCTGGATCGCCGGGGACTCCGCGAGCGCGTCCTTCAGCTTCCCGGGATCACCGACCGCGGTGATCTTGTACGGCGGTGAGTAGACGCGGCCCTGGAGGATCAGGGTGTTGCCGACACAGCGGACGGCGCTGGTACTGATCAGCCGCTGGTCCATGACCTTGATGCCCTCGGCGCCGCCCTCCCAGAGGGCGTTCACCACGGCCTGCAGGTCCTGCTGGTGGATGACCAGGTAGTCGGGCTCCGGCTCGGGGTAGCCGGGGAGCTTCGCGGTGGCGTTGGGCGGGGCGTCGTTGAGGGTGACGGTGATGGCCTCGCCGCGCAGTTCCTCGGTCCCGGCGTTCTCCTCCAGCGCGGCGAGCCTGGTCTCGTCGGCCTTGGTGATGCCGGTGTCGCGCTCGCCCAGTGACTCGACGTCGTCGCGCAGGGCCGCGTTGGACTCCTCCAGCCTGCCGTTGTTGTGGCTGCGCTCCTGGATCAGGTCGGAGAGCTTCAGCAGGGAGGCGTCCGTGCGGATGTTGGTGCCCTTGGCCGTGTTGAAGCTGGTGAAGAAGATCAGCCCGGCGAGGGCGAAGACCCCCACCGTGAGCACGCGTACGGGCCGGAAACGCCCACTGCGCTCAGGGCTGGATCCGGACGGGGGGAAGTCGGCAGAATTGCTCAACGTACCCTTATCTCCTTCGGTGCCACGGAAGCACTACGCTAACGGACACCCGGGGGAGCGCTCAGTGTCCCCTTGTACGCTGCCCCGAGCCCGACCCAGTTACCTGCGCGGCCACGCAGCGCATCGACAGGAGAGACCCTCGTGCCGAAGTCACGTATCCGCAAGAAGGCCGACTACACGCCGCCCCCTGCGAAGCAGACGACAGCGATCAAGCTGACCAACCGGGCCTGGGTCGCACCGGTCATGCTGGCCATGTTCCTGATCGGCCTGGCCTGGATCGTCGTCTTCTATGTGACCGACGGTTCACTGCCCATCGACTCGCTGGGCAACTGGAACATCGTGGTCGGCTTCGGCTTCATCGCGGCGGGATTCGGCGTCTCGACCCAGTGGAAGTAGCGGCGCGGTAGCAGCGCCGCGGCAGCTCTACCCAGGGCTATCCGCTGAGTTATCCACAGGTTGAGGGTCTTTCCACACCTCACCTGGGGAAAAGACGACGATCTGTGGATAACTCATCGAGGGTTGACGCCGGTACGACTGACACACCGGTTCTGGATATACGTTCGAATCACTGAGCCCCCTGCCTGACCTGCGGAAACACGGGTTGACGACAGGGGGCACAGCTGTTCTGGCGTAACCCCGCACACTGTGCACAAGATCCGGCACAGGCTGTGGACAAACGGCCTGGACCAGCCCCGGAACGGCCTCCGCCCACCCTGGGACGGCCCTCAGGTCAGCTGGAGCGTCCGTAGGACTGTCATGCCCACGACCACCAGCAGGACCAGCGCGCAGGTGCCGTACTGCACCAGCGCCCGCCGCTCACGCGGGGCGTGCACCATGGCGTAGCCGATGACGACCCCGGCGACCAGACCGCCGATGTGCGCCTGCCAGGAGATGTCGAAGGCCGGGTTGAAGGTGAAGATCATGTTGATCGCCAGCAGGGCGATCACCGGACGCATGTCGTACCGCAGGCGCCGCAGCAGCACGGCCGTCGCGCCGAAGAGGCCGAAGATGGCGCCCGAGGCGCCGAGCATGGATGTCGTCGGCGAGGTCAGCAGATAGGCGAGGGCGCTGCCCGCCAGCCCCGACACCAGGTACAGCGCCAGATAGCGGGCCCGGCCGAGAGCCGCTTCCAGCGGGCCGCCGAGCCACCACAGGCTCAGCATGTTGAAGGCGATGTGCCAGATCTCGTAGTGGGCGAAGACCGAGGTGAGCAGCCGGTACCACTCACCCTCCGCGACGCCCTGCGTGGGCCCGTAGGGCGGCCACTCACCGACGAGCACCATGTGGTCGAGCAGCGCCTCCGAGGAGCGCCCGACGAAGAACACCACCAGGTTGATCAGCAGCAGGACCTTGGTCACCAGCCGGGGATCGGCGGCCACCGTGCCACCCGCCAGGGTGCGCGGCCGGGAGGCGCTCGCCGCGGGCCCGGACGCGGACCCCGAGCCGCCGCGGACGCACTCGGGGCACTGGAAGCCCACCGAGGCGCTGATCATGCACTCGGGGCAGATGGGGCGCTCACAGCGGGTGCAGCGCACGCCGGTCTCGCGGTCCGGGTGCCGGTAGCAGGAGGGCACACTCCGAGCGTCCGGCGTACCGCCTGCGGCCTGCTCCATGAGGTCCCCTCGATATCGTCCTGAGCACTACCATGCCCCGCCCATCCTTACGGATGAGCGGGGCATTTGGTTCCCGGCGGGACGCTTCGGTCCCTGGCCGGGGCCGCCGCTTCAGGCGGTCCTGAGCACTCGGGCTCAGACCTGACGGCTCTCGACCACGACCGACTCGATGACGACGTCCTTCACCGGACGGTCGGTGCGCGGGTTGGTCTGCGCGGTCGCGATGGTGTCGACCACCTTCTGGCTGGCCGCGTCGGTGACCTCGCCGAAGATGGTGTGCTTGCGGCTCAGCCACGCCGTCGGGGCGACGGTGATGAAGAACTGCGAGCCGTTGGTGCCCGGACCGGCGTTGGCCATCGCCAGCAGGTAGGGCTTGTCGAAGCGCAGGTCCGGGTGGAACTCGTCCTCGAACTGGTACCCGGGGCCGCCCGTGCCGTTGCCCAGCGGGTCACCACCCTGGATCATGAAACCGCTGATCACCCGGTGGAAGACCGTGCCGTCGTAGAGCTTGTCCGTGGACTTCTGGCCGGTGGCCGGGTTGGTCCACTCCCGCTCGCCCTTGGCGAGCTCGACGAAGTTCTTGACCGTCTTCGGCGCGTGCTCCGGGAACAGCCGGACGTCGATGTCGCCGTGGTTGGTCTTCAGGGTGGCGTAGAGCTGCTCAGCCACGATCTGCCTTCCGTTGTCCTCTGTGACCCCCCGATCCTCGCACGCCCGGCGCCCCGAGTCGCCCGGCCTCCCGGGACCGCCCTCCGTACGGGCGCGTCAGTCGCGGAAAACCGGCCGACTGGGCCCAGGACACGGGCGCGTGACGACGATCCGTGGCATTGTCGACGACAAGCTCCCGTTGCCCCGTATTCATCTGCTATCGCAGGTGCCGGTGACCCGGATGGCCGCCCACACATGCCCCGTCGCCCACCGGCAGGCATGATCCGTAAAAGGGTGGAAAGTCGAAATACCGTACGCCACCGAGGAGGAGGATCCCGTGACCCGCATGGACAGCGTGCGCGCCGCGACCGGCTCGGCCAAGGACAGCGTGCTGCACGCCGCGGAAGTGGTGGCGCCCTACGCCGACACGGCCAAGGACAGGGCCGCACACTACGCACAGGAGGCACGCGTACGGCTCGCGCCCAAGGTGACGCAGGCCACCGAACAGGCCCGGCTCCAGTACGAGGCCCATCTCGTCCCGCGACTGGACCAGGCCCGCTCCCACGTCCCGCCGAAGGTCGACCAGGCCGCCCACGAGGCCGCCGCACGTACCCGCAAGGCGGCCCGGCAGGCCGCCGTCTACTCCAGGCCGAGGATCGAACAGGCGGTGGCCGCGGCCGGGCCCGTTCGTGAGGAGGCGGCCGCGCGCAGCGCCGCCGCGCTGGCCGCGCTGCGCGGCCAGATCACCCCCCGGGAGATCGAGAAGCTGGTCCGCAAGCACGAGCGCCGGGCCAGGGCCGGACGTCTCGCCAGGGCGCTGGTGGTCCTGGGCGCGGTGGCGGGCGGCGCCTTCGCCGCCTGGAAGTGGTGGGACAAGCAGGCCAACCCGGACTGGCTGGTCGAACCGCCCGCCGCCACCGAGGTGCCCGAGTCCGGTCGCCTCACCTCCGTCGACGGCAGCGGCCAGTCCGACCTCGACCCCGAGGTCCAGGCCAAGGAGGCCGAAGAGGCCAAGGGCGCCACCAACAACGAGGACCGCGGCTGACAGCACCGCCCCACCGCACACAGCGACATACCCCGCTGACCTGTTTCCACAGGTCAGCGGGGTATTCGTGCGTGGAGCCTAGGGGAGTCGAACCCCTGACATCTGCCATGCAAAGACAGCGCTCTACCAACTGAGCTAAGGCCCCGGAGGGAAACGCCCCATCGGAAGGATCCGTGTTCCGGTGGACGCCGCAGACCAGAGTACCGGGTCCTCCCCTGGATCTCGCAAAACGATAAGGGGTCCCCGCGAACGACCACTCTCCGTAAGATGCTCGGCGTGGTTCGCGGCAGCGAAGCACGTCTTGGGGAAGCGATGGGGAGACGCAATGGACGCCGCACAGCAGGAAGCCACCGCAAGAGCGCGGGAACTGCAGCGGAACTGGTACGGGGAGCCGTTGGGGGCGCTCTTCCGTAAACTCATAGACGACCTGGGCCTCAACCAGGCTCGTCTCGCGGGGGTACTGGGACTGTCCGCACCGATGCTGTCGCAGCTGATGAGCGGTCAGCGCGCGAAGATCGGGAACCCGGCGGTCGTGCAGCGGGTGCAACTGTTGCAGGAACTGGCGGCGCAGGTCGCCGACGGCAGCGTCAGCGCCGCCGAGGCCACCGACCGCATGGAGGAGATCAAGAAGTCCCAGGGGGGATCCGTGCTGAACAACACCACGCAGACGACGAGCAGTTCGGGGGCGCCCACCGTCAAGCGCGTGGTCCGTGAGATCCAGTCCCTGCTGCGCTCGGTGGCCGCCGCGGGCGACATCATCGAGGCCGCGGACACCCTCGCCCCGACCCACCCGGAACTGGCAGAGTTCCTCCGGGTCTACGGCGCGGGCCGCACCTCCGACGCGGTCGCGCACTACCAGGCACACCAGAGCTGAGCCCCACGGCCCGGTCGTCGCGGGGGCACGGCAGCCGGGCCGCCGCCGAGCCCGACTCCGGAGCAGGGGAACCCAGGGGGAGGAGCAGCGCGCAGCGATGGGTGAGGTGTTCGCCGGCCGGTACGAACTGGTCGACCCGATCGGACGCGGAGGCGTCGGCGCCGTCTGGCGCGCCTGGGACCACCGCCGTCGCCGCTATGTGGCCGCGAAGGTCCTCCAGCAGAGCGACGCCCACTCGCTGCTGCGCTTCGTCCGCGAGCAGGCCCTCAGGATCGACCACCCCCATGTCCTCGCGCCCGCCAGCTGGGCCGCCGACGACGACAAGGTCCTGTTCACCATGGACCTGGTGGCCGGCGGTTCGCTGGTCCACCTCGTCGGCGACTACGGCCCCCTGCCGCCTCCGTTCGTCTGCACCCTGCTCGACCAGTTGCTGGCCGGGCTGGCCGCCGTCCACGCGGAGGACGTCGTCCACCGGGACATCAAGCCCGCCAACGTGCTCCTCGAAGCCACCGGCACCTCCCGGCCGAAGCTGCGGCTGTCCGACTTCGGCATCGCGATGCGGCTCGGTGAGCCCCGGCTGACCGAGACCAACCTGGTGGTGGGCACGCCCGGTTATCTCGCGCCCGAGCAGATGATGGGCGCCGAACCCGACTTCCCCGCCGACCTGTTCGCCGTAGGACTGGTCGCGCTGTATCTGCTGGAGGGCGCGAAGCCTGACGCCAAGGCGCTGATCCAGTACTTCGCGGAGCACGGCACACCGGGAGCGCCCAAGGGCATTCCCGAGCCGCTCTGGCAGGTCGTGGCCACCCTGCTGCAACCGGACCCCCAGGCCCGCTTCCGCACCGCCACGGGGGCGCGCAAGGCCCTCGCGTCCGCCATCGAACTCCTCCCCGAGCCCGGACCCGATGACGAGCAGATCGAGGTCTTCGACCAGCTCGGCCCGCTGCCCACGGCATACGCCCCCGACGGCCCGCTCAAGAGGGCGCCCGGGGTGGCGCCGGGGTTGAGGGGACGGTCGGAGGACACGGGAGGTACGGCGTCCGGCGCTTCGGCGCCTTCCGCGCCTTCCGCGCCTTCCCATGAGGACGATGCGGGTTCGGGAGCCGTACCCGCTGATCCACGGACTCCCCTGCCACAGCCGCAACATGAACCACAGCAACCACCACAGGCGCATTCGCAGCAGCGGCCGAGCAGGTCGGACACGGGCAGCTTCCACCTCCCGCCTCCGCCGCCCGCGGCTCCCCCCTTCCCCCAGACGCCCACGCCACCGCCGTACGACCCGTCCCCGTCCCCGTCCCCGTTTCCGTCCCCTTCCCCATCCCCGTTTCCACCCCTGTCCCCCCATCCCACAGCCTCCCCTCACGACCCCACGGCACAAGCGGTGCGGCATCGCGCTGATGCCTCTACTGCTTCGTACACCGCTCAGGACCCGCAGGTTCCCACCCCGGCGCCACCGATTTCGTGGCCCCCGCCCCCGTCTCAACCCCAGCCCCGCCCCGGCCCGGCCCGCCCCGGCCGACGCGGCCGACGTGCCGCCCCACGCCCCGGCCCGCCCGCCAAGGTGGTGGTCCCGGTCCTGATCCTGGCGCTGGCCTGCTACGCCATCGGGTTCTGGGCCCTGACCCGCATCTGAGAAGGGACGCGCGCCGCTACGCCGAGACGCCCCGCCGCCGCGCCGCCGCCGACCACACCCCGAGCCCGGCCAGCAGCAACGTCCCGCCACCGATGCCGCTCACGGCGAGCGCGGTCATCGCGGGATCACGCCCGGCGCCGTCCTCACCACCGCCACCGCTCACGGGGCCCGAGCCGCCGACGCTCGCGTCGAACACCCCCTCCGGCACCGCGTCCCCGGCATACGCGGGCCCTTCCCCCGCGGCTCCCTCGATCCCCACGCGCAGCGTCAGCCCGAACGGCCCGTCGCCGAAGTCGTCCGCCACCTGTGCGGCGAGATGGACCACGAGGTAGTAGGCCCCGGCGAACCGCATCGCGCTCACCGCGCCCGCGGCGGCGTGCCGGTTGGCGTGGTCGACGGGGGGCAGCGGGTCGAGTGCGGCGGACCTCTGCCGACCGGCGTAGCTGGTGGCCTCGCCCGCGACCGGACCGCGGGCGGGGTTGTAGAGGTCGAGGTTGAGCGCGCTGACCGAGAACCCGGAGCCGTCGAGCGGGGTCGCGCCGGCGAGTTCGGCGGTGGCGGAGAGCTGCTGGCCCCAGCCGACGGGCACCTTGTAGAAGAGCGTCCGGCCGGGCGCGATCTCCGTGGACCAGACACCGCGGCCGATCGTGGCCGCCGACGCGAACCCCTCGCCGCCCGCCCGTCGCCCGGCCTGTCCCGTGGGCGGCTCAGGAGAGGCGGAGTCCCAGTCGTCCGGTGCCCCGCTGTCCTCGGCGGAGGTCAGGCCGGGCTCCGTGACGGGTGCCAGTTCCAGGTCCCAGACGTCCGACGCCGACTCGGCCGTGGCGGTCCGCTCGACGACGGCGTAGTACGTCCCCTCGCCCTGGCACCGGGACGAGTCCGGTGCCACCTCGCGCAGACCCCAGACCGCGACCGGGCGCGGACTGCGGGCGGCGCCGAAGGCCGCGCTGTCGGGGGAGAGGGTGCAGGGCTCGCCGTCCGCGTCCTGGAGGGAGACCTTGAACCGGTCGAGGGGCGAGAGGGTGGCCCCCGCGTGAGGTACGGCGGTCACGGAGACGTACGCGTTCTCGCTGGCCCCGAGTTCGAGGCGGAAGTACGCCTTCGCGCCGCTGCGGAGGGTACTCCTGAAGGTCCTGCCGGGCACGAGGAGCGCGGCGTCGGCGGTGCCGGTGGCTGCCGGGACCGCCAGGGCGTCCGGCGCGAAGGCATACCCCCGCGGAGAGCCGTACGGGAGGCCGTACGGAGAGCTGTACGGCGCGCTGGGGACGACGGCGAGCGCCTGTCCCGGCAGGCCCGCGACGGCACACGCCACCACCGCCGCTACGAGGGCCCCACGCGCGCGTGGGGATCGATCAGAACGCCTCGCCCCCGCACGCCACCGCTGCGTACGCCGACCCATCACGCGCCACCCCTCGTCGTCACCGCGCCCGTTCCGACCGTGGCCCATCCTGCCGCACACGCAAAACCCCGACCGCGATGACGGCCGGGGTCTGTCTGTTCAGAACTGGATGTCGGTGCTCACGAACCCGTGGGCACGGAGTCAGTCGCCTCCGTCCACAGATCCTGCTCGGCGCGATCCGCCTGGATCTGGCGGTACACGAGGAGCCCGCCGATGGCGGCCAGTGCGACCAGGAGAAGCTTCTTCACCGCGCGACCTCGTCTTTCCTTGACGTAGGGGACCTCTGGCGCCCGACTATACACACCGGCCGATATCGGCCGGTGACCTGCGCCGGGGCCTCAACTCCGGCCCCTGACCAGGCACATCCGCGCGTTTTCCGGGGGCCTTGCGGCCATCCGGGTGGTGTTCATCTGAACATCGCCGCGCCACGGGCGTCGGTCCACCACTTCGGGACCCACATACACATCATGAGGAAAGTACGCAAATCGCCCAACCCGAAAGTGAGGGGCCATGGCCCGCACCAAGGTCATGAAGCTGTGGAACGTCCTCGTCACCGCCTTCATCACGCTGTTCACCGCACTCGGACTCGTCACCACGACCGCCGCCGCGGCCGTACCGCAGAGTGAGCCGACCCGCAACAGCGCCGCGGACCACACGCCCCCGACGACGACACCGGCGGCGACGCCCGGCTGGGCCTGGTCCTACGCCAGAGCACTGCCCCCCACGATGAAGCAGCGCATCCGAGCGGAAGCCCACGGCAAGACCCCGAACTGCCGCCACCTCCCCCACCCGGACCGGGACGCGGAGGCCGCCGCGGAGGCCGGCCACCCCTGCGACGACGAGCCCGCCCCCGAAGACCCCGAGCCAGCGAAGCTCCCGCACCAGCGCTGACCGCGAAGATCCTCTTCTCCTCTTACCGTCACCGTCGTCACGGCGATCTTGCGTACAGCTCTGCCCTACGGCATGACGCACCCGAACCAACCCGAAGGCCCGGCCCTCAGCGCCCTTGCGCGCCCCTGAGGACCGGGCCTTCCCCGTGCCGAACCGAGCACCCATTCGACTAAACGTTCGATACTGTGGGGAGAGAAGCAGAAAGCAGACGGCCAGGGAGGTGGACGCCATGACACCGGAAGCCTCCACGGTGATGCACGTACGCTGCCCCGACCACCTGCCCGAGGACACCTACCGGCAGCTCCTGGAGCTGCTGACGGAGCTGGCTCCACTCGTCCGGGCCCTGCCCCCGCAAGCGGCTCTGATAGAGCTCGGCGCACCACCACACCAGCACGGCGCGGACGACGCCTGCGGTCTGGGCGAGACCCTGCGGATCCGCACGATCTCCCGCCTCGGAGTGGACGTCCGAGTCGGCATCGGACCGTCCGTCGCGGCCGCGGCCTCCGCTTCCGCTCAGATCCCGCGCCCAGGCGGAGTCCTCGCCGTGTCCCCCGCCAAGGTCACCGACTGGTCGGCCCCGTTGCCCGCCTCCGCCACCGTGACCCACGTCTTCCCCCGGCACACCCCCGGCGGCGCCGAGGTCCGGGCGGCCCTGCTCGACCTGGTGAGCCGACTCGGCCACCAGCTACGCCACCGACACCAGGCCCCCGGCGCCCTGACCCTCGCCCTGCGCTTCCCCGACGGCCCCGCTTGGACCACCTCCCGGCGCCCCGCCCGGCCGTCCGCCCACCACGACGACCTGCGCTCCACGGCCTACCGCCTACTGGACGCCGCGGGCCCACGCCGCGCCCGCCTCACCGCGATCACCCTGCACGCCGACGACCTGCTCGACGCCGTAGGCACCCCCGTACAACTCGCCCTCGGCCCGAGCCGGGAAGCCCGCCCCACCACCGAGGAGACCACCGGCCGCGCCCGCACCGGGGGCCAGGCCACCCCATTCCGCCACGCCTCATAGCCACGCGCGACAAGGCCGACCCGGCCACCCCACAGGAAAAGACCCCCAACCATTCCCGGTTGAGGGTCTTCGATGGTGGGGCTAACAGGATTTGAACCTGTGGCCTCATCCTTATCAGGGATGCGCTCTAACCAACTGAGCTATAGCCCCGCCGCGCTGTGCGGTGCATGTCCGCGCGCTGACTCCTGAAGATTAGCGCACGACCGGGGCAGTCCCAAAATCGATAGTCGCGGGGCCTCACTCGTCCTCGGCGAGGGTCAGTTCCACGCCGCCGACGAAACCGGCGGAGAGGTTGTAGATGAAGGCGCCGAGGGTGGCGAGGGCCGTCGCCAGGACGACGTCGATCACCGCGATGATCGCCGTGAACATCAGGACGTTGGGCAGCGACAGGAAGGCCTGCAGGTCGAAGCCGTTCGACTCGTTGGAGCCGGTGGCCTCGGAGATCGTGCCGCCGACCGTCGAGAACACGCCCATCGCGTCCATGACCATCCACAGCACGGCCGACGCGACGATGGTGCAGACGCCCAGGGCGATGGAGAGCAGGAAGCTGACCTTCATCACCGACCACGGGTCGGCCTTGGCCACCCGCAGCCGCGCCTTGCGGACCCGCGGCGTGGTGCGCGCGCCGGTGCGCGGGCGGCGTACGCCCGCGGCGGGGCCTGCGGGCCCCGCGACCGCCGTCGGGCCGCCCCCCGCGGCCTGTGCGCCCTGTCCGCCGCCCTGCGACGGATAGGCCTGCGGCGGGTGGTAGGGCCCGGCGGGCTGCTGCGGCTGTCGCTCGCCGGGGAGCGGCGATGCCGTCTGCTGGGACGCGGCCGGTGGCTGCGTCTGGCCGCCGGGGGCGGCCGGGCCCGCTCCAGCGGCGTACTGCTGGGTCTGCGGACCTCGGGTGTCCGTCACAGTTCCCCCCTGGGATCCATGCGTCTGTTGTGCGTACGAGGATGATGCCGACGAGGATGCCGAGTCCGGGTCACGCGTGGCGGAGCCACGGCCGCCGCCGTCCGTCTCCGTACCGGCCGTAGAACCGGTGGACGTTCCGGTCGGTCCGGCGCCCGTGGCTCCGCTCACGCTGACTCACTCCTCGTGCTACTCGGCCGGGGGCACCACGCCCTCGTCCGTGCCGGTGGGCGCGGGTGCCTCGGCGGTGGTCTCGTCGACGGTGATGTCACCGTCGACCTCCTCCGCCTCGCGTCCCGCCTCGGCGTTGCGTGCGATACCGACGACGGCATCGCGCTTGCCCAGATTGATCAGTTGGACGCCCATGGTGTCACGGCCCGTCTCCCTGACCTCGTTGACTCGCGTACGAATCACACCGCCGCCCAGCGTGATGGCGAGGATCTCGTCGGTCTCCTCGACCACCAGCGCGCCGACGAGCGAACCGCGGTCCTCAACGATCTTGGCGGCCTTGATACCGAGGCCGCCGCGTCCCTGGACGCGGTACTCGTCGACAGCGGTCCGCTTCGCGTACCCACCGTCGGTAGCAGTGAACACGAACGTACCGGGTCGAACAACATTCATCGAGAGCAGCTCGTCCCCCTCGCGGAAACTCATGCCCTTGACGCCCGAGGTCGCGCGGCCCATGGGACGCAGCGTGTCGTCCGTCGCGGTGAACCTGATCGACTGTGCCTTTCGGCTGATCAGCAGCAGATCGTCGTCGGGCGAGACGAGTTCGGCTCCGATCAGTTCGTCGTCGGTTCCGTCCTCCTTCTCCCGGAGGTTGATCGCGATGACGCCGCCGGAGCGCGGGGAATCGTAATCCTTCAGCGGCGTCTTCTTGACCAGACCGGCCTTCGTGGCGAGCACCAGGTACGGCGCCGCCTCGTAGTCACGGATCGCGAGGATCTCGGCGATCGCCTCGTCCGGCTGGAAGGCCAGCAGGTTGGCGACGTGCTGACCGCGCGCGTCCCGCCCGGCGTCGGGCAGCTCGTACGCCTTCACGCGGTAGACGCGGCCCTTGTTGGTGAAGAACAGCAGCCAGTGGTGGGTCGTGGAGACGAAGAAGTGGTCGACGATGTCGTCTTCCCTCAGCTTCGTCCCGCGCACGCCCTTGCCGCCGCGCTTCTGCGCCCGGTAGTCGACGGTCTTGGTGCGCTTGACGTAGCCCCCGCGCGTGACGGTGACCACGATGTCCTCCTCGGCGATGAGGTCCTCGATGGACATGTCACCGTCGTAGGGCACCAGCATGGTCTTGCGGTCGTCGCCGTACTTCTCGACGATCGCGGTCAGCTCCGCGCTGACGATGCCGCGCTGGCGGACCGGGGAGGCGAGGATCTCGTTGTACTCGCGGATCTTCGCCTGGAGTTCGTCGTGCTCCTGGACGATCTTCTGGCGCTCCAGGGCGGCCAGCCGCCGCAGCTGCATCTCCAGGATGGCGTTGGCCTGGATCTCGTCGATCTCCAGCAGGCCCATCAGGCCCGTACGGGCGATGTCGACGGTGTCGCTGCGCCGGATCAGCGCGATGACCTCGTCGATGGCGTCCAGGGCCTTCAGCAGGCCGCGCAGGATGTGCGCCCGCTCCTCGGCCTTGCGCAGCCGGAAGCGCGTACGGCGGACGATGACCTCGATCTGGTGCGTCACCCAGTGGCGGATGAACGCGTCCAGGGAGAGCGTGCGCGGGACGCCGTCGACCAGGGCCAGCATGTTGGCGCCGAAGTTGGTCTGGAGGTCCGTGTGCTTGTACAGGTTGTTCAGGACGACCTTGGCGACCGCGTCCCTCTTCAGGACGATGACCAGGCGCTGGCCCGTGCGGGACGACGTCTCGTCGCGGACGTCGGCGATGCCGCCGAGCTTGCCGTCCTTCACGCCGTCGGCGATCTTCTGCGCGAGGTTGTCGGGGTTCACCTGGTACGGCAGCTCCGTGACCACCAGGCACTGGCGGTTCTGGATCTCCTCGACCTCGACGACCGCGCGCATGGTGATCGAGCCACGGCCCGTGCGGTACGCCTCCTCGATGCCCTTGCGGCCGACGACGAGCGCGCCGGTCGGGAAGTCCGGGCCCTTGATCCGCTCGATGAGCGCGTCCAGCAGCTCCTCGTGCGTGGCCTCGGGGTTCTCCAGGTACCACTGGGCGCCCGCCGCGACCTCGCGCAGGTTGTGCGGCGGGATGTTGGTTGCCATGCCGACCGCGATGCCCGCCGAGCCGTTGATCAGCAGGTTCGGGAAGCGGGAGGGCAGGACGGTCGGCTCCTGGGAGCGGCCGTCGTAGTTGTCCGTGAAGTCGACGGTCTCCTCGTCGATGTCGCGGACCATCTCCATCGACAGCGGCGCCATCTTGCACTCGGTGTACCGCATGGCCGCCGCCGGGTCGTTGCCCGGCGAGCCGAAGTTGCCGTTGGAGTCCACCAGCGGCATCCGCATCGACCACGACTGCGCCAGGCGGACCAGCGCGTCGTAGATCGAGGAGTCGCCGTGCGGGTGGTAGTTGCCCATGACGTCGCCGACGACGCGGGCGCACTTGTAGAAGCCGCGCTCGGGGCGGTAGCCGCCGTCGTACATCGCGTACAGGACGCGGCGGTGGACGGGCTTGAGTCCGTCACGGACGTCCGGCAGCGCGCGCGAGACGATGACGGACATCGCGTAGTCGAGGTACGAGCGCTGCATCTCCGTCTCGAGCCCGACGGGCTCGACGCGCATACCCAGGGCGTCGCCCTCCGGCGTCGTCACGGGAGTGTTCTCGTCGGTCATTGCTGGTGAAGGTCCTTCCTGGTGCGGTCAGCTGAGACCGACTCAGATGTCGAGGAAGCGGACGTCCTTGGCGTTGCGCTGGATGAACTGGCGGCGGGCCTCGACGTCCTCGCCCATGAGGACCGAGAACAGGTCGTCGGCCTGGGCGGCGTCGTCGAGGGTGACCTGGCCGAGGACGCGGTGCTCCTGGTCCATCGTCGTGATGCGCAGCTCCTCGGCGTTCATCTCGCCGAGACCCTTGAAGCGCTGCACCGAGTCGTCCCGGATGCGCTTGCCCGCCTGGCGGCCCAGCTCGATCAGCGCGTCACGCTCGCGGTCGGAGTACGCGTACTCGAAGTCGTCCTTGCCCCACTTGATCTTGTAGAGCGGGGGACGGGACAGGAACACGTGCCCGGCCTCGACCAGCGGCCGCATGAAGCGGAACAGGAAGGTCAGCAGCAGGGTGTTGATGTGCTGGCCGTCGACGTCCGCGTCCGCCATCAGGATGATCTTGTGGTAGCGCAGCTTCTCGATGTCGAAGTCCTCGTGGACCCCGGTACCGAAGGCCGAGATCAGCGCCTGGATCTCCTGGTTCTGGAGGATCTTGTCGATCCGCGCCTTCTCGACGTTGAGGATCTTGCCGCGGATCGGCAGGATCGCCTGGTACTCCGGGTTCCGGCCGGACTTGGCCGAGCCGCCGGCGGAGTCGCCCTCGACGATGAAGATCTCGCACTTGGTGGGGTCGTTCGACTGGCAGTCGGAGAGCTTGCCCGGCAGGGACGCCGTCTCCAGCAGGCCCTTGCGGCGGGTCAGGTCGCGCGCCTTGCGGGCCGCCACGCGCGCGGTGGCCGCCTGGATGCCCTTGCGGATGATGTCCGCGGCCTCGTTCGGGTTGCGGTCCAGCCAGTCGTTGAGGTGTTCGTAGACCGCCTTCTGGACGAAGGTCTTCGCCTCCGTGTTGCCCAGTTTGGTCTTGGTCTGGCCCTCGAACTGCGGCTCGCTCAGCTTCACCGAGATGATCGCGGTCAGACCCTCGCGGATGTCGTCGCCCGTGAGGTTGTCGTCCTTCTCGCGGAGCAGCTTCTTGTCGCGCGCGTACTTGTTGATGAGGTTGGTGAGCGCCGCGCGGAAGCCCTCCTCGTGGGTGCCGCCCTCATGCGTGTGGATGATGTTGGCGAAGGAGTACACGCCCTCGCTGTAGCCGCTGTTCCACTGCATCGCGACTTCGAGGGAGAGGCTCTTGTCCTTGTCCTCCGCCTCCAGGTCGATGACCGTGGGGTGCACCACCTCGCCCTTGCGGGAGTTGAGGTACCTCACGAAGTCGACGATGCCGCCCTCGTAGTGGTACGTGACGGCCTTGACCTCGGCCGTCTCGTCCGCGCCCGCCTCGTCCGCCCCGGAGGTGGCCTTCGCCGACTCGCGCTCGTCCGTGAGCTTGATCGTCAGACCCTTGTTGAGGAACGCCATCTCCTGGAAGCGCCGCGAGAGCGTCTCGAAGGAGTAGTCGGTCGTCTCGAAGATGTCCGCGTCGGCCCAGAAGGTGACCGAGGTGCCGGTCTCCTCGATGGCCTCGTGCTTCGCCAGCGGGGCGGTCGGTACGCCCATCTTGTAGTCCTGCGTCCAGCGGTGGCCGTCGGTGCGGACCTCCACGGAGACCTTGCTCGACAGGGCGTTCACGACCGAGACGCCGACACCGTGCAGACCACCGGAGACCGCGTACCCGCCGCCGCCGAACTTTCCGCCCGCGTGCAGCACGGTCAGCACGACCTCGACGGCGGGCTTGCCCTCGGACGGGACGATGCCCACCGGGATGCCACGGCCGTTGTCGACGACGCGGACGCCGCCGTCGGCGAGGATCGTCACCTCGATCGTGTCCGCGTGGCCGGCCAGCGCCTCGTCGACGGAGTTGTCGACCACCTCGTACACGAGGTGGTGCAGCCCTCGCTCACCGGTCGAGCCGATGTACATACCGGGACGCTTGCGTACCGCGTCCAGGCCCTCGAGGACGGTGATGGCGCTGGCGTCGTACGACGCCGTGACGGAAGCCTCGGCGACACCGGCCGGGGCCTCGGTGGACGGGATGTTGTCGTTGGGGTTGCCGGAATCGGCCACGAAGCGCCCTTTCTGGCACAGCACGAGCCGGGCTCGGCGGCGGTTGCCGGAGCGGCTGCGGCATGTTGCGGTGGTAAGCCTTGATCAGCGTTGCTCAGCGTTTCCCGGACGGTCCCCACGTTCGGGGCGGGATTGTCTTCCAGTCTACCGGTAGCACTGACACTGATGGGGGTTTGCCGGTACCTGAGTCCTCATGTGCCGCCCTGAACGACGCTCGTCCGACTCCCGATATGCGGAAGGGGGCTCCAAGAGGCTCACAGAGGCACTCAGCGCTTCGGGACGTCAACCCTTTGCTACTCCAGGGTCAGGTCGGGATTCGCCCTCGTGTGCGCCGGGCGCGCGGGCCCCTCCACAAGGGACGTACGGGGGCGTCCGGGAAGACGCGCCGGAGCTCTCCACGTGACGTTCGTCACCCGTAGGTGTCGCCGGGCCCGGTGCTCCCCGGAGCCCGCAGCGGGCCGTAGCGGCGGGCCGGGCCGCCGGGGCCGAGCACCTTGATCTGCCGCACCGCGCCGTGCCCGAGGTCCTCGTTGAGCCGGGCGACCAGCGTCGGCGCCAGCAGCCGCAGGTTCGTCGCCCAGGCCGTCGAGTCGCAGCGCACGACCAGCACGCGCTCGTCCTCGTCGTACCGCTCGGGCACGCAGTGCTTGGCCACGTCCTCGCCGACGATCTGCGGCCAGCGCCCCATGACGCCGCCCACCGCCGCCGGGGCCTCCCAGCCACGTTCGGTGATCAGCCGGTTGATCGCCGAGCCGAGCGCCATCGGATCCCGGCCGTCGGCGCGCGCGCCGGAGCGCAGCCCGCCGCGACGCGCCTGCTTGCGCTGCCGCGTCGCGTCCCCACGCGCGCGTGCCTGCTCCCGGGCCGCGCGCAGCGCCACACGCGCGAGGTCGACGCCGGAGTGCGCCGCCTTGTCGGGGCCCGCGGCGGGGGCCCCGTCCGCCGGGGTCTGCCGCGGGATGCCGTCGGGGGCGGCCCCGGACGTTCTCCCGGTGCCGGGGCCGGTGCCGGAGGTGTTGCCGCTCATACGCGCTCCACCGCCCCACCGGACACCGCGTACCGCGCGCCGCTGAGCACATGCGGTACGTCGTCGTCGACCGCGGCCGTCACCAGCACCTGCTCGCCCGGCGCCACCAGCTCCGCCAGCCGCTCCCGGCGCCGGGTGTCCAGCTCGGCGAACACGTCGTCGAGGACCAGCACCGGCTCGTTGCCCTCGGCACGCAGCAGGTCGTAGGAAGCCAGCCGCAGCGCCAGCGCGTACGACCAGGACTCGCCGTGCGAGGCGTACCCCTTCGCGGGCAGCTCGCCCAGCTTGAGCAGCAGGTCGTCGCGGTGCGGTCCCACCAGGGTGACGCCCCGCTCGATCTCCTGCTTGCGGACGTCCGCGAGCGCCGCCGTCAGCTGCTCGAACAGCGCCTCACGCGCGTGTGCCCCGCCGGGCGCCGACGGCTTGTACTCCAGGGTGACGGGGCCACCGCCGGGGGCGAGTTGCTCGTACGCCTTGTCGGCCAGCGGCTGGATCGCCGCGATCAGGTCGAGGCGCTGGGCGAGCAGCTCGGCGCCCACGCGCGCGAGGTGCTGGTCCCAGACGTCGAGCGTGGACAGGTCCACCGAACGCCCGCCGTGACGGCGGGCCAGCGCCGCCGACTTCAGCAGGGTGTTGCGCTGCTTGAGCACGCGGTCGTAGTCCGAGCGGACCCCGGCCATCCGCGGGGAGCGGGCGGTGATCAGCTCGTCCAGGAAGCGGCGCCGCTCCCCGGGGTCGCCCTTGACCAGGGCGAGGTCCTCCGGCGCGAACAGCACCGTGCGCACGATGCCCAGGATGTCCCGTGGTCTGACCTGCGAGGACCGGTTGATACGGGCCCGGTTGGCGCGGCCCGGGTTCAGCTCCAGCTCGACCAGTTGCTGGCGCTCGCCCTGCCGCACCTGTGCCCGGACCACCGCGCACTCGGCGCCCATGCGGACCAGCGGGGCGTCGGAGGAGACGCGGTGGCTGCCGAGGGTGGCGAGGTAGCCGACCGCCTCGACGAGGTTCGTCTTGCCCTGCCCGTTCGGGCCGACGAAGGCCGTGACGCCCGGGTCGAGCGGGACCTCGACCCGGGCGTACGAGCGGAAGTCGGCCAGCGACAGATGCGTGACGTGCATGGTCGTTCGCCGACCTCCCCCGGCGTGGTGGACCGCCGAAACGGTCCTGCTGACACAGTCCTGTGGACTACTTCTTCTCGACCGGGCTACTTCTTCTCGACCGCGTGACCGCCGAACTGGTTCCGCAGCGCCGCGACCATCTTCATCTGCGGTGAGTCCTCCTGCCGCGAGGCGAACCGCGCGAAGAGGGACGCCGTGATCGCGGGCAGCGGCACGGCGTTGTCGATCGCCGCCTCCACGGTCCAGCGGCCCTCGCCGGAGTCCTGGGCGTAGCCGCGCAGCTGCTCCAGGTGCTCGTCCTCGTCGAGGGCGTTGACGGCCAGGTCGAGCAGCCAGGAGCGGATGACCGTGCCCTCCTGCCAGGAGCGGAAGACCTCCCGGACGTCGGTCACGGAGTCGACCTTCTCCAGCAGCTCCCAGCCCTCGGCGTAGGCCTGCATCATGGCGTACTCGATGCCGTTGTGGACCATCTTCGCGAAGTGGCCCGCGCCGACCTTGCCCGCGTGGACGGCGCCGAAGTCGCCCTCAGGCTTGAGCGCGTCGAAGACCGGCTGCACCTTGGCGACGTTCTCCGCGTCGCCGCCGTACATCAGGGCGTAGCCGTTCTCCAGGCCCCAGACGCCGCCGGAGACGCCGCAGTCGACGAAGCCGATGCCCTTGGCGGCCAGCTCCGCGGCGTGCTTCTCGTCGTCCGTCCAGCGCGAGTTGCCGCCGTCCACGACCACGTCGCCGGGCTCCAGCAGCTCGGCGAGCTGGTCGATGGTCGTCTGGGTGGGCTCGCCGGCCGGGACCATCACCCAGACCACGCGCGGGCCGGAGAGCTTGCCCACAAGCTCCTCCAGGCTGTGGACATCGGCGAGATCCGCGTTGCGGTCGTAGCCGAGGACGGTGTGGCCGGCGCGGCGGATCCGCTCGCGCATGTTGCCGCCCATCTTGCCGAGGCCGACGAGACCGAGCTCCATCAGTTGTGTTCCTTAGGTTCGCGAGGTGGCGTTACGGCCGTCCGTGCCGCGGCGCGGTCGCCCCGCGGCACTTTCGTACCCACGTACGAGCCTAAACCCGGACGCTCATGCACACCTGTGGGCATACGCGCTCATACGTACGCCCCCACCTGCGGCTTCTCGGGGAGCCCGAGTCAGCCGCTCAGCCGGACCGGCATGATCAGGTACTTGTACGCGTCGTCCGCCTCGGCGTCCAGCGCGGGCTTGCCGCTGAGCAGCGCGGGCTTGGTGGACGTCGTGAAGGACAGCTGCGCCACCGGGGAGTCGATCGCGCTCAGGCCGTCCAGCAGGAAGGTCGGGTTGAAGGCGATCGAGATGTCGTCGCCCTCCAGCTGGGCGTCGACCCTTTCCACAGCCTGTGCGTCGTCGCTGGAACCGGCCTCCAGGATGAGCACGCCCTGCTCGAAGCTGAGCCGCACCGGGGTGTTGCGCTCGGCGACCAGGGCCACGCGCTTGACGGCCTCCACGAAGGGCGCGGTCTCGATCACGGCGACGCTGTTGAACTCGGTCGGGAACAGCGTGCGGTACTTCGGGAGGTCACCCTCCAGCAGACGGGTCGTCGTACGGCGACCGGCGCCCTCGAAGCCGATGAGGCCCTCGCCCGCGCCGGAGCCGGACAGCGCCAGGATCACGCTGTCGCCGCTCGTGAGCGCCTTGGCGGTGTCCAGGAGCGTCTTGGCGGGCACCAGGGCGACGGCGGAGGTGTCGGGGTTCTCCGGCTTCCACAGGAACTCGCGGACCGCGAAGCGGTAGCGGTCGGTGGAGGCCAGCGTGACCGTGTCGCCCTCGATCTCGATACGGACGCCGGTGAGGACGGGCAGCGTGTCGTCGCGGCCCGCGGCGATGGCGACCTGCTGCACGGCGGAGGCGAAGACCTCGCCGGGGACCGTGCCCGTCGCGTTCGGCATCTGCGGCAGCGCCGGGTACTCCTCCACCGGCAGGGTGTGGAGCGTGAAGCGGGAGGAGCCGCAGACCACCGTCGCCCGTACACCGTCTGTGGAGATCTCCACCGGCCGGTTGGGGAGCGCGCGCGAGATGTCGGCGAGCAGGCGCCCCGAGACGAGGACCGTGCCCTCCTCCTCGACCTCGGCCTCGACGCTGACACGCGCGGAGACCTCGTAGTCGAAGCTGGACAGGCTCAGCTGGCCGTCCTCGGCCTTCAGGAGCAGGCCGGCGAGCACAGGCGCCGGCGGACGGGCCGGGAGGCTGCGCGCCGCCCAGGCCACTGCCTCCGCGAGTACGTCGCGTTCCACCCGGATCTTCACGGTTAGCCGCCTCCTGCTGTTGCCGGCGCTTCTCGCCCTGCTTCGCTTCGTCGTCTGTCTTGGTGTCGACGGTCCCGGGACGGGAAGGACACCGGGGAACAGTCTGACGCACGGCACTGACAGTAGGTGCCTCTCGGGGTCAAGTCGTGACGAGGGGCAGCCGGGCGCCGAGCCGCGAGTTGTGCACAGGACCCGCTTCGAAACGAATTCCCCGCTCTAACTGGTTGGGGGTAGTAGTAGGGCCTGTGGATACCGTGGATAACCGCGTTTCCGCAGCTCAGGACGGAGATTTTGTCCACTGGCCCTGTGGGCGGAGGCGGTGGACAACCCGGGTCCGCTGTGGAGAACAGAAAGTTCTGCACACGCCGTGCACAGGGAGGGACGAGTTCTCCCCAGCGTCGTCCCCAGCTTTACCCGTCTTTCCCACAGCCCAATCTGGCACCTTCGTGTGACGCGCTTCACTCGACGCGGTGAGGAGACGCGCCATGTTGCCGAACAGTGGACAGAGCTGTGGAGAAGCCGGCGATCGCTGGGGACAATCGTCCTCAGCCTGTGGGTTGTCGGTGGACAACTCCGTGCACAGCCTGTGGACCGACGTGTCGTCCACAGGCTGTGGAGATCTTTCGTCCACCAATCCACAGGGATCTGACCTGGCTTGATGATCTATCAACAGGGTCGGCTGTGGATACGGTCTGGACAACTTCGCGGTCCCCAGGATGTGGACGGCAGAAAGTCGCCGAATCTGTGGAGAGAGGCCGTAACCCGGCGAGTATTCGAACAGCGGGTGGCGCGCGGGGGAGGGCCGGGGAGACGCCGGAACCCCCCGGGAACGGCGGAGGGCGCCCCCGGGAAGACCTCCGGGGGCGCCCTGGACGCCGTACGAGCGGCCTTCCGGCCGCCGGTGTCAGCCGTTCTTGATGCGGTTCGTCAGCTCCGTCACCTGGTTGTAGATGGAGCGCCGCTCGGCCATCAGATTGCGGATCTTGCGGTCGGCGTGCATCACCGTCGTGTGGTCCCGGCCGCCGAACAGCGCGCCGATCTTCGGCAGCGACAGGTCCGTCAGCTCACGGCACAGGTACATCGCGATCTGGCGGGCCGTGACGAGCTGACGGCCGCGCGAACTGCCGCACAGGTCCTCGACGGTGAGCCCGAAGTAGTCCGCGGTGGCGCTCATGATGGCCGTAGAGGTGATCTCCGGCGTCGAGTCGTCCCCACCGGGGATCAGGTCCTTCAGGACGATCTCGGTGAGGCCCAGGTCCACCGGCTGCCGGTTGAGCGACGCGAACGCCGTCACCCGGATCAGCGCGCCCTCCAGCTCGCGGATGTTGCGCGAGATCCGGGAGGCGATGAACTCCAGCACCTCCGGCGGGGCGTTGAGCTGCTCCTGCACCGCCTTCTTGCGCAGGATCGCGATCCGCGTCTCCAGCTCGGGCGGCTGCACGTCGGTGATCAGGCCCCACTCGAAACGGTTCCGCAGCCGGTCCTCCAGGGTGACCAACTGCTTGGGCGGCCGGTCACTGGAGAGCACGATCTGCTTGTTGGCGTTGTGGAGCGTGTTG
Organism: Streptomyces sp. NPDC006997; assembly: GCF_040635175.1. NCBI lineage: Bacteria > Bacillati > Actinomycetota > Actinomycetes > Kitasatosporales > Streptomycetaceae > Streptomyces > Streptomyces sp. NPDC006997. The sequence continues at coordinate 25,050 of NZ_JBEYHH010000033.1, forward strand.
AAGGTGTGGAAGAACTCCTCCTGCGTCGACTCCTTGTCCGCGAGGAACTGGATGTCGTCGACGAGCAGGATGTCCATCTCGCGGTAGCGCTTGCGGAAGCTGTCGCCCTTGCCGTCGCGGATGGAGTTGATGAACTCGTTGGTGAACTCCTCCGAGCTGACGTACCGCACGCGCGTGCCCGGGTACAGGCTGCGCGCGTAGTGCCCGATCGCGTGCAGCAGGTGCGTCTTGCCGAGCCCGGACTCCCCGTAGATGAAGAGGGGGTTGTACGCCTTCGCGGGCGCCTCGGCGACGGCCACCGCGGCGGCGTGCGCGAAGCGGTTGGAGGCGCCGATGACGAACGTGTCGAAGAGGTACTTCGGGTTCAGCCGCGCGGTCGGTTCACCGGGGCCGGTCGCCGGGGCGGGCTGCGCGGCCAGCGGGCCGGGGGCGCCGCTGGAGGCGGGCAGCGAGGAGCCGACCGGACCGCCGCGGTGCACGTGCCCGGAACCCGCGGGCGGGTCGGGCAGCTCACGGCGGCCGTCCCGCTGGTCGTAGTCGCCGCGGGCGGACTCGTACTCGGAGCGCTGCTGGTCATAGGACGGACGGTCCACAGGCTGTGGGCGGTAGTCCTGGGCGGGCCCGCCGTACTTGTCCTGGGAGCCGTACGAATCCTGCGGACGGTACGGCTCCTGCGCGCCGTACGGGTCCTGCGCGCCGTACGCGTCGGACGGGCCGTACGACTCCTGCGGCGGCGACGCGTACGGGTCCCGGTCCGGGAAGCCGAGGCGTTGCTGCTGCCAGCCGTAGTCGTCCTGGCCCTGGCGCGGCCAGGCGCCGGGTTCGGGGCGCTGGTACTCCGACGGGTAGGCGGGGCGGGCGGTGGGGAGCTGGTCCCCCGGGTGCTGCTCGCCGCGGTGGCGGCCGTAGCCCTCGTAGGCTCCGGAGGGCGGCTCGGGCTCCTCGTAGCGGTGTTGCTGGGGAGGCGCCGGCGGGGCCGGGGGCTCCCCAGCGGAGTCGTCCACGGTGATCGCGATCCGGATCGGCCGACCGCATTCCCGGCTCAGGGTCTCGCTGACCACCGGGGCGAGACGGCCCTCCAGCACGCCCTTCGCGAATTCGTTCGGTACGGCGAGCAGGGCGGTGTCCGCGACCAGCGCCAGCGGCTGACAGCGGCGGATCCAGTGCTCGTCCTTGGCCTCGACCCCCTGCCCGCGGCCCTCGCCGAGGAGCTGTTCGAGTACTCGCGGCCACACTGCGGCAAGATCGGCGGGTACGTCAGCCACAGGGCACGCTCTCTCATAGTTCCCACGAACGTGTGGTTCACGGGACGGGTCGGGATGTAAATCGGGTGGGGTGGGGACAAGGGAACGAATCGGAGTTCAGTCAAGGTAGTCAGGGCGACGGGTGCGGTTCAAGTTGTTGTCCCCAGCCTGTGGATAGTGTCTCCCGCCGATCCCTGGTTTGACCGAATGGCGCAGCCGCGCGTACCGTAACCAGGTCGAGTTGTCGATGGCTGCTGCCGCCTGCCTCCGATGGGCACAGATCACGTCTCCGCCTCCAGCGGGGGAATTCGGTGATCGGAAAGCGGTGCACTCGGGCGTAACGCGAGCTACTCGTGGGCGCACGGTGACAGCCAGGACGGCACCCCGCCAACCCCGATTTCTTTCTGGAGCCCCCGAGTGAGCAAGCGCACCTTCCAGCCGAACAACCGTCGTCGCGCGAAGACCCACGGCTTCCGGCTGCGTATGCGCACCCGTGCCGGCCGCGCGATCCTCGCGTCCCGCCGTGGCAAGGGTCGCGCCCGTCTGTCCGCCTGATCCCGGTCAGGTCATGACGTCGTGCTGCCCACCGAGAACCGGCTGAGGCGGCGCGAGGACTTCGCGACCGCGGTACGACGAGGCCGCAGGGCTGGACGCCCTCTCCTCGTCGTCCACCTACGAAGCGGTGCAACGGACCCGCACGCGCCTGGGGAGAGCGCTCCCCCGACGCGTGCGGGTTTCGTCGTCAGCAAGGCTGTGGGTGGTGCGGTCGTACGCAACAAAGTCAAGCGCAGACTGCGTCACCTGATGCGGGAGCGAGTCACCGACCTGCCCCCCGGTAGCCTGGTAGTCGTACGGGCGCTGCCCGGTGCGGGCGACGCCGACCATGCACAGCTGGCCCGAGACCTGGATGCCGCCCTTCAGCGGCTGCTGGGAGGGGGTGCGCGATGAAGTACCCGCTGCTGGCGCTGATCAAGCTGTACCAGTGGACGATCAGCCCGCTGCTCGGACCGGTGTGCAAGTACTACCCGTCGTGTTCCCACTACGGCTACACGGCCATCGACCGGCATGGTGCGATCAAGGGCACGGCGCTCACCGCCTGGCGCATCCTCCGGTGCAACCCGTGGTCGCTGGGTGGTGTGGACCATGTCCCGCCACGCAAGCGCCCGCGGTGGCACGAAATGCTGCGCGGTGCGTGGCGCGCACGCAAGGGCGGGCCCTCCGCCGCCGACCCGGCCACCGAGGGACAGAATTCTGTGAGTCCTTCCAGCCCGGCCGCAGAGACCTCGTCCCATGCCCAAGGAGCATGATTAGTGGACACGATTGCCAGCCTGTTCAGCTTCATCACCACACCCGTCTCGTGGGTCATCGTCCAGTTCCACAAGCTGTACGGTGCGATCTTCGGCCCTGACACGGGCTGGGCCTGGGGCCTGTCCATCGTGTCCCTGGTGATTCTGATCCGTATCTGCCTGATCCCGCTCTTCGTGAAGCAGATCAAGGCGACGCGCGCGATGCAGACGCTCCAGCCGGAGATGAAGAAGATCCAGGAGCGCTACAAGAACGACAAGCAGCGTCAGTCCGAAGAGATGATGAAGCTGTACAAGGAGACGGGTACCAACCCGCTCTCCTCGTGCCTTCCCATCCTGGCGCAGTCGCCGTTCTTCTTCGCCCTATACCACGTGCTCAACAGCATCGCGTCGAACGACACCATCGGCGTGATCAACAACCGGCTGCTGGAGAGCGCGCAGAAGGCGCACATCTTCGGTGCTCCGCTGGCCGCGAAGTTCACCGACAGCTCTTCCAAGGTCGAGGCCCTCGGCTCCTCGATCACCGATGTGCGGATCGTCACCGCCATCATGATCGTCCTGATGTCGCTGTCGCAGTTCTACACGCAGCGCCAGTTGATGACGAAGAACGTCGACACCTCGGTGAAGACCCCGTTCATGCAGCAGCAGAAGATGCTGATGTACGTCTTCCCCGTCATCTTCGCCGTCTTCGGTATCAACTTCCCGGTCGGTGTCCTCGTCTACTGGTTGACCACGAACCTGTGGACCATGGGCCAGCAGATGTACGTGATCCACAACAACCCGACTCCGGGTTCCAAGGCGCAGGCCGCCTACCTGGAGCGCCTCTACAAGCAGGTCACGCACCACAGCGCGGCCCGCAACCGCCGCGACCGCGCCATCATCAAGGCGATCGTCGCCAAGGGCCGGGACCGCAACGAGTACGAGCGCAAGTTCATCAACGGCCTGACCAAGGCCGGTCTCGCCGCCCAGACCGACGGCACCGTGACCAAGAGCGACAGCGCGGTCGCCGTCGCCACCGAGGACGGCAGCCCCGCCCCCACGGCCGCCCCCAAGCGGCAGCAGCCCAAGCGGCAGCCCAAGTCCAAGCGCCAGTCCGGCGGTGCCAAGACCTCGTCGTCCGCCGGTGGCGGTGACGCCGAGGGCGGTACCTCCTCCTCGCCGACGTCGCTGAGCAAGTCCGACGAGCCGCAGGGCGGCAAGCCGTCCGGGTCCACCGAGAAGGCGGCACCCAAGTCCGGCGGCGGCCGAAGCCGGGCCCAGTCCGGTCAGCGCAAGGGCCCGCAGCGGCCCAAGTCCCCGACCAAGAAGTAAGAAGGAGTCCATCCCGTGACGGAAGGCACCACCTCCGCCGCTGCCGAGGGTGCAGACACCCTGACCCGCCTGGAGCAGGAGGGCGACATCGCGGCGGACTACCTTGAGGGCCTGCTGGACATCGCCGACCTCGACGGCGATATCGACATGGACGTCGAGGGCGACCGCGCCTCTGTCTCGATCATCAGCGACAGCGGCAGCCGTGACCTCCAGAAGCTGGTCGGGCGCGACGGCGAGGTGCTGGAGGCGCTCCAGGAGCTGACGCGCCTGGCCGTGCACCGGGAGACCGGCGACCGCAGCCGACTGATGCTGGACATCGCCGGTTACCGGGCGAAGAAGCGCGCCGAGCTGTCCGAGCTGGGCGCCAAGGCGGCGGCCGAGGCGAAGAGCGCCGGTGAACCGGTGAAGCTGAAGCCGATGACGCCGTTCGAGCGCAAGGTCGTGCACGACGCGGTCAAGGCCGCGGGCCTGCGCAGTGAGTCCGAGGGCGAGGAGCCGCAGCGGTTCGTCGTCGTGCTGCCCGCCTGAGTCAGGTCCCGACCCGGTCCTCAGCGGTCCCCACATCCTCCGGCCCCGTCTGTTGCGCAGGCGGGGCCGAACTTTGTCAGCCTGTAGTTCTGGAGTCGGCGCTCAGCGCGTCGAGGCGGTACGGAAGGACGGTCCCCGTGACGGAGGCAGCTGAACTCCCCCCTGCGCCCGAGCAGGCCCGCGATGTATTCGGCGATCGCTACGGGGATGCGGTCCGGTACGCGGAGCTTCTCGCCGAGGCGGGAGTGCAGCGCGGGCTCATCGGCCCACGTGAGGTGCCCCGGCTCTGGGAGAGGCATCTGCTGAACTGCGCGGTGCTCTCCGAGGTCGTGCCCGAGGGCGTGACCGTGTGCGACGTCGGATCGGGAGCCGGGCTGCCCGGCATCCCCCTGGCCCTCGTCCGCGACGACCTGAAGATCACCCTGCTGGAGCCCCTGCTACGGCGTACGAACTTCCTGACCGAGGTCGTCGAGCTGCTGGGTCTCGACCATGTGACCGTGGTGCGGGGACGCGCTGAAGAGGTCATGGGGAAGCTCACTCCCGTCCATGTGGTGACGGCACGCGCCGTGGCACCGCTGGACCGGCTCGCCACCTGGGGCATTCCGCTGCTGCGCCCCTACGGCGAGATGCTCGCGCTCAAGGGCGACGCGGCCGAAGAGGAGCTGAAGAGCGCGGCGACCGCGCTGACCAAGCTCGGTGCGGTGGAGACGTCGATCCTGCATGTGGGTGAGGGTGTCGTGGACCCGATGTCCACCGTGGTGCGTGTGGAGGTCGGGGAGAGCCCAGGCGGGGTGCGGTTCGCGGCCAAGCGGGCCAAGGCGGCACGGACCGGGCGGACTCGTCGGCGCCGCTGAGCACGCTGGGTGTCGCGGTGCGCTCTCGTCGATGAGGCGTACTCCACACAAGCTGTCAAACCTACGCGTGACGGAGTGTCTCCCGGGCGCGGGCCTGACCGCTGTGCATCGTGTTTCACGTGAAACGTCGCTCACTGCTGCACGGCATCATCAGTCGCGGCCGCGCTGCGGCCGAACCTCGCGACCGTAAGCCTCTTGGATCTCTTGGGGAAGCTCCTTCCCGGGGAGAGGCGCCTTCCCGTGACGCTCCGTCGCCCCCACGGGGCACAGAGTTGTCCACAGAGGTGGATTTCTCCACAGAACACCAGGGCTCACTGGTTCACGACCCCGAAGGCATGGGAGGCTCTGTTCATTGCGAGCCTGAAGTCGAGGAGAGTGAATCCTTGCGGTCCGACGCCAACATCGCGGGACCGATGACCGATCCGGTCCCCGGTCCCCGTACCGAGTCGATCGGAGACGATGTTTCACGTGAAACACCGCCCCCGATGGACGACACTCCCATCGGTCGTGCTGCCCAACTGGCGGTGGAGGCTCTGGGCCGTGCCGGCGAGGGCCTGCCGCGGCCCGAGGAGACCCGGGTCATCGTTGTCGCCAACCAGAAGGGCGGGGTGGGTAAGACAACGACGACCGTCAACCTCGCCGCGTCGCTGGCTCTGCACGGCAGCCGTGTTCTGGTGATCGACCTCGACCCACAGGGGAACGCCTCCACCGCGTTGGGAATCGACCACCACGCCGAAGTCCCGTCGATCTACGACGTGTTGGTGGAGAGTAAGCCGCTCTCCGAGGTGGTCCAGCCGGTCCTCGATGTTGAAGGGCTCTTCTGCGCGCCCGCCACAATCGATCTCGCCGGTGCGGAGATCGAGCTGGTGTCCCTCGTGGCGCGTGAGAGTCGGCTCCAGCGGGCCATCCAGGCTTACGAGCAGCCGCTGGACTACATCCTCATCGACTGCCCGCCTTCGCTCGGTCTGCTGACGGTCAACGCACTCGTCGCGGGCCAGGAGGTGCTCATCCCGATCCAGTGCGAGTACTACGCGCTGGAAGGGCTGGGCCAGTTGCTGCGCAATGTCGATCTGGTGAGGGGGCACCTCAACCCCACGCTGCATGTATCGACGATTCTGCTCACCATGTACGACGGCCGGACGCGTCTCGCGTCCCAGGTCGCGGAAGAGGTGCGCACCCACTTCGGTGACGAGGTACTGCGGACGAGCATTCCTCGCTCGGTCCGTATCTCCGAGGCGCCGAGCTATGGGCAGACGGTGCTGACCTACGATCCAGGATCGAGTGGCGCCCTCTCCTATCTTGAGGCGGCCCGGGAAATCGCGCTGAAGGGTGTGGGTGTCAGCTATGACGCGAAGCACGCCCATATCGGCGCTCAGAGCGAACAGAGCATGGTGGAGGGGATCCAGTGAGCGAGCGACGAAGGGGGTTGGGCCGAGGGCTTGGCGCACTGATCCCAGCGGCACCGACGGAGAGGACACCGGCCCAGACGGCCGTCGGGGGTGCCGCATCAGCGTCCTCTTCTGCGGTGCTGGCGACCGACCGGGGGGTGGCTGCGGCGAAGGTGGCCACGCTGCCGCATGTTTCACGTGAAACAGAGGAACCCCCGGCCACCGGGGCCTCGGAGGCTTCGGCGTCGGTCATGGGCGCTCACTTCGCTGAGATCCCTCTGGACGCCATCACACCGAACCCGCGGCAGCCGCGTGAGGTCTTCGACGAGGACGCGCTGCAGGAGCTGGTCACCTCCATCAAGGAGGTGGGCCTCCTCCAGCCGGTCGTCGTGCGGCAGCTTGCTCCGGGGCGCTATGAGCTGATCATGGGTGAGCGTCGCTGGCGGGCCTGCCGTGAGGCGGGGCTGGAGGCGATCCCGGCGATCGTGCGAGCCACGGATGACGAGAAGCTCCTCCTGGACGCCCTGCTGGAGAACCTGCACCGGGCTCAGCTGAACCCGTTGGAGGAGGCGGCTGCCTACGACCAGTTGCTGAAGGACTTCAGCTGCACCCATGACCAGTTGGCGGACCGTATCGGCCGCTCTCGTCCCCAGGTCTCCAACACCCTGCGGCTGCTGAAGCTCTCTCCGGCGGTACAGCGACGGGTGGCCGCCGGAGTGCTCTCCGCAGGTCATGCTCGGGCCCTGCTCTCCGTGGAGGACTCGGAGGAGCAGGACCGGCTGGCGCACCGGATCGTGGCCGAGGGCCTCTCGGTGCGGGCAGTCGAGGAGATCGTGACGCTGATGGGTTCGCGGCCTCAGGCTACCCAGCGCTCCAAGGGGCCGAGGGCCGGTGCCCGGGTCTCTCCGGCGCTGACCGACCTGGCGACCCGGCTCTCGGACCGCTTCGAGACTCGGGTGAAGGTCGACCTGGGGCAGAAGAAGGGCAAGATCACCGTCGAGTTCGCTTCGATGGAGGATCTGGAGCGCATCCTCGGCACCCTCGCCCCCGGCGAGGGACCGGTGCTCCAGCGGGGCCTGGAGGACGACGAGTCCGAGGAAGCGGGCGCCTGAACCAGCTTGGTGCGGGCCGTGTCCGGTGTACGCCGGAACACGGCCCGCACTTTGCTTTCTGGCGGTATCGGGAGGAATCGCTTCGTCGATACGATGCGATCGGGTAGAGCGCATCCTCCTGACAGCCAGCTCTGAGGGGAGACGGAGCCGTGCGATCTATGAGCCGTACCGGACTGGTGAGCGCGGGACTGGGGCTGGGAGCGGTCGGTGGCTTTGTCGGCAGCCTGCTCAGGGAACGGAGCGCTCTGGCAGCCGCCCGTGATGCGGCGGGCGGAGGAGGAAGCGAGGAACAGGCCTCATGGGGCGTCGGCTCATACCGCTCACGCTGGACAACCTTCAGGACCTTCCCCAGCGCTGTCGCTCGTGTGTCTTCTGGGAACTCGACCCGGTCAGCGGTGAGGCCGCACTGAAGGCGGGCACAGCCTCGATGGAGAAGGAGGCCTGGATTTCCGGCGTGCTCTTGGACTGGGGCTCCTGCGGCCGTGTCGTCTACGTCGACGACGTACCGGTGGGCTTCGTCCTGTACGCACCCCCGGCCTATGTGCCGCGCTCGACGGCGTTCCCGACGAGCCCCGTCGCCTCCGATGCGGTGCAGCTGATCACCGCCTACATCGTGCCGGAGTTCCAGGGGCAAGGGCTGGGCCGGGTGATGGTCCAGACGGTGGCTAAGGATCTGCTGCGGCGGGGCTTCAAGGCGATCGAGGCGTTCGGAGACGCACGCTGGAAGGAACCCGCCTGTGTGCTGCCCGCGGACCATCTGCTGGCGGTGGGATTCAAGACGGTCCGGCCGCATCCGACGTATCCACGGCTGAGGCTGGAGCTGCGCACGACGCTCTCCTGGAAGGAGGACGTCGAGATGGCGCTGGACCGGCTGCTCGGGGCGGTGCAGAAGGATCCGGTGCTTCGGCCACTGTGAAAGGGGCCGCCCCTGATGGGAGCGGCCCCTTCGTGTTTCACGTGAAACATCGCCGTCAGCGCGACGGCGTAGATCACTCGGCGATGAAGTCCTCAAGGTCGCGGAGGATCGCGGCCTTCGGCTTGGCGCCGACGATGGTCTTGGCGACCTCGCCGTTGGAGTAGACGTTCAGCGTCGGGATCGACATCACGCCGTACTTCGCGGCCGTACCCGGGTTCTCGTCAATGTTGAGCTTGACGATCTCGATCTTGTCGCCGTGTTCCTTGGCGATCGCCTCAAGGGAGGGCGCGATCTGGCGGCACGGTCCGCACCAGGCAGCCCAGAAGTCCACCAGAACGGGCTTGTCGCTCTTGAGGACGTCCTCCTCGAAGGAGGCGTCAGTCACAATCTTCAGGGTGCCGGCCACGGCGGGCTCCTTAACTGGTTGTTGCGTGGGGTGGTGGGGGTCAGACGGTCGTCTTCTCGGGCTCGGCCATCTCCTCGTCCGCCAGGGCGGCGAGGAAGCGCTCGGCGTCCAGAGCGGCGGAGCAGCCGGTGCCCGCGGCGGTGATCGCCTGACGGTAGGTGTGGTCGACGACGTCACCGGCGCCGAAGACACCCGTCAGGTTCGTCCGGGTCGAGGGGGCAGTGACCTTGAGGTAGCCCTCCTCGTCCAGCTCCAGTTGACCCTTGAAGAGTTCGGTGCGCGGGTCATGGCCGATCGCGATGAACAGGCCCGTCACCGGGAGGTCGGACAGCTCGCCGGTCTTGACGTTGCGCAGCTTCAGGCCGGAGAGCTTCGGGTCGCCCTGGATCTCGGCGATCTCGCTGTCCCAGACGAAGCTGATCTTCGGGTCGGCGAAGGCGCGCTCCTGCATCGCCTTGGAGGCGCGCAAGGTGTCACGGCGGTGCACGATCGTCACGGACTTGGCGAAGCGGGAGAGGAAGGTCGCCTCCTCCATCGCGGTGTCGCCGCCGCCGATGACGGCAATGTCCTGGTCCTTGAAGAAGAAACCGTCACAGGTGGCACACCAGGAGACGCCACGCCCCGAGAGGGCGTCCTCGTTCGGCAGTCCGAGCTTGCGGTGCTGGGAGCCGGTAGCGACGATCACGGCCTTCGCCTGGTGGACCGTCCCGGAGGTGTCGGTGACGGACTTGATCTCGCCGGTCAGGTCGACGGAGACGATGTCGTCCGCGATGAGTTCGGCACCGAAGCGCTCGGCCTGGGCCCGCATGTTGTCCATCAGCTCGGGGCCCATGATGCCGTCCTGGAAGCCAGGGAAGTTCTCGACCTCGGTGGTGTTCATCAGCGCACCGCCCGCGGTGACGGCACCCTCGAACACCAGAGGCTTCAGCGACGCGCGCGCGGTGTAGAGCGCCGCCGTATAACCGGCGGGCCCGGAGCCGATGATGATCACGTTACGAACGTCGCTCACGGCTTGATTCCTCGTCTCTGGACTGAATCGCTTGACCGGTGGGAGTCCGACTCCGGACTCTCACCCCACCCAACGGATCCTAAAGGGCCCGCATTCCCGCTGTGCCCGGGCACACGAAGAAGCACGCTGGGGCGACATGAAGAAGCGCGGGAGGGTGAGATCAGGAGCGCGGGTACGAGTGCTTCAGGAGCACTCTGGCCTTCACCGAAGCCTGATCCACACAGGTGGCGTCCACGAGGTAGGCGGTGACCCGGCTGGGGTCGGCGTCGTCCGGCAGCACGACGAGCAGGGCGCGTGTCCCCTGATATACGCCCTCCCTGGCCGCCAGGGCCGCGTCCTGGCCGTCGATGGTCTGCTGGACGCACTCGGGGACGATCACGGTCGTCTCTTTGAACAGCCCGGTGGCCCCGTTGGTCGGGGCGCTGGGAACGGACTCCACAACAGAGTCGCCGGGGGATCGGACGCCACCCCGGCGGTTCTGCTTCTCCGCGAGGAGATGCGCGACCTCTGTCTCCAGCTGTTCCTCGGAGAAGGTGTCCGCTGAGGCGGACTGCTCGCCTTGGGCGCTGGTGTCCGGCTCGTTGCCGCTCAGCGGCGACCACAGGACGGAGCCCAGGCCCAGGGCGGCAACCGAGAGTGCGGCTCCCAGCACAACGTTCCTGCGGCGGCTTCCACGCTTGCGGTCCTTGCGGCCAGGCCCGGTGGAGGAGCCGGGGGCATGTCCAGCCGGTCGTCCGACGGGCGATGTTTCACGTGAAACACGCGCGCTGTGGTCCGCGCCGGACGCGGTGCGGGAGGCTTCGACGGGTTCGCTGTCGAAGGCCTTGGCCGTCGTGGCGTTCAGCAGCGCCTCAGCGGCCAGGGCGGCATCGATGCGCCCGGCCACCTCGGCGGGCATGGGCGAGGTGCCCGGGAGGGTACCGAGCAGGCCGCGGATCTCCTCCAGTGAGGTGTAGACGTCCGCGCAGAGTTCGCACTCGTCCAGGTGCCGCCGTACAGCGGTGGTCCGGCCCGGGGTCAGCAGGCCCTCGGAGAGGTCGGAGATCTCGGCGACATCAGGGTGCCCCGCCGCGTCCGTCGTGGATGTCACGCTCGCCCACCTCCGCCCTTCACGGCTGCTGAATCACTTGGCCCGGCATCTCGCGGCGCGTCGTCACGCGGTTCCGCTGCCGGTGGGACGGATGTCCCCTGCGTCCGGTTCCGTCGCTCACCCGGTGGTGTGCCTCCCCCTGCGCTGTCCGGCCGCAGATGGGTGAGCAACGGCAGGAGTCTGGCCCGGCCCCGGGCACAGCGGCTCTTCACGGTGCCGACCGGCACGTCAAGGACGCGGGCCGCCTCGGCGACGGGGTAGCCCTGCATGTCCACCAGGACGAGGGCGGCCCGCTGGTCCACCGGGAGGGTGCCCAGCGCGTCCAGGAGCTGGCGGTGCACGTCGTTGCGCTCGGCGGGGGCCGAGGCCGACTCATGCGGCTCCAACAGTTGCTCCAGCCGCTCGGTGTCGTCCACCGGCGAGGTCTTCCGGGATGCCGCCTTGCGGACCCGGTCGAGGCACGCGTTCACCGTGATCCGGTGCAGCCAGGTCGTGACGGCCGACTGGCCGCGGAAGGTGTGGGCGGCCCGGTAGGCGGACACCAGGGCGTCCTGGACGGCGTCAGCGGCCTCCTCGCGGTCCCCCAGGGTCCGCAGCGCCACCGCCCAGAGCCGGTCACGATGGCGCCGCACCAGCTCGCCGAAGGCGTCGTGATCGCCCTTGACATGGCGGGCGAGGAGGTCCTGATCGCTCACATCGCCGTACGCGATGTTCTCTGCCATCGGGCCCCCTCGCCTTCGGCCGACTCAGCCCGTGAACTTCAGGTCGGTGATGGCCTGCTTGTACCCTGCGCTGCTGTAGCCGTCCGTGGGCGCGTTCGGGACGGCCGTGATCCACAGCAGCACGTACTGCGTCTTCACCGGCTTCGACGCCTTCATGGTGAGTGAGGTGCCGCTCGTGGTGGCGGTGCCGATTTTCGCCATTCCGTCGATGCCCGTCGACGGGGTCAGCGAATCGGTGGCGTAGAGGGTGGCCGTGGTGTGGTCGCCGCCGTACCGGAGCGCTATCGACGCGGCGGAGACCTCCTTGGATGAGCCGAGGTCGTAGACGATGCCCACGCCCGGCTTGTAGGGAGCCAGCTCCGGGCCGTCGTTGTAGCGGTTGGTGCGCCAGAACGTGGAGCTGTCACCGTCGTACGTGTTGCCGACGTCCTCGGCGGCCTGGGCGTTGCCGCTGACCACGTACTCCTGCGCGCCCTCGATCGCCAGGGGCTTGGTCGGCTTCGGCTTCTTGCTGCCCTTGTCGTTGCCGTCCGTCGTCTGGGTCTGGTTGGTGTCGTCGGCCTTGTCGCCCTGCTGCATCAACGCGTCGGCCAACTGCCAGCTGCCCAGGCCCAGCGCGGCGATCAGCAGCGCGGAGACCGCCCACTTCAGTGCCTTGCCGGTACGGCTCTGGAGCGGGGGCGGCGGGGACGGTACCGGCTGGGTGACGCCCGGCGGCGTGGTGCGGCCGTAGGTGCCCTGCTGATAGGTGGTGCGCTGGTACTCGGGCGGCGCGGCGAACGCGGGCTCCGGCGGGCGGATGCGGGGCATCTCCCCGATCGCCTTCACCAGGTCCTCCGGCGTGGTGCACGCCGACTCGTGACGGGAGGCGGTCGCGCCGTCGTTGACGAGCGCGCGCATGGCCAGCTCCGACAGCCCGCGGTGCACCCCGGCACGCACCTGGTCGGGGGCGATGAGACCGACGTCCTTCGGCAGCCCGGACAGACCGTAGGCGTCGCTCTCGTATGGCCAGCGCTGGGTGAGCGCGGCGTACAGCAGGGCGCCGATCGCCTCGGTGTCGGCGCGCTGCGGGGTGTCGGAACTGATGCCGCGCAGGGCGGCGTTGACGGCGAGACCGCGGATGCGCCACTGGCCGGTGGAGGCACGCAGCACGGCGTTGGGGTTCAGCCGGAGATGGGCGAGGCCCTCGCGGTGCGCGGCGGCCATGGCGGCGGCCACCTGGCTGACCATCTGGTAGGCGTCGTGCGGCTCCAGCGGGCCGACGGAGAGCAGGGTGGTCAGTTCGGTGGCGTCGGGCAGCCACTCGTGGACGACGTAGACGAGGTCGTTCTCCTCGACCGCGTCCAGCACCTGGACGAAACGGGGATCGCCCAACAGGGCGGAGGAGCGGGCGGCGGCGAGCACGGAGCGGGCCCGGGAGTGATCCGCGGGCAGGACGTGGACGCCGACGGCGCGGCGCAGCTTCTCGTCGACCGCGCGCCAACTGCTGAAGCCGTCCAGACGGGTGACGCACTCTTCCAGGCGGTACCGTCTGGCGAGCTTGTGACCGCTGTGCAGTTCCGGCGGTGAGGTCTTACCGGGACCGCTGGTCCCGTCCCTCCCCTGTGCCTCGTCGTTCTTCGTGTTCCGCTCCAGGTTCTGGGCCACCCCGTCGGCCGTGGACTGGTCCGCCTGATCCGCCTTGGCGGTCAGCGGCTCGTCGCCGCTGTTGTCTGCCACGTCGACGGCAGCCGTGCTCCGTTCCGCCACCGTCGTTCCTGCCTCCCCATCCGTTGCGCGCCGTACGACCCCGTGCGCGCCGTCCGACGCCGAAACCAATTGTGCCCACAGACCGCCGCTATGCACGACACACGATGGCGGACGATGGTTGTGCGCATACCCCCGCGTCAGCGCCCCAGACGCCCACGAACCATGCCGACGAGCGAGTTCAGCTCCTCCACACGCATCCGCCGGGCGCCGACGAAGAAGACAGCGAGCAGTACGAGACCACCGGCCAGCAGCGCGGCGAACGAGCCCGCGACGCCCTGGCCGAGTACCTGGGTGATGCCGTAACAGGCCGCACCGGCGAGCAGGGCCGCGGGTACCGAGGCGATGCTCAGCCGGGCGTAGGTGCGCAGCACGCGAGCCCCGTCGAGGTCGCCGCCCAGCCGCCTGCGCAGTCGCTGCCAGGCGACACCGACGCCGATCACATAGGCCAGGCCGTACGAGGCGGCCATGCCGACGACGGCCCAGCGGGGCGGGAGCAGCGCGAAGCAGAGCGCGGAGGCGCCCGCGTTGACGGCGGCCACGATGACCGTGTTGTAGAAGGGCGTGCGGGTGTCCTCGTAGGCGTAGAACGCGCGCAGGACGACGTACTGCACGGAGTACGGGATCAGGCCGAGTCCGAACGCCATCAGCATGTAGCCCATGTTGGTGGCGGCGTTGCTGCCCGAGGAGCCGAAGATCAGGGTGCACATCGGGACGCCGAGGGCGACGAAGCCGAAGGCGAGCGGCACGATCGCGACGGCCGTGGTGCGCAGGCCCTGGGAGATGTCGTCGCGGACGGCGCCGCCGTCGTCCTCCGCCGCCGAGCGGGAGATCCGGGGCAGCAGGGCGGCCATCAGGGAGACGGTGATGATGGCCTGGGGCAGGCCCCAGATCAGCTGGGCGTTGGCGTAGGCGCTGAAGCCGGTGCCGGGGATGTTGGTGTCGGCGACGGCCGCGGTGGCGAGCTGGGTGACGACGAGGGCGCCCGCCTGGTTGGCGAGGACGAACAGGATCGTCCACTTGGCGAGCATCGCGGCCTTGCCGAGGCCGTGGCCCTTCCAGTCGAACCGCAGCCGCATCCGGTACCCGGTCTCGCGCAGGTACGGGATCATCGCCAGCGCCTGGACGACGAGGCCGAGCAGGATGCCGATGCCGAGGAGGCGCTGGCCCTCGGCCGGGATGTTGGTGACCTTCATGCCGGAGTGCTCGGCGGAGCCGTACACCCACAGGAACATGGCGAGGGTGACGATGATGACGACGTTGTTGAGGACCGGCGTCCACATCATCGCGCCGAACCGGCCGCGGGCGTTGAGGATCTGACCCATCACCACGTGGACGCCCATGAAGAAGATGGACGGCAGGAAGTAGCGGGTGAAGGTGATGCCGACCTCGTTGGCCGCCGGGTCCGTCGCCACCGAGTTCGACAGAGCGCGCACCAGCAGGGGGGCCGCGAACATCGCGACCAGGGTGAGCAGGCCCAGCGCCACCATGACGAGGGTCAGCAGCCGGTTGGCGTACGCCTCGCCGCCGTCCTCGTCGTCCTTCATGGCGCGCACCAGCTGCGGTACGAAGACCGAGTTGAGGCCGCCGCCGACGGTCAGGATGTAGATCATCGTCGGCAGTTGGTAGGCGACCTGGAAGGTGTCGCCGAGCAGCGCGGTGCCGAGGGCCGAGACGATCAGCGCCGAGCGGATGAAGCCGGTGAGGCGGGACACCATCGTGCCCGCCGCCATCACGGCGCTCGACTTCAGCAGGCCGGTCGCCCGACCGCCCTTCTTCGGCGCGGACGCGGGCAGGGGCTCGGGGGTCTCGGCGGCGGGCGACGGCACCGGCGCCGCGGGGGCGGGGGCGGGCGCCTGGGGCGCACCGGCGTAGGGACCCGCGTGGTACGGGCCTGAGCCGTACGGACCCGCTTGATACGGGCCGGTCTGGTACGGGCCCGCGCCGGACGGCTCCGCCGGGCCCGGGCCCATGCCCGGCTGCGCGGCCTGGCCCGGTACCGCGGGATACCCCGTCGGCTGTGTGCCGCTCTGCTGCTGGTCCCTGAACAGGTGCGCGAAGGCGTCCGGTTGCTGCTGCTCCTCGCCGGACCGGCCGACCAGGTCGTCCACGCCGACGTACTGCGTGCTGCGCGGGTCGTCGCCGTACGGCAGGTACTGTGTCGGCCCCTCGGGCTCGGGCGCCGGGGTCTGGGCCCACACGCGGGGGTCGGGGGCGTACGGCGAGGGCGGCGGCTGGGCGTACAGCTGCTGCGGCGGCGGGTAGGTGCCCGGGGGCGGCGGGGGGTGCGCGGCGCGGTCGTAGAGGGCCTCGGCGACCGGGTCCTGTGCTGACAGGTCCTGGGCCTGGTACGGGTCCTGGTCGTAGGCGTCCTGGAGGTACATGTCCGCCGGGTGCTGCGGCGGCACCTGGCCGTGCTCGGGCGGCGGGCCCTCGGGGTGGCCCGAGTCGCCCGCGGCCTGGCCACGGTCACCGTCGTACGGCGCGTTCATGCTTACTCCACCTCATCGGTCCCGGCCCCACCGGCCTCGGTGTCTCAACGGTCCACTCTCTCACCCGTCCCGGACGGGTCGGGGCTTTCCGTTGCGGTGTCCGGCCCAGGGTCACTCGGCTGCTCCGGGTCGCCTGCCCCGGCTCGGACGCCGGACTCCTGGGTGTGACGGTCGGCGGGGTCCTCGGGGTTTCGCGGATCGCCGGTGGATTCGTCGTCGGCGCCGTCCGTGGCGTCGGTGCCGTCCGCCTCGCGCTCCGCGGCCCTGCGGGCGGCGGCGCGCTTGCGCTGGGTGTACATGCGGAAGCCCGCGAGGACGAGCAGCAGCACCCCGCCGCCGATGACCAGCATCACGGTGGCCGTGACCTCGGTGACCTTCACGTCGAACGTGACCGGCTCGCCGTACGCCTGCCCGTCCTCGGTGAACAGCTGGGCCACCACCGTGACCCGGCCGTTGGCGTTGGCGGACGTGGTGAACTTCACTGACTGGCTGTGCCCGCCGGAGACCGTGACGGGCACCTCGGAGTAGGCGTTGCCGCCGATCTCCAGACGCGTCGGGCTGGTCGAGGTGAGCCGCAGCACCAGATGGTCGACGCCCTGCACCAGGTTGTTCTGCACGGTCACCGGGATGGTGGCGCTGCGGCCGGAGAGCTTGGTCTCCGACTTGTCGATCAGCCTGACCTGGTCGGTCAGATCGTCAAGGTAGCTCTCGACACCGGCGCGGAAGATGGCCGCCTCGGACGCCCGGCCGCGCCACGACGTGGACATCTCGCGGTTTATGGCCCGGCCGAACGGGGTCACCACCCGGGTCTCGTCGGTGAGGATCACCTTGAAGTGGTCGAGCTTGTCCTGCGTGGTCGCGACCTGCTCGAAGGTCGCGCGCGGCAGCTCTCCCTTGCGCAGCGACGAGGGGTACGAGGACCTGGAGGGCACCTTCGTCGTGGCCGCGGGGTCCGGCTTGGCCTCCGCGGCGGCGGTGAGGTCCTGGGCCTGTGTCCAGGTGCCGTCCTGGAGAGCGGTCACCGCCTCGGCCAGCGCACGCGCCTGGCTCGGGGTCGGCATCCGCTGCGGGGCGACGACGATGCTGCGCTGCTTGTTGGTCTGGAGGTTCAGGGCGAGGCTCTGCGCCAGGAACCGCTGCACGGCGAGCGTGGTGGTGGACGCCTTCGTCAGGTCGCCCTGGAACGCCGTCGACATCCGCGAGTCCGCGACCACCGCCGTGGTGCCGCCGCCGATCGGGCGGGCCGCGGACGGCGTGTACGGCAGCCCGCTCGTCTCCTCCAGGCTGTCGCTGCGCGCGATCACCTTGTCGGCTCCGGCGGAGGTGGCGACCTTGACGATCGACGGGTCCACGGCGCCGTTCACCGGCCAGGCGAAGTCGGTGCTCGGGGTCACGTGCAGCACGGACCGCACGGTGGTGGTGGCGACGTCGGTCGCGGCCTTGAGGTGGCTCAGTGAGCCGTTGACGTTCGTGCCGTTGTGGGCGAGGGAAGCCAGGTCGGGGTCGCCGAACGGCAGGGCGACGACCTCCTCGCCCGTCACCGCCCGCTGGAGCTGGGCGAGCCACTTCTTGGCGACGGCCTGGTGGGTGCCGGGGACGGTCGTGTCACCCTCGCCCTGGATGTCGTAGCCACCCGTCATGGCGTCCACGGAGGCCAGCAGGTCGGGGTCGATCACCCAGGTGACGTCGAGGGAACTGCCCAGCGACACCAGCTGCTCCAGACGGCCGCCCGCGGAGATCTCCTGCGCGAGGTCGTCATCGCTGAAGACCGGCGTCTGCTGCTCGTTCGACCCCGTCTCCGCCGTCATGTGGGAGGTGGCCATGACCGGCCACAGGACGGTCGTCTTCGTCGTCGTGTCTGCCTCGTCGGGCTGCCACGGCAGGAAGGTGCGCTGGATGCCGAGCACCTGCTCCCACGGCTGCGCGGAGGTCTCACCGGACAGGGAGACCCCGAGCTGGTAGACGCCGCTGTCGCCGAGGTCCAGGTCGTCGACGGGGACGGAGACGCTGAAGGGTTGGGCGACGCCCGGGGTGAGCTTGGCGAACTCCTGGCCGTCCGCGTCGTCGACCTCTGTGCCGTCCGTGCCGGGGACGTAGTCGGTGCGCTGGGAGACGCTGTCGATCCCCGAGCGGGTGGTCAGCTCGGGACCCAGGCGAAGGTCGACGTGGGCGTCCGTGATCGCCTGCTTGCCCTTGTTCGTGACGGTGCCCGAGACGGTCAGGGTGTCGCCCTCGCCGGGGACGGCGGGACTGAGCGAGTCAAGGGCGATGGCCACGGTGCGCGAGCCGGAGGCCGCCTTGGCGGAGGCCTGCCCGGCGGCGTCCGCGGTCTGGGGGGCGGGAAACTGGAGCAGAGCGGTCAACAGCGGGGCCCCGGCGATCAGGGCCGCGGTACGTCGCAGCCAGGGGCGGGCAGCTGAGGGACCGGTCCCCTGGATATCTGCCGCCTCGGCCACGCCCTCGCCCGTCCCTCGTCGTTGTCAGTGGTCGTCGGAATGTGCGTCCACGCATGGTAACGATGCCCGCTGAGGGGAAGTGCCGCGGACCGTGTCACAAGATCGTAGGAGCTGGACCGCCGACGTGCATACGCGCCTCTGCGGGGGAACACGCGGTTGACGGAGAACGCGGTCGTGTGCAGGTAAGGGCGCGCTCGGCGGTGCCTCGGCCACGTACCCTCTCTTGTTGTGCCGAATGCCAACGAAGACAAGCTCCGTGTCCTGAACCAGGTGCAGCGCCGCGCGGTCGACGAGCCGCTGACGGTCGCGCCCGTCGCCGACGACCTCGCGCGCCGCTTCGAAGCGGCCGGGTTCTCACTCGCCCTGGTCGGCGGCTCGGTCCGGGACGCGCTGCTCGGCCGACTCGGCAACGACCTGGACTTCACCACCGATGCCCGCCCCGAGGACGTACTGAAGATCGTGCGGCCTTGGGCGGACGCCGTATGGGACGTCGGCATCGCCTTCGGCACGGTCGGGGCGCAGAAGGGCGGCTACCAGATCGAGGTCACCACCTACCGCTCCGAGGCGTACGACCGTACCTCGCGCAAGCCCGAGGTGGCCTACGGCGACTCCATCGAGGATGACCTGGTCCGCCGTGACTTCACCGTCAACGCGATGGCGGTGGCGCTGCCGGAGAAGACGTTCATCGACCCGCACGGCGGGCTCGACGATCTCGGGGCGCGGGTGCTGCGCACACCGGGCACTCCGGAGGCGTCCTTCTCGGATGACCCGCTGCGAATGATGCGGGCGGCTCGGTTCGCCGCACAGCTCGACTTCGAGGTGGCTCCCGAGGTCGTCACGGCCATGACGGAGATGGCCGGCCGGATCGAGATCGTCTCGGCCGAGCGGGTCCGGGACGAGTTGAACAAGCTGATCCTCTCCGCGCACCCGCGCAAGGGTCTGGCCCTGCTCGTCGAGACCGGCCTGGCCGACCGTGTGCTGCCGGAGCTGCCCGCCCTGCGGCTGGAGAGTGATGAGCACCACCGGCACAAGGACGTGTACGACCACACGCTGATCGTGCTGGAGCAGGCGATTGCCCTGGAGGGGAACGGCCCCGACCTGACCCTGCGGCTGGCAGCGCTGCTGCATGACATCGGCAAGCCGCGCACGCGTCGGTTCGAGAAGGACGGCCGGGTCTCCTTCCACCACCATGAGGTGGTCGGCGCGAAGATGACCAAGAAGCGCATGACGGCGCTGAAGTACTCCAACGAACTGGTGAGGGACGTCTCACGCCTGGTGGAACTCCACCTGCGCTTCCACGGCTACGGCACCGGCGAGTGGACCGACTCCGCTGTCCGCCGCTATGTGCGGGACGCCGGACCGCTGCTCGACCGGCTGCACAAGTTGACCCGCTCCGACTGCACGACCCGCAACAAGCGCAAGGCCACCGCGCTCTCCCGGGCCTACGACGGTCTGGAGGAGCGCATCGCCCAGCTCCAAGAGCAGGAGGAGCTGGACGCGATCCGGCCTGACCTCGACGGCAACGAGATCATGCAGATCCTCGGCATCAAGCCGGGCCCGGCCGTCGGCAGCGCCTACAAGCACCTGCTGGAACTGCGGTTGGAGCACGGTCCGATGGGCCACGACGACGCGGTGGCGGCACTGAAGGAGTGGTGGGCCGAGCAGAGCTGACGCTGGGAGACGAGGTCATGTTTCACGTGAAACACGACCTCGTCCCAGACGCGAAGAGGGCCGGTGTTTCACGTGAAACACCGGCCCTCTCGCTGTGCGACTACTTCTTGTAGTCCTTCAGGCAGAGCAGGAAGTCCGAGCCGTCACCGGACTCGGTGTAGACGTACTCGAAGTCCTTGGCCTCGGTCTCACACTTCGTCTGAGCGGTGAGCCCGGTGTAGTTGCCCTTCACCTTGGCCAGCACCTCGTACTGGGCGTCAGACGAGGTGCAGTCGACGACCTCAAGGTCCGGGTTGCTGTCGTCGCTGCTCCCGCGGTGCATACAGTCACCGACGGAGGCCGTGCTGGCGTCGTCCTGGCTCGATATGTAAGCGCCGGCTGCCACACCGACGACGATCACGGCGATCGCGATGTTCTTGATCGTCTTGAAGCTGAGCTTGCGGCGGGGCTGCTCCGGCGGGACCGGTGCGTACGGCGCGGTGGCCTGCTGCGGGAAGCCGGGCTGGCCGCCCTGGGGCGGGTACGGAGCCTGGGGCTGGCCCTGGGCGAAGGGGTTCTGGCCCTGGGGCTGACCCTGAGGCTGGTTCTGTGCGAACGGGTTGCCCTGGGACGGCGGAGTAGACACTTGGGGGTCCCCCTTGAACATAGGTGTGCGTGGCGCGATGACGTCGCGCTATAAGTCCCACGTAAGTTATCGGGCCGCACTGACAACGCCGCAGGCGGCTACGGCTCTGTGTCACTGATGTGACACTCTGCGGCGTTCAAAGCGGGCCATAGCCACCGCAACTGCTCCGTAGATAACGGCCACCGTTACCACCAGCGGGGCCGAGCGGCCGTCCGGCGGGAGCATCAGCGCGGCCATTCCGGCGGCGCCGACGAAGGCGATATTGAACAGGACGTCGTAAACGGAGAAGATCCGGCCACGGAAGCCGTCCTCGACCGAGGACTGCACGACCGTGTCCGTGGCGATCTTCGCGCCCTGCGTGGTCAGCCCCAGGACGAAGGCCGCGACCAGCAGGGGAACAGCCGCGAACGGCAGCCCGAGGGCCAGTTCCAGGACCGCGGCAGCCGCCGAGCACACCACGATCCAGCGCCCGGGACCGAGCCGCGTCGCCGCCCACGGCGTCACCACGGCCGCCGTGAAGAAACCGGCACCGGAGATGCCCAGCGCCAGCCCCAGCAGGGCGAGTCCCTCGTCCGTACCGGAGGTCAGGGCGTAACGGCACAGCATCAGCACCGTCACCGTCAGGGCGCCGTAGCAGAACCGCATCAGCGTCATCGCCCCCAGGGCCCAGGCGGCCTCCCGGCGCGGCGGCGCGGCAAGGTGCCGTACCCCCGCCGCCAGGTCCCGGGCCGTCCCGGCGAGGGCCGCCCCCAGCCGGGGCTGCACCAGGGCGGGCTCGGGCCCCAGCAGCGCCACCGCGATCCGCAGCGAGGCGAGGGCCGCGCACAGGTACAGGCCCGCTCCCAGCAGCACCACGGCGGCGTCGGAGTCCGAGACCAGCAGCCGTACGACGAAGGCGAGGCCGCCGCCCGCGGTGGCGGCGAGCGTGCCCGCGGTCGGGGAGAGGGAGTTGGCCATCACCAGCCGGTCGGCGTCCACGACGCGCGGCAGCGCGGCGGAGAGCCCCGCGAGGACGAAGCGGTTGACGGCGGTGACGCACAGGGCGGAGACGTAGAAGAGCCAGTCCGGGACCCCGCTGATGATCAGGGCCGCCGTCACCGAGGCGAGGGCGGCGCGCAGCAGATTGCCGTAGAGGAAGATCTGGCGGCGGCGCCAGCGGTCGAGCAGGGCACCGGCGAAGGGGCCGACCAGGGAGTACGGCAGCAGCAGGACCGCCATGGCGGAGGCGATCGCGGTGGGGGAGGTCTGCTTCTCGGGCGAGAAGACGACGTAGGTGGCGAGACCGACCTGGTAGACCCCGTCGGCGCCCTGGGAGAGCAGTCGTACGGCGAGTAGGCGCCTGAAGTCCTGGAAGCGCAGCAGGACGCGTAGATCGCGGACGACGGCCATGGGCACAGCCTCACATACCGAGAGGGTCCCCGGGCGCGCGACCCGGGGACCCTCAACAGCTCACAGGACAGCGCCTGGTCAGTGGTCGACCTCGCCCTTGATGAACTTCTCGACGTTCTCGCGAGCCTGGTCGTCGAAGTACTGGACCGGCGGGGACTTCATGAAGTACGACGACGCAGACAGGATCGGGCCGCCGATGCCGCGGTCCTTGGCGATCTTCGCGGCGCGGAGGGCGTCGATGATGACACCCGCGGAGTTCGGGGAGTCCCAGACCTCCAGCTTGTACTCCAGGTTCAGCGGGACGTCGCCGAACGCACGGCCCTCCAGGCGGACGTAGGCCCACTTGCGGTCGTCGAGCCAGGCCACGTAGTCGGACGGGCCGATGTGGACGTTCTTCTCGCCCAGCTCCCGGTCGGGGATCTGGGAGGTGACGGCCTGAGTCTTGGAGATCTTCTTGGACTCCAGGCGCTCACGCTCGAGCATGTTCTTGAAGTCCATGTTGCCGCCGACGTTGAGCTGCATCGTGCGGTCCAGGATGACGCCCCGGTCCTCGAACAGCTTCGCCATGACGCGGTGCGTGATGGTGGCGCCGACCTGCGACTTGATGTCGTCGCCGACGATCGGGACGCCCGCCTCGGTGAACTTGTCCGCCCACTCCTTGGTGCCGGCGATGAAGACCGGGAGGGCGTTGACGAAGGCGACCTTGGCGTCGATGGCGCACTGGGCGTAGAACTTCGCCGCGTCCTCGGAGCCGACGGGCAGGTAGCAGACGAGGACGTCGACCTGCTTGTCCTTGAGGATCTGGACGACGTCGACCGGGGCCTCGGCGGACTCCTCGATGGTCTCGCGGTAGTACTTGCCGAGACCGTCGAGCGTGTGACCGCGCTGGACGGTGACGCCCGTGTTGGGCACGTCGCAGATCTTGATGGTGTTGTTCTCGGAGGCGCCGATGGCGTCCGCGAGGTCGAGGCCGACCTTCTTCGCGTCGACATCGAACGCGGCGACGAACTCCACGTCACGGACGTGGTAGTCGCCGAACTGGACGTGCATCAGGCCGGGGACCTTGGTCGCCGGGTCGGCGTCCTTGTAGTACTCGACTCCCTGCACCAGCGACGCGGCGCAGTTGCCGACGCCGACGATGGCTACGCGAACCGAACCCATTCCGGTTGCTCCCTGTGTGTACTCGGTGAGGCCCTGACAGGGACCTCACGTGGCGGTGTCGTCGGGCGTATCCGGCCGGGGGTCGTCCCCCGGCCGGGGCAGGCCGCCCGTCGCTCCAGATGTGGTGTCCTGTTGAGCGGACCCCCCGGTGGCGGAACCTCTGAGGTCCCGCCCGGCCCGCTCGCTCTCGATCAGCTCGTTCAGCCAGCGCACTTCGCGCTCCACGGACTCCATACCGTGGCGCTGGAGCTCGAGGGTGTAGTCGTCGAGGCGCTCCCGGGTGCGGGCCAGTGAGGCGCGCATCTTCTCCAGGCGCTCCTCCAGCCGACTGCGGCGGCCCTCCAGTACGCGCATCCGCACGTCGCGTGAGGTCTGCCCGAAGAAGGCGAACCGCGCGGCGAAGTGCTCGTCCTCGTAGGCGTCGGGGCCCGTCTGTGAGAGCAGCTGCTCGAAGTGTTCCTTACCATCTGCCGTCAACCGGTAGACGATCTTGGCCCGTCGGCCCGCGAGGGTGGCGGCGGGCTCGGTGATGTTCCCCGGTTCCTCGATCAACCAGCCGTTGGCGACCAGCGTCTTGAGGCAGGGGTAGAGCGTCCCGTAGCTGAACGCGCGGAACACACCCAGTGATGTGTTGAGTCGTTTGCGCAGTTCATAGCCGTGCATCGGAGATTCGCGGAGCAGGCCGAGTACGGCGAACTCAAGAATTCCGGAACGCCGGCTCATCGTCGCCTCCTCTCTGCCGCAGGGATCCCGTGACGGTCTTTATGCCGTGCTGATGTATCGACTCGATACATCAGCACGATAGAACGACGACCCTGGTGCGACAAGAGGGAGGACAGTGAACGGCGTCACATCACTGATTCGACAGAAGCAAGTTGCCGGATTTGGGGTGAACTTCGGGCCTAGACGGGTTTACAGGCTGCGTAGTCTGTGCGCCATGCACACCACCGGGAACCGAGTTGCGCCAGGGGGCGTCCCTGTCCCCGGTGCAGTACGGGTGAATGCGGTAACAGCCGCATCCGTACTTCGGGGGGACCGGAAACCAGCCGCCGTTTCCAGGCGCGCAGAGGTGCGCCTGCCCGAGGAGTAGTCGTTCGATGAGCGAGCACCGTCGCAAACCGCCGCAGCCGCAGGGAGGCGGACGTGCCGCGGCCCGACGCGGCCAGTCCGGCTCGGCCTCCGGCCGCCGCGCGGCACCGCGAGGCGCCACCGGGTCTCCTTCCGACTCCTACGGGTCGGAACCCCACGAGGGTGAGGAGCGCCCCTATGGTGGCCGCGCCGAAGCCCGCCGAGCAGCGCAGAGGAGCGGAGGGAGCCGCCGCAGAGCGGCCGAACCCGGACGCGGCGGCAGGCGCGCCGCTCTCGGTGGCCGCGCCGCTGACCCCGGGAAGAAGCGGCTCATCGACTACCCACGCGCGGGCCGCTTCGGCTGGCGCCGCTGGGTGCCCTCCTGGAAGCTCGTCTCCGCCCTGAGCCTCGCGTTCTTCGGCAGCCTCGTCGCCATCGCGGGCGTCGGCTACGCCATGGTGAGCGTCCCGAAGGTCGCCGAGACGGCGACGGCCCAGAACAACGTGTACTACTGGGCCGACGGATCCGAGATGGTGTCCACCGGCGGGGAGACGAACCGGCAGATCATCAACCTGTCGCAGATCCCCAAGGAGATGCAGTACGCCGTCGTCTCCCAGGAGAACAAGACCTTCTACACGGACAGCGGCATCGACCCCAAGGGCATCGCCCGAGCCATGTTCAACATGGCCCGCGGCGGTGACACCCAGGGCGGTTCGACCATCACCCAGCAGTACGTGAAGAACGCGATGCTGGACGACCAGTCGCAGACCGTCACCCGCAAGTTCAAGGAACTGTTCGTCTCCATCAAGGTGGGCGCGTCCCTGCCCAAGGACGAGATCATGGCCGGGTACCTGAACTCGGCCTACTACGGTCGCAACGCGTACGGCATCCAGGCCGCCGCCCGCGCCTACTTCAACAAGGACGCCATCGACCTCAACCCGGGCGAGTGCGCGTTCCTCTCGGCCATGCTCAAGGGCGCCACCTACTACGACCCGGCCGGTGCCACGTCGATCGACCCGGTCAACGCCACGCCCGAGAAGAACAAGAAGCGCGCCCAGGTCCAGATGCAGGACACGCTGGACAAGATGGTCGAACTGGACCACCTCGACGCGACGACCCGGGCCAAGTACCCGAGCCTGCCCAAGGTCAAGAACCCCCGGTCCAACACCGCGCTCAGCGGTCAGACCGGTTACCTCGTCGACCTGGTCAACGCCTACCTCGTCAACAACAGCGACAAGACCGGCATCACCGAGCGCAAGCTCCGCGAAGGCGGCCTGTCGATCCACACGACCTTCGACAAGAAGAAGGTCGCGGCGCTGGAGAAGGCTGTCAAGAAGGTCAAGAAGGCCAACATCGACCCCAAGAAGCGCCCGGACAAGGACACCCACGTCCAGTTCGGCGGAGCCTCCGTGGACCCCGCGACCGGCGCCATCGTGGCGATCTACGGCGGCAAGGACGCCACCCAGCACTTCACCAACAACGCCGATGTGACCGGCGCCCAGGTCGGTTCGACGTTCAAGCCCTTCGTCCTCGCGGCGGCGATGAAGTGGGGCGTGCGGGATCCCGACCTCGGGGAGGTCCAGGCCCAGGACGAGCGCACCGTCGTCTCCCCGAAGAGCCTGTACAGCGGCAAGAACAAGTACAAGATCGAGAACTACGACGGGTCGGTCTGGCACGACGAGGACGGCAAGGAGTGGCTGCAGGTCAACGACGGTGACGAGTCGCGTGGCACCCCGCCCGACTACAAGATCGACCTGCGCGAGGCGATGCAGTTCTCCGTGAACTCCGCCTTCGTGCAGCTCGGCATGGACGTCGGCCTGGACAAGGTGAAGGAGGCGGCTGTCGAGTCGGGCATCCTGGAGAGCAGCCTGGCGGGCGCCAGCTTCCCTTCGTTCTCCATCGGCACCTCCGACCCCAGCGCCATCCGGATGGCGGGTTCGTACGCCACCTTCGCCGCCAGCGGCAAGCAGCGTTCCCCGTACTCCGTCACCAAGGTGACCAGCAAGGACGGCCCGATCTACACCCACGAGGACGAGACCGAGCAGGTGTTCACCTCGCAGGTGGCCGACAACGTCACCGACGTGCTGAAGACCGTCGTCGAGGCGGGCACCGGTACCAACGCCCAGCTCCCCGGCCGTGACGTGGCCGGTAAGACCGGTACCACGGACGACAACAAGTCCGCCTGGTTCGTCGGCTACACACCGCAGCTGTCGACGGCGATCAGCATGTTCCGGTACCCGGACGACGAGACCATCAAGAACCGTACGTTTCTGAAGATGTACGGAACGGGTGGCCAGGACTCCATCCACGGTGCGTCGTTCCCGTCCGAGATCTGGCAGGCGTACATGTCCGAGGCGCTGAAGGGCCAGCCGGTGAAGCGGTTCCCCAAGCCGGAGCCGATCGGTGAGGTGGTCAACGAAGAGGAGTCCGCGAGCCCGTCGCCCTCGGCCAGCGAGACGGAAGAGGAGAGCCCGACCCCGACTCCGACGCCCACCAAGACCAAGCGCAACACACCGACGGCGTCGCCTCCGACCCAGACCTGCGACTCCTGGTGGGGCTGTGACACCACCGGCGGCAACGGGAACGGCAACGGCGGCGAGACCGGCGGCCCGGGAGAATCCCCGTCACCTTCGCCGTCGACCAGCGAGTCCGGCATTGAGGAAACCGGCGGGAACGGTAACGGCGGCAACGGAAATGGGGGCCTCTTCGGAGGCGACAGCACTTAGCCGCCATATGACCCGGCACGGGTGTTTCACGTGAAACACGGCGAGGGCCGCCGCACCGACCAGGTGTGGCGGCCCTCGCCGTGTTCCCAGACGGGTACGGCAGGATGTGCCCCATGCCCAGTGCAGAGACGACACAAGCGAGCGCACGCCGGTCCGACCTGGTGCAGCCCACACGGGCCGACGAGGTCGCCGCGAGCGGCAGTGAGCTGATCGGCGGCCCCATCGGCAGGCACGCCCTGCTGGGGACGTCCTGGTGGACACCTGTACGGGTGATCGCGCTCGTGGCGATCGGCATGTTCGCCCTCGGCCTGGTCCAGAAGGCGCCCTGCTACAACGGCGGCTGGTTCTTCGGCGCCGGCTCGCAGTACACGCATGCCTGCTACTCGGACATCCCGCACCTCTACAACGGCCGCGGCTTCGCCGACGGGCTCGTGCCCTACTTCGACCGGCTCCCCGGCGATATGGAGTACCTCGAGTACCCGGTACTCACCGGCGTCTTCATGGAGGTCGCCTCCTGGCTCACACCGGGCAGCGGCAGCATCCAGCACCAGGAGCAGTGGTACTGGATGGTCAACGCCGGGATGCTGATGGTCTGCGCCTCCATCATCGCCGTCTGCGTCTCCCGCACCCACGCCCGGCGCCCCTGGGACGGTCTGCTCGTCGCCCTGGCCCCCGCCTTCGCGCTGACCGCGACCATCAACTGGGATCTGCTGGCCGTCGCCCTCACCGCCGCCGCGATGCTGATGTGGTCACGCGGGCGCTCGCTCGCCTTCGGCGTCCTGCTGGGACTCGCCACGGCCGCCAAGCTGTACCCCGTCTTCCTCCTCGGCCCGCTGCTCGTGCTCTGCTGGCGTGCGGGGAAGTGGCGGGACTTCGGGAAGGCGTTCGCGGGTGCGGCCCTCGCCTGGCTCGTTGTGAACCTTCCGGTGATGCTCCTCGCCTTCGACGGCTGGTCGAAGTTCTACACCTTCAGCCAGGAACGCGGCGTCGACTTCGGATCCTTCTGGCTGATCATGGCCCAGAACTCCAGCGACCCGCTGAGCACCGAGATCGTCAACGCGCTCGCGATGTTCCTCATGCTGCTGAGCTGTGCGGGCATCGCGGCCCTCACCTTCACCGCCCCGCGTCGGCCTCGCTTCGCCCAGCTGGCTTTCCTGATCGTCGCCGCGTTCATCCTCACCAACAAGGTCTACTCGCCCCAGTACGTGCTGTGGCTCGTGCCGCTGGCCGTCCTCGCCCGGCCCAAGTGGCGGGACTTCCTGATCTGGCAGGCGTGCGAGGTCGCGTACTTCCTCGGCATCTGGATGTACCTCGCGTACACGACCAGCGGCGACGCCCACAAGGGCCTGCCGACCGACGGTTACCACTGGGCCATCGGCCTGCACCTGCTCGGTACGGCGTACCTGTGTGCCGTCGTCGTACGGGACATCCTCATGCCGGAGCGGGACGTCGTGCGCCGGGCGGGCGACGACGATCCCTCGGGCGGTGTCCTGGACGGGGCCGACGACGTGTTCGTCCTCGGCTCTCTGGCCCGGCCGCCCCGGCACGCGGCGCCCTTCGTGGAGGGGCCGCAGGTGAACTGGGGGGAGCCCGCGGAGGGGCCCGGTCATTCCGCCGCCAGTCAGTGAGGCGGGAGGCGGCGACGGAGCGGGAGACGGCGCCCGCTTCGGTTCGGCCTGCTGGCTCGCCTCAGGCGGTCAGCGGTCCATCAGGCGGTCGAACTGCGTCGTGGTGTGCCGGAGGTGGGCCACCAGTTCGTCGCCCACCTTCGGCTCCGGCGCGTCAGCGGGCACAAACAGGATCGAGACCTGCATGTGCGGCGGCTCCGCGAACCAGCGCTGCTTGCCGCCCCAGACGAACGGGGAGAGGTTCCGGTTGACCGTGGCCAGACCGGCCCGAGCGACGCCCTTGGCACGCGGCATGACGCCGTGCAGCGCCTTGGGGGCCTCCAGGCCCACCCCGTGCGACGTTCCGCCCGCCACAACCACCAGGAAGCCGTCTGAGGCCGCCTTCTGCTGCCGGTAGCCGAAGCGATCGCCCTTGGCGACGCGGGTGACGTCCAGTACGGCGCCGCGGTACTCGGTGGCGTCGTGGTCCCCCAGCCACAGCCGGGTGCCGATGCGGGCACGGAAGCGCGTCTGCGGGAACTGCTGCTGCAGCCGGGCGAGTTCCTCGGCCTTGAGGTGGCTCACGAACATCGTGTGCAGCGGCAGCCGGGCGGCACGCAGCCGGTCCATCCAGCCGATGACCTCCTCGACGGCGTCGGAGCCGTCGGTACGGTCCAGCGGCAGGTGGATCGCGAAGCCCTCGAGACGGACGTTCTCTATGGCCGCGTGCAGCTGTGGCAGGTCCTGCTCGCTCACCCCGTGCCGCTTCATCGAGGACATCACCTCGATCACCACGCGGGCCCCCACCAGGCCGTACACGCCGTCGACCGACGACACCGACCGGATCACCCGGTCAGGCAGCGGCACCGGCTCCTCGCCGCGCCGGTACGGCGTCAGCACCAGCAGATCACCGCCGAAGAAGTCCTTGATGCTCGCGGCCTCGTACGTCGTACCGACGGCGAGGACCTCGGCGCCCAGCCGCGTGGCCTCCTCCGCCAGCCGCTCGTGGCCGAAGCCGTAGCCGTTGCCCTTGCAGACCGGGACGAGCCCCGGGAACTGCTCCTGCACGTGCTTGTGGTGCGCCCGCCAGCGCGCGGTGTCGACGTAGAGCGTGAGCGCCATGGCCGGACCTGGAACCTTTCTCGTGGCTGCGGTGTATCAGAGGTATGGAAGCTATGGAACCAAACGGTCGCGGCTCAGCGGCGGGACATGTAGATGTCGAGCGCCTTGTGGAGCAGCTTGTTGAGGGGGAAGTCCCACTCGCCGAGGTACTCGGCGGCCTCGCCGCCCGTTCCCACCTTGAACTGGATCAGACCGAAGAGGTGGTCGGTCTCGTCCAGCGAGTCGGAGATGCCCCGCAGGTCGTAGACGGTGGCGCCCAGGGCGTACGCGTCCCGCAGCATCCGCCACTGCATCGCGTTCGAGGGCCGGACCTCACGGCCGATGTTGTCGGAGGCGCCGTAGGAGTACCAGACGTGACCGCCGACGACCAGCATCGTCGCCGCGGCCAGGTTCACACCGTTGTGGCGGGCGAAGTACAGCCGCATCCGGTTGGGGTCCTCGGTGTTGAGGGCCGACCACATGCGCTGGAAGTACGACAGCGGGCGCGGCCGGAAGTGGTCGCGCACGGCGGTGATCTCGTACAGCCGCTGCCACTCCTCCAGGTCGTGGTAGCCGCCCTGGACGACCTCCACGCCCGCCTTCTCCGCCTTCTTGATGTTGCGGCGCCACAGCTGGTTGAAGTTCTTGTGCACCTCTTCCAGCGACCGGTTCGCCAGCGGCACCTGGAAGACGTAGCGGGGCTGCACGTCGCCGAACCCGGCGCCGCCGTCCTCACCCTGCTGCCAGCCCATCCGGCGCAGCTTGTCCGACACCTCGAAGGCGCGCGGCTCGATGAAGTCGGCCTCGATGTCCCGCAGCCGCTTGACGTCCGGGTCCTGGATACCCTTCTTGATGGACGTGGCCTCCCAGCGTCGGATGACCACCGGCGGGCCCATCTTCACGGAGAACGCGCCCTGCCGTTTGAGGTGGGCCAGCATCGGCTGGATCCAGTCGTCCAGGTTCGGCGCGAACCAGTTGATGACCGGGCCCTCGGGAAGGTAGGCCAGATAGCGCTTGATCTTCGGCAGCTGCCGGTAGAGGACCAGGCCGACACCGACCAGCTCGCCGGTGCGGTCGTCGAACCAGCCGAGGTTCTCGGAGCGCCACTCCGCCTTGACATCTGCCCATGCCGGGACCTGCATGTGGCTCGCCGCCGGCAGACTCTGGATGTAGGCCAGATGCTGCTCGCGACTGATGGTCCTCAAGGTCAGGCTCATTCGGGGCGCTCCTCGGGCTGGTGTGTCCCCATGGGGTCAGGGGCTCCGGCTCTCGCGCCGAAGCCTACTGCGCCCTGGGAGCGCCCCGACTGGGCACACGGCACCTTCACCCCGGGCCACGGCCTACCGGAGTACACCGGGGCGTTTCGGGAGGACGGCGTCCGCGGGTCCGGGACGCCTCCGTGTCAGCCGACGACGCCGCCGAAGAGTCCGCCGTGCGCCATCCCGAGGAAGAAGCCGACGGCCGAGGCGCCGAGTCCCAGGATCAGGCCGAAGCGTTCGCGGGTCGTCTCCGAGACCCACTGCCCGTACGCGCCCGTCATGATCCCCAGCAAACCCGTCCAGGAGCTGAGGAGATGCAGGTCGTGGAACATCGCCGAGACGAAGGCCGTCACTCCGAGCACCAGCGTCACCGCGAGCAGGGTGTCCTGGAGCGGATGACGCCGGTCGTCCGTGGCGAACAGAGAGCCGGCGGTGTTGGGTCGCATTGCCTGTGCCATGGGGCACCTCCTGCGGAAGGCGGCGCACTGTAGCGCCATACACACCCGATGTGTCCAGATTGACTGCCTCCCCGGGGGAATTTCAACCGGAAGCACTCATGCGGGTAGGCTGTACCGTCTGCACCGGTGTCTGCCCACACCGAGTCGGTGACGCGTCAGGTACCCGTCCCCACCGACCTGGGAAACCGCCTACCGACCCCGCTTGTCAGTGGCGGCCGATACCGTTGCGTACGCATCACAACCCTCCTGCCACGGAACGACCGTGGCCGCTGAGTCCGAAGGAGGTGGGTTCCACATGCGTCACTACGAGGTGATGGTCATCCTCGACCCCGACGTCGAGGAGCGCGCTGTCTCCCCGCTGATCGAGAACTTCCTTTCTGTCGTCCGTGACGGCGGCGGCAAGGTCGAGAAGGTCGACACCTGGGGTCGTCGTCGTCTCGCGTACGAGATCAAGAAGAAGCCCGAGGGCATCTACTCGGTCATCGACCTGCAGGCCGAGCCTGCGGTCGTCAAGGAGCTCGACCGCCAGATGAACCTGAACGAGTCGGTCCTCCGGACCAAGGTCCTCCGCCCCGAGACCCACTGAGCCTTCGCTCAGTAGATCTCGGGTTTCGAGTAGCAGCACCAGCAGCCAGCAGCAAACCCGCCGAGAGGTTCCCCCATGGCAGGCGAGACCGTCATCACGGTCATCGGCAATCTTGTCGATGACCCCGAGCTGCGCTTCACCCCCTCCGGTGCGGCGGTCGCGAAGTTCCGTGTCGCGTCCACTCCCCGCACCTTCGACCGTCAGACCAATGAGTGGAAGGACGGCGAGAGCCTGTTCCTGACCTGCTCGGTCTGGCGTCAGGCGGCGGAGAACGTCGCGGAGTCGCTTCAGCGAGGTATGCGCGTCCTCGTGCAGGGCCGGCTGAAGCAGCGGTCCTATGAGGACCGTGAGGGCGTCAAGCGCACGGTCTACGAGCTGGACGTCGACGAGGTCGGCCCCAGCCTGCGCAACGCCACGGCCAAGGTCACCAAGACCAGCGGCCGAGGCGGTCAGGGTGGCTACGGCGGCGGTGGCGGCCAGCAGCAGGGCGGCGGCTGGGGCGGCGGCCCCGGTGGCGGCCAGCAGCAGGGCGGCGGAGCTCCTGCCGACGACCCCTGGGCGACCGGCGCACCCGCCGGTGGCCAGCAGGGCGGCGGCGGTGGTGGCTGGGGCGGCGGCTCCGGCGGCGGCTACTCGGACGAGCCCCCCTTCTAGACCTTCGGGTCCCGGCCCCCGAAGGGCCGAGGGCGGGCCGTATCCCCAACTTCTTGATCACACAGGAGAAACACCATGGCGAAGCCGCCTGTGCGCAAGCCGAAGAAAAAGGTCTGCGCTTTCTGCAAGGACAAGGTCACGTACGTGGACTACAAGGACACGAACATGCTGCGGAAGTTCATTTCCGACCGCGGCAAGATCCGTGCCCGCCGCGTGACCGGCAACTGCACGCAGCACCAGCGTGACGTCGCCACGGCCGTCAAGAACAGCCGTGAGATGGCGCTGCTGCCCTACACGTCCACCGCGCGCTAAGGGAAGGGTGACCGAATCATGAAGATCATCCTCACCCACGAGGTCTCCGGCCTCGGTGCCGCGGGCGACGTTGTTGACGTCAAGGACGGTTACGCTCGCAACTACCTGATCCCGCGGAAGTTCGCTATCCGCTGGACCAAGGGTGGCGAGAAGGACGTCGAGCAGATCCGTCGTGCTCGCAAGATCCACGAGATCCAGACCATCGAGCAGGCCAACGTGGTGAAGGCTCAGCTTGAGGGCGTCAAGGTCCGCCTGGCCGTCCGCTCCGGCGACTCCGGCCGCCTCTTCGGTTCCGTCACCCCGGCCGATGTCGCCTCGGCGATCAAGGCTGCGGGCGGCCCCGAGGTCGACAAGCGCCGCATTGAGCTGGGCTCGCCGATCAAGAGCCTGGGCGCTCACGAGACGTCCGTGCGTCTGCACCCCGAGGTGGCCGCCAAGGTCAACATCGAGGTCGTCGCGGCCTGATCGCCGTACTTGGCTGGAACAGCTGAGAAGGGCCGCACCCTACGGGGTGTGGCCCTTCTGCGTGGCCAGGAGGCTGTCACTTAGTGGGCGGTTCGCGAACCGCCCACTAAGGACGTGCTGGTGAGATCCGACCCGGTGGTTGTTTCACGTGAAACGACGCGCCTGCCCGCGTCAGCGCGTCGCGCCGGTCACCAGCCAGCGGCCTGAGCGAGTGCGCACCCACAGGGTGAGCATCCGGACCGTCATCATCAGGTTCATCGCCACCCAGAGCGCGGTGAGGCCACCGCCGAAGGTGGGCACGAGAAGCGCCACGGGGGCGAAGACCGCCAGGGTGAGGAGCATGGCCCAGGCGAGATAAGGGCCGTCGCCCGCGCCCATGAGTACGCCGTCCAGGACGAAGACCACCCCGCTGATGGGCTGGCAGACCGCCACGACGATCAACGCAGGCAGCGCGGCGTCCTTCACCAGGGAGTCGCTGGTGAACAGCGGCAGGAAGAGGGGGCGCGTCAGGACGACCAGGACCCCGAGGACGACCCCTGCCGCGACGCCCCACTGGACCATACGGCGGCACACGTCGCGCGCACCCTGGGCGTCACCGGCACCGAGACAGCGGCCGATGATGGCCTGTCCGGCGATGGCGATGGCGTCGAGGGCGAAGGCCAGCAGGCTCCACAGGGACAGGATGATCTGGTGCGCCGCGATATCGGCGTCCCCGAGGCGGGCGGCGACGGCCGTCGCGATCATGAGGATGGCCCGCAGGGAGAGCGTACGGACCAGCAGTGGCACCCCGGCCTGGGCTGATGCCCTGATGCCGGCGAGGTCGGGGCGCAGCGCGGCCCCATGTTTACGGGCACCGCGGATGACGACGAGGAGATACACCGCAGCCATCCCGCACTGGGCGATGACAGTGCCCCAGGCCGAGCCCGCGATGCCCAGGCCGACACCGTAGACGAGGACCACGTTGAGGGCCGCGTTGGTGACGAAGCCCGCGATGGCGACGTACAGGGGCGTTCTGGTGTCCTGGAGTCCGCGGAGTACACCGGTGGCGGCGAGGACCACGAGCATGGCGGGGATGCCGAGGGAGGAGATTCTGAGGTAGGTGGTGGCGTAGGAGGCCGCGGTGTCGGAGGCCCCGAAGAGGTCGACGAGTGCCGGTGCGGTGGGCAGGACGATGGCGATGACCGTGGCGCCGAGCAGCAGGGCGAGCCAGATGCCGTCCATTCCCTGGCGGATCGCGGCCGGGAGATCGCCTGCGCCGACGCGTCGGGCGACGGCGGCGGTGGTGGCGTAGGCGAGGAAGACGAACACGCTCACAGCGGTGGTGAGGAGGGCGGAGGCGACGCCGAGTCCGGCGAGCTGCGCGGTGCCGAGATGGCCCACGATGGCGCTGTCTGCCAAGACGAACAAGGGCTCGGCGACCAGCGCGCCGAAGGCCGGAACGGCCAGCGCGACGATCTCTCGGTCGTGCTGTCGCCGTGCGGCGCGGGTGATCGCGGGAGCCTGTGTCATGAGCACCAATCTAATCTTCCACAGGTAAGAGATGCAATCATGGTGCGACCCTTACGTATGGTCTCGCGCTGTGTACTCTCGCACACACTCCGGAAGGATCTTGAGCCGACCGGGGAAGTTTTTGTTCTGCACAGCCGGTGGACGGGAAAACGGCAGGTCAGGGGCGTTCTCCAGGGAACCCGCGGAGCTTGTTCACAGGGCTGTCCACCGCGTCGTGCACAGGATTTGTCGAGTTCTCCACAGCATCCGGGTCGTCGTCCACATGGCCTGTGGATAACCAGATTGGCTGACGGTGCCAGGGGGCCTACGGTTGTCCGGCGCCCGCTCCGTCTGTCGGCAGCTAAACCATCACAAAACCGACGCGTCACAAGTGGAGTTGGGCTTCTCGGATTGTCGGTGCCGTGCCGTAGAAATGAGGGGCACGGCGAGGTCCGCTCGGCGGACGGGAGGAGGTGGCTCGGTGAGTATTTCCGAGCCCTTGGACGACCCGTGGGCCGACAGCGGCCCCAGTGATCGTCTGCCCGCGTCCCGTCGCCGTGGCGACGGAGGCCGAGGCCGGGACGAGCAGCACGACCGCGGCCCGGACAGCCCCGGGTGGGACGGCGGAGGCTCCTCCTTCGAGCGGGTGCCGCCCCAGGACCTCAACGCCGAGCAGTCCGTCCTCGGCGGAATGCTCCTGTCCAAGGACGCCATCGCGGACGTCGTGGAGATCCTCAAGGGCCACGACTTCTACAAACCCGCGCACGAGACGATCTACCAGTCCGTCCTCGACGTCTACGCCCGGGGCGAACCGGCCGACCCGATCACCATCGCCGCCGAACTGACCAAGCGCGGTGAGATCAACAAGGTCGGCGGTGCGGCCTACCTCCACTCGCTGGTCCAGACGGTGCCGACGGCGGCGAACGCCGAGTTCTACGCGGAGATCGTGCACGAGCGCGCGGTCCTGCGACGGTTGGTCGAGGCCGGAACCCGTATCACCCAGATGGGATACGCGGCCGACGACGACGTCGACGAGATCGTCAACCGCGCCCAGGCCGAGATCTACGCGGTTACCGAGCAGCGCACCAGCGAGGACTACCTGCCGCTCGGCGACATCATGGAGGGCGCCCTCGACGAGATCGAGGCGATCGGCTCCCGCAGCGGCGAGATGACCGGTGTGCCCACCGGGTTCACCGACTTCGACTCCCTCACCAACGGTCTGCACCCCGGGCAGATGATCGTCATCGCCGCGCGCCCGGCGATGGGCAAGTCGACGCTCGCGCTCGACTTCGCCCGCGCGGCGTCCATCAAGAACAACCTGCCGAGCGTCATCTTCTCCCTGGAGATGGGCCGTAACGAGATCGCCATGCGTCTGCTGTCCGCTGAGGCCCGGGTCGCGCTGCACCACATGCGCTCCGGCACGATGACCGACGAGGACTGGACCCGCCTGGCACGCCGGATGCCGGACGTCTCCGCCGCACCGCTCTACATCGACGACTCGCCCAACCTGTCGATGATGGAGATCCGGGCCAAGTGCCGTCGGCTGAAGCAGCGCAACGACCTGCGGCTGGTGGTCATCGACTACCTCCAGCTGATGCAGTCAGGCGGTTCCAAGCGCGCCGAGAGCCGTCAGCAGGAGGTCTCGGACATGTCCCGAAACCTGAAGCTGCTCGCCAAGGAGCTGGAACTTCCTGTCATCGCGCTCTCCCAGCTGAACCGTGGCCCTGAACAACGCACGGACAAGAAGCCGATGGTCTCCGACCTGCGTGAGTCCGGCTCCATCGAGCAGGACGCCGACATGGTGATCCTCCTGCACCGTGAGGACGCCTACGAGAAGGAGTCACCACGCGCCGGTGAGGCGGACCTGATCGTGGCCAAGCACCGAAACGGCCCCACGGCGACCATCACGGTCGCTTTCCAGGGGCACTACTCGCGTTTCGTGGACATGGCACAGACCTGATGCTCTGACGAGCCCCGGGTCAATGGGCTCGACGTGCGGGCGGCTGGCGGGGTGGACTGACGGTATGACGACTGCTCAGGACAACCTGCTTGCGGGTACGCAAAGGGCGTTGCTGCACCGGATCGCCGTGGCCCAGTCGGAGGGGAGGGCGCCGTCGCTGGTCGCTGCGGTTGCTCGGGGTGGGCGGGTGGTCTGGCACGGGGCACGGAGTTCCATGGACGGCCATGCGCCGGACGAGAACGTGCAGTACCGGATCGGCTCGATCACGAAGACGTTCACCGCGGTGCTGGTGCTCCGGCTGCGGGACGAGGGACTGCTCGACCTCACGGATCCGTTGGAGAAGCATCTGCCGGGGACCGGCGCGGGCGCGGTCACGATCGCCGAGTTGCTCGCGCACAGCGGTGGGCTCGCGGCCGAGTCGCCCGGTCCGTGGTGGGAGCGCACACCCGGGTCCCTGCGGCCGGAGCTTGCCGATGTGCTCGGTGAGCAGCCTTTCCGGCACCCCGTGGGCCGTCGGTTCCACTACTCGAACCCGGGCTACACCCTGCTGGGCGCGCTGGTTGAGAAGGCGCGGGGCGCTTCGTGGCCCGACGTACTTCGGCGGGAAGTGCTCGAACCCCTGGAGCTGAGTCGGACGAGCGTACGGCCGCAGTCGTCCCATGCGGGCGGTTGGGCGGTGCACCCCTGGGCGGATGTGATGTTGCCGGAGCCCACCGAGGATCTGGGGCGGATGGCGGCGGCAGGTCAGCTCTGGTCGACCACCGCTGATCTGGCGCGCTTCGCCGTTTTTCTGATGCGGGGGGACGACCGGGTGCTGAGCCAGGAGAGCGTCCAGGAGATGCGGGCACCGGCCGCGTCGGTCGAGGCGGCGGATGTGGCAGACGGTTACTCCTATGGACTCGGACTGGAGATCCGGCATCGTGACGGCCGCTTGCTGGTGGGCCATGCGGGCTCGCTGCCGGGCTTTCTGGCCAGCCTGGTCATCGCCGTCGCGGACGACGTGGCGGCGGTGGTGCTGACGAACTGCACCTCGGGGCCGTTGGCATCGACTGTCGGTGCCGATCTCGTACGGATCGTCGCCGAGGCCGAGCCGCGGATTCCGGAGCCCTGGCGGCCCCTGCGGGAGGTCGAACCGGCCACGCTGGAGCTGGCGGGGCAGTGGTACTGGGGGACGTACGGGTTCGGGCTTCGGGTGACGGCCGATGGACTGATCTCGCTGGAGCCGTTGTCCGGCACTGGCCGCCGCTCACGGTTCCGGGCGAACGGCGATGGCACCTGGACCGGACTGGAGGGCTACTACGCCGGCGAGTTGCTGCGGGCCGTACGGCAGGTGGACGGAACCGTGAGCCATCTCGACCTGGGGTCGTTTGTGTTCACCCGCCAGCCCTACGACGTACAGGCGCCGGTGCCGGGCGGTGTGGACCCCGACGGCTGGCGAGGGATCGGCTGAAGCTGGTTCGTGGGCTGCGTGGCGAACGACGGCGTCCTGTTTCACGTGAAACGGGACGCCGCCTGCTGTCAGAGCGGGAGTTTGAGGCCGGTGTGCGATGCCTGGAAGCCGAGCCGCTCGTAGAAACGGTGGGCGTCCGTGCGGGTGTTGTCGGAGGTCAGCTGCACCAACTGGCAGTTCTGTCGACGGGACTCGTCGATGGCCCACTCGATGAGCAGGGTGCCCAGGCTGTTGCCGCGCTCGTCGGCGTGGACACGAACGCCCTCGATGATCGACCGGGTGGCACCGCGGCGTGACAGTCCCGGAACGACGGTGAGCTGTGCCGACGACGCGGCCTTCGCGGACGGCGACGACCAGATGCTGGTTCGGGTCGGCGCTGAGACGGTCCAGCGCGGTCCGGTAGGGGGCTAGATCGTCCGGGGACTCGCGCTGGGCGCCCAGCGGGTCGTCAGCGAGCATGTCGACGATCGCGGGCAGATCGGCGGCGGCAGCGACACGTATTTCGAGAACTCCCATGCCCGAAACCCTAGGCGGGCACGTTCAGGGACTCCACGACGCGGACCAGAGGGGTGAGTTCCGGGTGTGTGGCGGCTTCGTCCAGGGCCTTGCGCAGGGCGGCGTCATGGGTGGGCCGTGCCTCGTTCAGCAGCTTCAGACCGGCTTCCGTGACGTCGGTGTAGATACCGCGGCGGTCGGTGGGGCAGAGGTAGCGCTCCAGCAGACCGCGGTCCTCAAGGCGGGTGACGAGGCGGGTCGTGGCGCTCTGGCTGAGGACGACGGCGTCGGCGACCTGCTTCATCTGGAGGTGACCGCCCTCGCCGTTGTGCTGTCGGCTGAGGACGTTGAGCAGGGAGTACTCACGCGCACTGAGTCCGTGGTGGGTCTGCAGGGCGCGCTCGATACGCGCCTCGATCCTGCCGTGCAGCAGGGAGAGGGTGCACCAGCCCTGGGCGAGGGCGGTGAGCGCGGGGTCCGTCGCTGTCATTGACGTCTTCCTTCGTCCCGGAGCGGCTGAGTCCAAGGATAGAGCAGCGCCGCAATAGACGGCAGTTGCATGTAACCCGCGTATGCAAGTATTGTGCGTGCATGAAAGGCGCTGCTGCAATTACTTGAAAGGTATCCCTCCATGCCTCTCGCGCTTCTGGCCCTCGCGATCGGGGCCTTCGGGATCGGCACGACCGAATTCGTGATCATGGGGCTGCTGCCCGATGTCGCTGGCGACTTCGGGGTCTCCATCCCCACGGCCGGCTTCCTGGTGACCGGCTATGCCCTCGGCGTGATGTTCGGCGCACCCTTGATGACCGTGCTCGGCACGAAGGTCTCCCGCAAGCGGATGCTGATGCTGCTGATGGGCCTGTTCATCGTCGGCAACCTGCTCTCCGCCCTGGCCCCGGCCTTTGCGGTCATGCTGATCGGCCGCGTGGTCGCCTCACTCGCCCACGGTGCCTTCTTCGGTATCGGCTCGGTCGTGGCCGCGGAACTGGTCTCCGCCGACAAGAAGGCCGGAGCCATCGCGATGATGTTCACCGGGCTGACCGTCGCCAACGTCGTGGGTGTCCCGCTGGGCACACTGGTCGGGCAGTCCGTCGGCTGGCGCGTGACGTTCGCCCTCGTCGCCGGGCTCGGTGTACTCGGCCTGCTCGGCGTCGCCCGGCTCGTCCCCGACCTGCCGAGGGCGCAGGGTGTGCGGTTCCGCCATGAGGTGGCCGCCCTCCGGAACGTCCAGGTCCTGCTCGCCATGGCGATGACGGTGCTCGGCTTCGGCGGTGTCTTCGCGGCCATCACCTACATCGCGCCGATGATGACCGACGTCGCCGGGTTCGCCGACTCCTCTGTCACCTGGCTGCTGGTCCTGTTCGGCCTCGGGATGGTGGGCGGCAACCTCGTCGGCGGCAGGTTCGCCGACCGCGCCCTGATGCCCATGCTCTACGTCTCCCTGGCCGCTCTCGCCATCGTCCTCGCGCTGTTCACGCTCACGGCACACCACAAGGTCCTCGCGGCCCTCTCCATCGCGCTGGTCGGCGCGCTGGGCTTCGCCACCGTGCCGCCGTTGCAGAAGCGCGTCCTGGACCAGGCGCAGGGCGCCCCGACACTGGCCTCCGCCCTGAACATCGGCGCCTTCAACCTCGGCAACGCCCTGGCCGCCTGGCTTGGCGGGCTGGTGATCTCGGCAGGTCTCGGCTACACCGCCCCCAACTGGGTGGGCGCGCTGCTGGCCGCCGCTGCTCTGGGCCTCGCGGTCCTGTCGACCGTCCTGGAACGACGGGACGGTACCGCCCCGAGCACCGTCGTGACGGCAGGCGTCAGTCCTTCTGAGCAGCGGACCGCGGTCCCTCGCTGAGGGACCGGTGTCTGGTGAGGTCGCTCAGCCCGTGGCTACCGTCAGCGGGGCGAAGCGTCGGGTCCAGTCCCCGGGCAGGTCCGTCGCGCCGTACGTCATGACCGCGTTGAAGTCGATGGTCGCGAGGCCGCGTTCCTTCACCCAGGCCAGCAGTTCCGCGTGCCGTACGTCGATGTCGGTGCGCAGCGGCCGGTCGGTGTGGGCGGCGAGCGAGGTGATGAGGGCCTTCGCTGTCTCCGTGTCGCGGCTGATCAACGGGCCCACCACATGGGTGTCCATGTTGGGCCAGGCGGCGGCGTAGCCGATGATCTCGCCATCCGCCACGGCAACCCGTACCCGGTCGGCGAAGGCGGGCAGCCGGGTGATGATGTGGGTGCGATCCGTACCGAACGCCTGGGCGTCCAGCCGCAGGATCGCCGCGAGGTCCTCGGCGGTGGCCGGGCGGGTGGCCACCTTGGGTTCCGGTCCGCCGGGGGTGAAACGGCCACTCACCATCTCCGCGCGGCCGATGGTCTTGAACCCGAGTTCCTCGTAGAGCGGTCGGCCGTGAGGGGTGGCGTACAGGGTCAGGGGAGTCGTGCCCATCGAGGAGAGGACGTGGCGCAGCAGCCGACGGCCGACGCCTCGGCGGGCATGGCGTTCAGCGACCAGGACCATGCCGATGGCACCCAGCTCGGGGCGGACCGGCACTCCGTACTCCGTGACGACACAAGCGCTGACGAGGCCCCCCTCGGGGTCGTCGATGCCGTATCCCTTCCCGGCCGTCAGAAGGAATCCCCACTTGTGTTCCTCGCGCGGCCACCCCCGGTCCTCGGACAAGTCGGCGCAGGCGGGGAGATCGCGAAGCGTCAGTCGGCGGATGGGGAGAGCGGCGAGGGGAGGAGTAGGCACGCAGGTCAGGCTGTCAACGTATGCCGGTGGCGTCCACCCGTTTCGAAAGAGATGTACGCGCTTTTGGTCAAGCGGAGACTGGCCGCGCAGTGTTCGGGTGGGTAGGAGGTGTTTCACGTGAAACATCAGCGGCCGTACGGCGCGAGCCGACTGCCGTCAGGTCAGCCCAGGTCAGGGGCGTGCATCGCGCGTACGCCCTCGATGTTGCCGTCCAGATAGTGCCGCAGCGACAGCGGAACGAGATGGACGGAGGCGATTCCGACGCGGGTGAAGGGCACGCGGACGATCTCGTACTCGCCCAGCGGCTCATCCACCTCGGGGCCATGCCGCAGGGCCGGGTCCATGGACTCCAACCGGCAGACGAAGAAGTGCTGCACCTTCACCCCGGTCGCGCCGCCGTCCTCGCCGATGTGCTCGACGGTGTCCACGAAGCAGGGGACCACGTCGGTGATCTTGGCGCCGAGTTCCTCGTACACCTCGCGGTGCAGGGCGTCGACGACGGTGGTGTCCCCCGGCTCGACCCCGCCCCCGGGAGTGACCCAGTAAGGATCCACGCCGGGCTTGGTGCGCTTGATCAGGATCAGTTCGCCGCCATCCAGAAGAACGGCGCGTGCGGTGCGCTTGACCACGGGTCGGACGGTCATGGAAGAAATGTGGCCCGCACGGTTCCACGTGAAACATCGCGAGAGGTCACTAGCCGAGCCCGGAAAGCGGGCCTCCCCGGACACCCCCGACCGCTCACTTCAACACCAGTCGGCGGCGGCCCGCTGAAGCCACTCATGGGCTCGCGCGATATGCGGCATGGCCAGGGTGCCGGTGCGCACGACCAGGAAGTAGGTACGCAGCGGCGGCACCGCGGGCTCGTGCAGGGCGACCACGTCCCCACGCTCAAGGGCGGACCCGCACAGATAGCGGGGCAGCACCGCGAGTCCGGCACCCGCGCTCGCGCAGGCGAGCACCGCCCGCAGATC
This sequence comes from Streptomyces sp. NPDC006997, assembly GCF_040635175.1. Classification (NCBI taxonomy): domain Bacteria; kingdom Bacillati; phylum Actinomycetota; class Actinomycetes; order Kitasatosporales; family Streptomycetaceae; genus Streptomyces; species Streptomyces sp. NPDC006997. The sequence continues at coordinate 67,811 of NZ_JBEYHH010000033.1, forward strand.
GGGCACGATGACGGTCCCGGCCGCAGGGGTGCGGGAGTCGAAGAAGGAGGCCCAGTAACGGGAGATGAAGGGCAGTGACTCGTGCACCTCCACGACCGGGACATGTTCCAGGGCGAGGGCGCCCCTGCCGCGCAGCCTCCCGGGGCTGATCTCCTTGGTCCAGTGGGGCGCGGCGACCAGGACGTGCTCCTCGTCGCAGAGCGCGGTCGCCGTGAGGAGGGCGCCACGCGGCTGGGTCGTGCTGATGGCCAGGTCATGGTGTCCGGCGGACAGCCCTTCCAAGGCCTCCTCAGCGTTGCCGAACGACACCCGCAGGGCGAGGTGCTGTCCGTCCTCGCCGGTCAGTCCCACCAGCGCGGGCAGGGCACGCTCGGCGGTGAACTCCGGTGGGCCTGCGAGATGCAGGGTGCGTAAGGAGGAGTCGTCGTCGAGCCCGCTCTCGGCGATCTCCACCAGGGCGTCGAGATGCGGTGCCGCCTTGTGGGCGAGTTCGTCGCCGATGGTCGTCGGGGTGACACCCCGCGACTGCCGTAGGAACAGAGGTCGGCCGAGTTGCCGTTCCAGCGTGCGGATCTGCGAGGTGACAGCGGGCTGGGACAGGCCCAGCAGGGCGGCGGCGCGGGTGAAGGAACCGGCCCGGTGCACAGTGACGAACGTGCGCAGCAAGGCCAGATCCATGGCGTGCCCCACCCCTTCTCCTGCCCTGCTTCAGCTTTGGACAGGGCTCAACTATAAAAATGTCGATAGCCCCCTGTCGCTACTGTGATTGGACACTGACACAGAGTCAACTAGCCTTGTTCGCGCGGTTCTTCGCGCGCGGAACCGAGGACGGTCCGAGCCACGAGGGGGGAGGCTCGGACCGTCCGCTTTCCGTACCCGCGCCCCCGGGGGGCGTGCGGGCAGAGGTCATTCCGCTGACGCCTCCAGCGCCCGCAGCACGTCGGCCACCAGATCCGCGGGGTCTTCGGCGCCGACCGACATCCGGATGAAGCCCTCCGGCACCGCGTCCCCGCCCCAGCGACCGCGCCGCTCGGCTGTCGACCGCACACCGCCGAAGCTCGTCGCGTCGTCCACCAGCCGCAACCCGTCGAGGAAACGGTCCGCGCGAGCGCGCGAGGGCAGCGTGAAGGACACCACGCAGCCGTAGCCCCGCATCTGCTGTGCGGCGATCTTGTAGGAAGGGTCGGTCGGCAGCCCCGGGTAGCGCACAGCAAGCTGCTCCGGCCAGTCGCGCAGCGCCTCGGCGACGGCCAGGGCGGTGGCGTTCTGACGCTCCACGCGCAGCCCGAGCGTGGCGATCGACCGGTGCGCGAGCCATGCCTCCATGGGCCCGGGGATCGCCCCGACGATCTTGCGCCAGCGGCGTACGGCGGCCATGACCTCGGCGTCGCGGCCGGTGACGTACCCCAGAAGAATGTCCCCGTGCCCGGTGAGCTGCTTGGTGCCGCTGGCGACGGAGAAGTCGGCGCCGAGTTCCAGCGGGCGCTGGCCGAGCGGCGTCGCGAGCGTGTTGTCGACAGCGACCAGGGCGCCATGCGCGTGCGCCGCACCGACGAGCCTGCGCAGGTCGCACACGTCGAGCCCGGGGTTCGACGGCGTCTCGATCCACAGCAGCCGCGCGCCGTCGAGGACGTCGAGCTGGCCGTCACCGCCGGTGGGCGCGGTGCGCACCTCGATGCCGTACGCCTCCAGCTGCGCCCGCACCAGCGGCAGCGCCTGGTAGCCGTCGCTGGGCAGCACGACCGTGTCCCCGGCGCGCAGCTGGGAGAAGAGCACGGAGGAGATGGCGGCCATGCCGGACGCGAACGCCAGCGTCTCGACGCCGTCCGCGCCCGGGGCCTCCAGCTCGCTGATCGCCCGCTCCAGATGGGTCCAGGTCGGGTTCTCGTCACGACCGTAGGTGTACGGGCCCGTCGGGTCGCCCGGCAGATGGAAGTGCGCGGCGAACACCGGCCCGGGGAGGGTCGGCTCGTGCTTCACCGGCTCCGGCAGCCCGGCCCGCACGGCGCGCGTGCTCTCGCCGGAGGGGTCCGTTGTACCGGAGAGGACCTCACGCGCGCGTGCGCCGTCCTCGTGCTGCCGCCCCGTACCGCTGTTCGCCTCGCTCATGCCGCGCGTCCCTCCACTTGCTCACGTACCGCGGCGAGCAGGCCCGTGCTCGCCGACTCCACCATCTCAAGACACTCCACGAAACCGTCCGTGCCCCCGTAGTACGGATCCGGTACGTCGAGGTCGTCGACGCCCGCGGCGGGGTCGTACGAGCGCAGCAGCCGCACCTTGGCGGCGTCCTGCTCGGTGGGCGCGAGGCGGCGCAGGGCGCTCAGGTGGCCGGAGTCGAGGGCGATGACGAGGTCGAGCCGGGTGAACCAGGACGCCTGGAACCGCCGTGCGGTGTGCTCGGCGGCATAGCCGTGCTCTTCCAGTACGGCCGCCGCGCGTGGGTCGGCGCCCTCTCCCTCGTGCCAGCCGCCCGTACCGGCGCTGTCGGCCTCGATCAGCTCGTCGAGCCCGGCCTCCGCCACGCGCGCGTGGAAGACCGACTCGGCCATCGGGGAACGGCAGATGTTGCCGGTGCAGACGAAACAGACGCGGTAGGTCATGTGCTCAGTCCCCGTCGGGCAGGACGACGTTCAGCGCCCAGGAGACGATCGAGATGATCAGGCCTCCCAGTACGGCGGTCCAGAAGCCCTCCACGTGGAAGCTCAGGTCGAGCTTGTCCGCCAGCCACGAGGTCAGCAGCAGCATCAGGGCGTTCACGACCAGCGTGAACAGGCCGAGCGTCAGGATGAGCAGCGGCAGGCTGAGCAGCTTCACGAGGGGCTTGACCAGGAAGTTCACCAGACCGAAGAGCAGTGCGACGAGCAGTAGGGTGCCGATCTTCTTGCCAGTGCTGTCACCGGTCAGGGTGATCTCGCCAACCAGCCACACGGCCACTGCCAGGGCGCCCGCGTTGGCGATCGTCTTGACTAGGAAATTCATCATGTGTCTGATCGTGGCAGACGAGATCGGTTACGAGTACGGGTGCGAGGGCGACGAAGACGATGAAGGCATTCCGGCTGGACGAACTGGAGGCGGAACGCGCCGCCAACGAGGGCGCCTACCTCCAGTTCCTGCGGGAGCGGAACATGTCGGTCGGGCTGTACGCGCTGGACGCGGGCGAGCCCGACCCGCAGAAGCCCCACAACCAGGACGAGGTGTACTTCGTCGTCAGCGGGCGCGCCGCGATCACGGTCGGCATGGAGACCACGCAGGTGGCGCGCGGCAGCGTGATCTACGTCCCGGCCGGAGTCGCCCACAAGTTCCACCACATCAGCGAGGACCTCAGGGTCCTGGTGGTGTTCTCACCGCCCGAGGGATGAGCCTCGCTCTCCGGGTTCCCTAGGGGTTCGGTCAGGGGAGGACAAGGGGTGCGGGGCCCCCGTTGATCCCCGTGGCGCCCTAGCATCGAAGCAGGACAACGAAAAGGGTCGGCACCACGAAGGCCGGCCCTCGACCGGCCCCGGCAACTGCGACGGGCGGAGAGACAGGACGAAGGCAATGCGAGAGATCTTCGCGGGACTTCCGTGGTGGGTGAAGTGGGTCGCGGTGCCGGTCATCGCCCTGGTCGTGTTCGGCGGCCTGATAGCCAGCGTCATCGGGTTCGTGATCGGCCTGCTGTTCAAACTGCTGGTCTTCGTGGCCCTGGTCGGCGGACTCATCTACGTCGTACGCAAGTTCACCTCCAGCTCCTCCTCACGCGGCGACTGGTGACCGGTTCCGGCGGCGCGTGAGCGGTGCGGTGGTCGGCCTCGGGTGAGCCGGGGCGGGCGGCCGGTGCGCGGTGGCGCGGGCAGGGGTGACGGGTAACGGGATGCGCGGGTTCCCTCGGGCGGGGGAAGTTTCCCGCGCAGGCCGTCTGAGAACGGCAACGGGCGGTTAGAGTCCAGAACTCGTCGCGGGGAAAGACCCCGCGAGCGGCGCACACCCCCTCCCGTGTTCCCCGCACGGACAGCCCCCTCGCGCTTCGGGAGTGACTCTTGCCCACGGCTGACACCGCACCCGCCCCAACCGACCCAGAACCCCACGCACCCGCCGCAGCCACCCGGACGACCACGGTCCGCACCCCGGGCCTGCGCTTCAGGCCACCCGAGCACCCCTCCCCGACGACGACAGCGACAGCGACCGCTGCAGCGGGAGTGGCGACCGCCCCCGGCCCACGGCGCCGGGCCACCGCGTCGGCGCCGGTGGCCCCGACGTGCTCCTCGGCGCAACAGTCCTCCGCGCCCTCCACGTCGCCGCACACCAGCGCCCACTCCAGCACCCTCATCGGCTCCGTGCAGCGCGCCATGCGCCTGCTGGAGTGCGTCACCGGACACGAGCACGGCGCCCCCGCCAAGCAACTGGCCAGGGAGACCGGCCTCGCCCTCCCCACGGCCTACCACCTGCTGCGCACCCTCGCCCACGAGGGCTACCTACGCCGTGAGCGGGGGCTGTACTTCCTCGGGGAGGCCGCCGAGCGGCTGAGCAGCAGCGGAGCCCAGCAGAAACGTCGCAGCACGATCCTCGGCGCCCTCGCGCGCTGGCGGGACACCATCGGCGTACCCGTCTACTACGCGCTCTACCGCGAGGGCGAGATCGACGTCATGTGCGTCTCCGACTCCCCGGGCAACCCGGCCGTGGAGGAGTGGGCCGACTTCCGTGAGACCGGACACGCGCACGCCATCGGGCAGTGCCTGCTGTCCCAACTCGACGACGGCGCCCGCCGCGACCACCTCGACCGCTACCCCGTGCAGTCGATCACCCCGTACACGATCCGTGACGACCATGCCCTGCTCCGACGGCTGGAGCGGACCCAGCGCATGGAGCCGGTGGTCGAGCGGCAGGAGTACGCGCTCGGGTCGGTCTGCGCGGCGATCCCGATCACCGTGGGCACGACGGCCGCGACGATGGCGATCTCGCTTCCGGCCCACCAGGCTGACCGGCTGCTCCCCGCGGCGGGGCAGTTGCAGGACGAGATCGAACGATTCCTCGGCGCATTCGCGATCTCTATCAGTATGTGAAAACTCACTCCTTGTGATCTGGTGCACACATTCAGCAAGATTCCAGGGTTCAGGGTTCATTCCCGGCCAGTCGACGGCACATGACGGGGTAGGCGATGCGCGAGTCCGTACAGGCGGTACAGGCAGAGGTCATGATGAGCTTCCTCATCTCCGAGGAGCTTTCCTTCCGCATCCCGGTGGAGTTGCGCTACGAGACCTGTGATCCCTATGCCGTGCGGCTGACCTTCCACCTGCCCGGGGACGCCCCGGTGACCTGGGCGTTCGGGCGCGAGCTGCTGATCGACGGCGTCGGTCGGCCGTGCGGCGAGGGCGACGTGCGGGTCACACCGGTCGCACCCGAAGCGCTGGGTGAGGTCCTGATCCGGCTCCAGGTCGGCGCCGACCACGCGCTGTTCCGATCCTCGTCGGCACCGCTCGTGGCGTTCCTCGACCGCACCGACAGACTGGTGCCGTTGGGCCAGGAGGCCGCGCTCGGCGACTTCGACGCCCATCTCGACGAGGCCCTCGACCGCATCCTCGCGGACCAGGGCGCTGGGTGAAGCGTTACTCCAGACAGGTGGCGTAACGCTTCGCCTCCCTCAGGGGGAGCCGCCTGGCGGGTCAGCGCTTCCGGCGACGCCCCCGGCCGCCGGGCGCCGGAGCCTGGCGGGCCCCGGCCGGTACGGCATCCGGACCCGGTCGCGTTCCCGGCCGGTCGGCCGACACCACCAGGGCCGCGAGCGCCGTGGTGACCGGCACCGACGCCACCAGGCCGATCGAGCCCACCAGGGTGCGCACGATCTCCTCCGCGACCAGCTCACTGTTGGCGACCGCCCCCACGCTGCTCTGCGCGATCGAGAAGAGCAGCAGCAGCGGCAGCGCGGCACCGGCGTACGCGAGGACGAGCGTGTTGACGACGGACGCGATGTGGTCCCGGCCGATGCGGATGCCCGCGCGGTACAGGCCGCGCCAGCCCATCGTCGGGTTCGCCTCGTGCAGCTCCCACACGGCGGAGGTCTGTGTGACGGTCACGTCGTCCAGGACGCCGAGCGAACCGATGATGATCCCGGCGAGCAGCAGACCGCTCATGTCGATCGTCGGATACAGGCCGTGGATCAGGCCGGTGTTGTCGTCGGTGTTGCCGGTGAGCGCGGCCCAGTCGATGAACAGCGAGCCGAGGACGCCGATCAGCAGCAGTGAGACCAGGGTGCCGAGTACCGCCACGGAGGTACGGGCGGACAGGCCGTGGCACAGGTACAGCGCCATCAGCATGATGGCGCTCGCCCCGATGATCGCTACGAGCAGCGGGTTCGAGCCCTGGAGGATCGCGGGCAGGATGAAGAAGTTCAGTACCAGGAAGCTGGTGGCCAGCGCCACCAGCGACATGACGCCCCGCAACCGCCCGACGACCACGACGGCGAGCGCGAAGATGCCGGCGAGCAGGGCCAGGGGCAGCCTGCGGTTCACGTCGGTCACCGAGTACTGCAGGTCCTTGGGTGCCGAGGGCTCGTAGGCGACCACGACCTCCTGGCCCTCGTGCAACTGACGGGACTGGTCCGGCTGCACGATCTCGGTGAACGTACGACCGCTGTCCTTGCCGGTGTCGATCCGGATCGTCGCCTTCTTGCAGGTGCCGTCCGCCTGTTGCTGCGCGGAGGAACCCTCGGCGGTGGAGGTGTCGCCGGTCGGGGGAGGCGACGAGCCGTTCACGGAGGAGCAGCTCAGGGTCTCCACCTTGGTGACCGTGGCCTGCTGGGTCTGCCGGTCGAAACCGACGCCGGTGCGCTCGTGCGCGGGGGCGCCGCCGGGCCACAGTACGGCGAGACCGATGGCGACCGCGGCGGTGAACGGGATGAGGATCGCCGCGATCACCTTGCGTAGATGTTGGGAGACCGGCGTGGCGGGCCCGTGACTGTGCGCGTGCCCGTGCCCGTGCCCACCTCCGGGACCGTGCCCACCGTGACCGCCGGAGCCGTGTCCGCCGTTCCCACCGGCCCCCTGCCCGCCAGAGCCACCGGAAGCACCACCGCTCCCGGAACCTGCCCCAGACCCGCTGCCCGCTCCGTGCCCTCCGCCGTACCCGCCGCCAGGTCCACCGCTGGGCCCGCCACCGGCTCCGTACCCGCCCTCGCCGCCGTACCCGGACCCCGAAGACCCCTGGCCCCGAGCGGCGGTGTTGCCGGTTCTGGGGGCGGGCCTGCGGGGTGGTTCGGGCGGTGGGAACGGAGGATGCTGCGTCGTGGTCACCGACCGATCATCGCAAGAACGGCAGAGGCCCTCTGTTCACCGCGCCCGAATTGGCGCTAGCGTGGAGTCACCTTTGTAAACGCGGGAGCTCGGAGCACCGGGCTGAGAGGGCGCTGACCTCCGTCCCAGCGATGTTTCACATGAAACGTCACCCAAGTCGAGTGATGTTTCACACGGGACATCGGCAGACGGAAACCGCTGCGTCGACCGCCGAACCTGTTACCGGGTAATGCCGGCGTAGGGAGTAGGTCTCATGGCCAACAAGGACGTACGCACGCCTGCCTCCGCGCAGACCTCCAGCGACACGGAGTCTGCCGGGGCCGGGAAGTCCATCGGCTGGCACAAGGCGTATGTCGCGGGCTCCCGCCCCGACATACAGGTGCCGGTCCGTCAGGTGCATCTCACCAACGGGCAGTCGGTCACGCTGTACGACACATCCGGCCCGTACACCGATCCACTCGTCGACACGGACGTCCGCAGGGGTCTGTCGCCGCTGCGCGAGAACTGGATCATCGCCCGCGGTGACACCGAGGAGTACGCGGGTCGCCCCGTCCGTCCCGAGGACGACGGGATCAAGCACACCTCGCCGCGTGGCGGGCTGCGCAACCTGGACGCGGTCTTCCCCGGTCGGCCGCGGCAGCCACGTCGAGGCCGCGACGGCACGGCGGTCACCCAGCTCGCGTACGCACGCCGAGGGGAGATCACGCCGGAGATGGAGTTCGTGGCGCTTCGGGAGAACGTTTCTCCCGAGGTGGTCCGCGAGGAGATCGCGGCGGGACGAGCCGTGCTGCCCGCCAACGTCAACCACCCGGAGATCGAGCCGATGATCATCGGTAAACGGTTCCTGGTGAAGGTCAACGCCAACATCGGCAACTCCGCGGTGACGTCCTCCATCGAGGAGGAGGTCGAGAAGATGACCTGGGCGACCCGCTGGGGCGCCGACACGGTCATGGACCTGTCCACCGGCCGCAACATCCACACCACCCGCGAGTGGGTGCTGCGCAACTCCCCCGTCCCGATCGGCACGGTGCCGCTCTACCAGGCCCTGGAGAAGGTCGACGGCAGGGCCGAGGAGCTGACCTGGGAGATCTACAAGGACACGGTCGTCGAACAGGCCGAACAAGGCGTGGACTACATGACCGTCCACGCGGGCGTGCGCCTGCCCTACGTCCCGCTGACCGCCAACCGCAAGACCGGCATCGTCTCCCGCGGCGGCTCCATCATGGCCGCGTGGTGCCTGGCGCACCACAAGGAGAGCTTCCTGTACGAGAACTTCGAGGAACTCTGCGAGATCCTCGCCGCCTACGACGTCACCTACTCCCTCGGGGACGGGCTGCGGCCGGGCTCGATCGCGGACGCCAACGACGAGGCGCAGTTCGCGGAGTTGCGCACGCTCGGGGAACTCAACCAGATCGCCAAGCGTTTGAACGTACAGACGATGATCGAGGGCCCGGGACACGTCCCGATGCACAAGATCAAGGAGAACATCGACCTTCAGCAGGAGATCTGTGATGGGGCTCCGTTCTATACGCTCGGCCCGCTGACGACGGACGTCGCTCCGGCGTACGACCACATCACCTCCGGCATCGGTGCCGCGATGATCGCCTGGTGGGGTACGGCCATGCTCTGCTACGTCACACCCAAGGAACACCTGGGCCTACCCAACCGTGACGACGTCAAGACCGGCGTCATCACCTACAAGATCGCCGCCCACGCAGCCGACCTCGCCAAGGGGCACCCCGGTGCACAGGAGTGGGACGACGCTCTGTCCGACGCCCGTTTCGAGTTCCGGTGGGAGGACCAGTTCAACCTGGCCCTCGACCCGGACACGGCACGGGAGTTCCACGACGAGACCCTGCCAGCCGAGCCCGCCAAGACAGCGCACTTCTGCTCGATGTGCGGGCCCAAGTTCTGCTCGATGAAGATTAGCCAAAGCATCACAGAGCGGTTCGGTGGTGCGGCGACTGAGGGGGCGTCTCGGGAGGACATCGCGGCGGGGATGCTCCAGAAGTCGAAGGAGTTCGCGGCGGGCGGGAACAAGGTGTACCTGCCGGTGGTCGACTGATCAGTAGAAGAGCCGTGGGCGGTGGAGCTCTCGGGTCTCCACCGCCCGCACGGGGGCCTCACTGGGCGTCCATGGGCGCCCGTGCTCTCAGCTGTGGTCCTTAGGTCGTGTCTTCAATTAATCTTGAGTGGTGGATCATGGTCGGGTGATACGTCGCCATGAACTGTCCGATGCTGAGTGGGAGTTCGTCCGGCCACTGCTGCCTGTGCCCTTGCGGGGCCGGAGGCGGTTGGACGACCGAAGGGTCCTCAACGGGATCGTGTGGAAGTT
>NZ_JBEYHH010000034.1:0-71487 GCF_040635175.1 Streptomyces sp. NPDC006997
GGTCGCGGACTGACGGCTGACGGCCGACGGACCGAGACGGCGAACTGAGAAGGCTGACAGGGACAGTGGGGGCTCACGTGAGTGGTCAGACGGGCCCACCCGCCTCAGGGCACGTCAGTCGCGCGCCTCCGCCAGCAGCTTCTGGATCCGGCTCACGCCCTCCACCAGGTCCTCGTCACCGAGCGCGTACGACAGCCGCAGGTAGCCCGGCGTACCGAACGCCTCGCCCGGGACCACCGCGACCTCGGCCTCCTCCAGGATCAGCGCGGCCAGCTCGACGGTGTTCTGCGGACGCTTGCCGCGGATCTCCTTGCCGACCAGCGCCTTCACCGACGGGTAGGCGTAGAACGCGCCCTCGGGCTCCGGGCAGAGCACGCCGTCGATCTCGTTGAGCATCCGCACGATCGTCTTGCGGCGCCGGTCGAACGCCTCGCGCATCTTCGCCACCGCGTCCAGGTCGCCGGAGACCGCGGCGAGCGCCGCCACCTGGGCGACGTTGGAGACGTTCGACGTGGCGTGCGACTGGAGGTTGGTCGCGGCCTTGACCACGTCCTTCGGGCCGACGATCCAGCCCACCCGCCAGCCGGTCATCGCGTACGTCTTGGCGACGCCGTTGACCACGATGCACTTGTCCCGCAGCTCCGGCGTGACGGCGGGCAGCGACACGGACACCGCGTCGCCGTACACCAGGTGCTCGTAGATCTCGTCGGTCAGCACCCACAGGCCGTGCTCCACGGCCCAGCGGCCGATCGCCTCGGTCTCGGACTCGGTGTAGACGGCGCCGGTCGGGTTCGACGGCGACACGAAGAGGACGACCTTCGTCTTCTCGGTGCGGGCCGCCTCCAGCTGCTCCACGCTCACCCGGTAGCCGGTGGTCTCGTCGGCGACGACCTCCACCGGGACACCGCCGGCCAGCCGGATCGACTCGGGGTACGTCGTCCAGTACGGCGCCGGGACGATGACCTCGTCACCCGGGTCGAGGATCGCGGCGAACGCCTCGTAGATGGCCTGCTTGCCGCCGTTGGTGACGAGGATCTGGGACGGGTCGACCTCGTAGCCGGAGTCGCGCAGCGTCTTCGCGGCGATCGCGGCCTTCAGCTCGGGCAGGCCGCCCGCCGGCGTGTAGCGGTGGTACTTCGGGTTCCGGCAGGCCTCGACGGCCGCCTCGACGATGTAGTCCGGGGTCGGGAAGTCGGGCTCGCCCGCCCCGAAGCCGATCACCGGGCGCCCGGCGGCCTTGAGGGCCTTGGCCTTGGCGTCGACGGCGAGGGTGGCGGACTCGGAGATCGCGCCGACTCGGGCGGAGACCCGGCGCTCGGTGGGAGGGGTTGCAGCGCTCATGGGCCCATCGTTTCAGACCGGAAATGTGCGTGGCACGCGGGTTTCACGAACTGAACAGTGCCGGGCAAACCGTCGGACAGCCGTCCGAAATGATCGCCGGGACCGCCGCCAACAGGCGGTCTTTCTCGCCGTAACGCCCTCACGGGCGCTTTCTGTTCGACGATCGGTCGAGGAACACGTACACTCACACGTCGTTGGCCTTCAGCGGGCCGCGCTCGCCGGGTGCACACCGTGCACCCGACCGGATGCGGTACGTTGGGGGAGTCACAAAGGGTCGTAGCTCAATTGGTAGAGCACTGGTCTCCAAAACCAGCGGTTGGGGGTTCAAGTCCCTCCGGCCCTGCTACACACACCGCCAGGATGTGTGCGCAGGTACGTACAGCATTGCACCGCCGTGCGGCTCAGACCGGGCGCGGCACGGCCACGACCCGGGATCAGGTGAGGATGAATGTCGGACGCCGTGGGCTCCCTCGACACGCCTGATGCCCAGGACGAGGTGCCCGAGTCGAAGAAGAAGACCCGTAAGGGTGGCAAGCGCGCCAAGAAGGGCCCGCTGAAGCGCCTCGCTCTCTTCTACCGCCAGATCGTCGCGGAGCTCCGCAAGGTCGTCTGGCCGACGCGCAGCCAGCTGACGCGGTACACGACCGTGGTGATCTTCTTCGTGATCGTGATGATCGGCCTGGTGACCGTGATTGACTATGGGCTCGACCACGCCGCCAAGTACGTCTTCGGCTGAGCCAGAAGCGAAGGGCGCCGTGATCGGCGCCCCTTTCGCGTGTTCCACCCGTATGTATCCAGGAAGAAGCAGCCACCGTGTCTGACCCGAACGTGAACGACGCCATGGAGCCTCGCGAGGACGTCGTCGAGTCCGTGGATGACGATCTCGACATCGTCGCGGGCGCGGACGAGGTCGACGAGACCCGGGCCGACGAGGCCGAGGCTGCGGACACCGCCGCCGACGAGGAGACGGAAGAGGCGGCCCCGGCTGAGGAAGCCGAGGCAGCCGAGGCTGAGGCCGAGGAGCCCGAGGCCGACATCGACCCCGTCGAGAAGCTCCGCCAGGAACTCCGCGTCCTGCCCGGCGAGTGGTACGTCATCCACACCTACGCCGGTTACGAGAACCGCGTGAAGACCAACCTGGAGCAGCGCGCCGTCTCGCTGAACGTCGAGGACTACATCTTCCAGGCCGAGGTGCCGCAGGAAGAGGTCGTCCAGATCAAGAACGGCGACCGCAAGACGATCAAGCAGAACAAGCTGCCCGGCTACGTCCTGGTCCGCATGGACCTGACGAACGAGTCCTGGGGTGTCGTCCGCAACACCCCCGGTGTCACCGGCTTCGTGGGCAACGCCTACGACCCGTACCCGCTGACGCTGGACGAGATCGTCAAGATGCTCGCCCCGGAGGCCGAGGAGAAGGCCGCCCGCGAGGCCGCGGAGGCCGAGGGCAAGCCCGCGCCGCAGCGCAAGGTCGAGGTCCAGGTGCTGGACTTCGAGGTCGGCGACTCGGTCACTGTCACCGACGGCCCGTTCGCCACGCTGCAGGCCACGATCAACGAGATCAACGCCGACTCGAAGAAGGTCAAGGGCCTCGTCGAGATCTTCGGCCGCGAGACCCCGGTCGAGCTGAGCTTCGACCAGATCCAGAAGAACTGACCCTTCTGGAGCACCGCTTCCGCGCAGGTCAGGCAGGCTCTTCGCTGGGGGTACCCCCGCTTGCGGGGGCTGTCTGACCTGCTCGGTTTTTGGCCGCGCATCTATACCCGTTATCGTTGTGCGGTATGCCTGCGTCAGGGTCGCGACCCTGGGTGGGCAGGACCCGAATCGAAAGGACCCGGAGAGCCATGCCTCCCAAGAAGAAGAAGGTCACGGGGCTCATCAAGCTCCAGATCCAGGCCGGTGCCGCCAACCCGGCTCCGCCGGTCGGCCCCGCGCTGGGTCAGCACGGCGTGAACATCATGGAGTTCTGCAAGGCGTACAACGCCGCGACCGAGTCGCAGCGTGGCTGGGTCATCCCGGTGGAGATCACGGTCTACGAGGACCGCTCGTTCACCTTCATCACCAAGACCCCGCCGGCCGCCAAGATGATCCTGAAGGCCGCGGGCGTGGAGAAGGGCTCCGGCGAGCCGCACAAGACCAAGGTCGCGAAGATCACCCGCGAGCAGGTCCGTGAGATCGCCACCACCAAGATGGCCGACCTCAACGCCAACGACCTGGACGCCGCCGAGAAGATCATCGCCGGCACCGCCCGTTCCATGGGCGTCACGGTCGAGGGCTGAGCCCCAACCTCCCCATCAGCAGATGAGTGGCGGGGCCTGCTCGGCCCGGACCACGACTCCTAAGCAACCCCAGGAGCAGTAGTGAGCAAGCGCAGCAAGTCTCTCCGCGCTGCGGACGCCAAGGTCGACCGGGAGAAGCTCTACGCCCCGCTCGAGGCCGTCCGTCTCGCCAAGGAGACCTCCACGACCAAGTTCGACTCCACCGTCGAGGTCGCCTTCCGTCTGGGTGTCGACCCGCGCAAGGCCGACCAGATGGTCCGTGGCACCGTGAACCTCCCGCACGGCACCGGTAAGACCGCCCGGGTCCTGGTCTTCGCGACCGGCGACCGTGCCGAGGCCGCGCGTGCCGCGGGCGCCGACATCGTCGGCGCCGACGAACTCATCGACGAGGTGTCGAAGGGCCGTCTGGACTTCGACGCCGTCGTCGCCACCCCGGACCTCATGGGCAAGGTCGGCCGCCTCGGCCGCGTGCTCGGTCCGCGTGGTCTGATGCCGAACCCGAAGACCGGCACTGTCACCCCCGACGTCGCCAAGGCCGTCACCGAGATCAAGGGCGGCAAGATCGAGTTCCGTGTCGACAAGCACTCGAACCTGCACTTCATCATCGGCAAGTCGTCCTTCGACGACAGCAAGCTGGTGGAGAACTACGGCGCCGCGCTGGAGGAGATCCTCCGTCTGAAGCCGTCGGCCGCCAAGGGTCGCTACATCAAGAAGGCCGCCATCACCACCACGATGGGCCCCGGCATTCCGGTCGACCCGAACCGCACCCGCAACCTCCTCGTCGAGGAGGACCCGGCCGCCGTCTGATCCTGACGACGACCGCGGCTCGCGCACGCGTATCCGCCGACGGGCCCCGCGACCTTCCGAGGTGCGGGGCCCGTTGTCGTACCCGCGGGTTAGCGTGCAGGGGTGGGCTCGGGCGGACGAGGGGGGCACAGGTGAGGTACGGGCTGGTGGGGCGGGGAATCGCCGCGGTGGCGCTGGTGACGGTGGCCGCCTGCGGCTGGCCCGGGGACTCCGACAGGCCGACCGGGCCCACGGCCACCCCCGCGCCCACCGGCACGTCCGAGGGGGCCCCGGCCGCCGTGCGGGACGCGCTGCGCGCGGTGGAGAAGGCCACCGGAGAGGCCGGTTCCGCCCGGGTGACCTCCACGACGACGATGGGCCGGATGCTGTCCATGGAGACCACCGGCATGTTGTCCTGGGCCGACCGCCCCGTGGGCCGCCTCACCCTCACCTACACCGGCGGGGAGGTCGCCGACACCATGCGGGAGCTGGGCAGCGTCTCCATGCGGGCGCGGCTGCTGCCCGACGCCTACTACGCCGAGTTCGGTGACGCCTTCGCGACCCGGCTGCACGGCAGGCACTGGATCAGGTACGACCACGACAGCCTGGAGGAGCTGCCGGGCGGCTCCGGGGCACAGCTGAAGGAGGAGCTGGAGCGGACGGCTCCGGTCCAGCCCATAGAGCTGCTGCTGGCCTGTGGGAGCGCGCGGAAGGTCGGCCCCGACCCGGTCGACGGCCACCCCGCCACCCGCTACTCCGGCACGCTGGAGGTGGCGGAGCTGGCCGACTCCCCCCTGAAGCGGCGGCTCACCGACGCCGGGGTCCTCACCCAGTCCGTCGACCTCTGGGTCGACGAGCGGAACCTGCTGGTCAAGAAGGTGGAGAAGGGTGAGCTGGTGGAGACGGGCGAGCTGCGGCAGACCGCTTTCTACGACGACTACGGCCTGAAGGTCACTGTCGAGAGGCCGCCGGGTGATGACACGGTGAACTTCACGGAGCTGCTGGACGGACATGGCCAGGGGTCCTGACGGGCAGCGGGAATGGAGGCGAGGTCTGTCAGTCCTCTGGGATACGCTCGCCTTTCCTTGAATCGGCCATGTGTTCCTTGGGGGGAATCAATGAGTCCTTACACACGCACCCGCCGGGTCCGGGGCGGCGCGGTAGGCGCCGGCGTGTCCGCGCTGCTGCTGGCCGCGGGCGCGGTCGGCTGCTCCTCCGTCGACGGTGACGGCGGCTCGCCGGAGATGGAGCCCGCGGCGGCGGTCGCGGCGGCGGCGAAGAGCGCCGAGGAGATCACCTCCCTCCGGTACCGGATGACCGGCGAGATCCCCGAGTCCGGCGAGGTCGAGGGCGAGGCGGCGATGTCCATCGACCCGCTGGCGATGGACATGGAGATGTCGGTCGACGGCGCCACCGCCACCGAGTCCGGCACGGTGGAGATCCGGCTCGTCGACCAGGTCATGTACATCGGCGGCGGCGCCGAGATGGCCAAGGAGATGGACGGCAAGAGCTGGATGAAGATGGACCTGTCCACGCTCGGCGACGAGAACCCGCTCAACGACCTGGGCGCGGGCCAGGCCGGTCAGAACCCCAACGCCGAGTCCAGCTTCCTCGCGGACGCCGAGGACGTGGAGGAGGTCGGCACCGAGACCGTCGAGGGCGTGAAGACCACCCACTACAAGGGCACGGTCACCCTCGACCAGCTGCGCGAGGCGAACAAGGGCGAGAGCAAGGCCCTGCGCGAGCAGCGCGAGAAGAGCATCGAGCAGTACGAGAAGATGGGCGTCGACGCCCTGGACATGGACCTGTGGATCGACGGCGAGGACCGTGCCAAGCAGGTCCGGATGCAGGGTGACACCGACGGTGGCCAGCTGGACATGACCATCACCTTCCTGGAGTACAACCAGCCGGTGGAGGTCGAGGCCCCGCCCGCCGCGGAGACCTTCGACTTCGCCGAGATGATGGAGGAGTCCGCGGCCGCCGAGAGCTGAGCCGTGGGCAGGTGAGCGCGGGTGACCGGATTTGCCTGACGCCGATCCGGTCACGTACTCTCGTCCACGAAGCCAAAGACCGCTGGTCGTTGCCGTGCACTCGTTCGAGGGCATGGTGGCCGAAGGATCCGCTGAACAGCGGACGACCCGCGCAGGTGACAGTGGAAGAACTCCCGGAGAGTGTGCGCCCGCCGCACGCCCGCCCGGTCGAGTCCGCCCCGTGCGCCTGCGCCGGGGCGTTTCGTTTTTCCCAGTCCTCCTTCGGGTCCGCGCGGTCCGAATCACCCGGAAGGAGGCCGAGGCTCTATGGCGAGGCCCGACAAGGCTGCCGCGGTTGCCGAGCTGACGGACAAGTTCCGCAGCTCCAACGCCGCCGTGCTGACCGAGTACCGCGGTCTCACCGTGGCCCAGCTCAAGCAGCTGCGCCGTTCGCTCGGTGAGAACGCCCAGTACGCCGTGGTGAAGAACACGCTGACCAAGATTGCGGCCAACGAGGCCGGGATCACCACGCTGGACGACCAGTTCAATGGTCCGACGGCGGTTGCCTTCATCACCGGTGACCCGGTGGAGTCGGCGAAGGGTCTTCGTGACTTCGCCAAGGACAACCCGAATCTCGTCATCAAGGGCGGTGTCCTTGACGGCAAGGCGCTGTCCGCCGACGAGATCAAGAAGCTTGCGGACCTCGAGTCCCGCGAGGTTCTGCTCTCCAAGCTGGCCGGTGCCTTCAAGGCGAAGCAGTCCCAGGCTGCCTCCGTCTTCCAGGCGCTGCCGTCGAAGCTCGTCCGCACCGTGGACGCGCTCCGTGCCAAGCAGGACGAGCAGGGCGGTGCCGAGTAACTCGGCTCGCACTCCGGCCGCCGCTGCCTGAACGCGGAGGCCGTCGCGGGCCAGACGTACGCCCGCCACACCAGTACATCCGGCACCTGCCGAATTAGTGGAAGGACCGCCATCATGGCGAAGCTCAGCCAGGAAGACCTGCTCGCGCAGTTCGAGGAGATGACCCTCATCGAGCTCTCCGAGTTCGTGAAGGCCTTCGAGGAGAAGTTCGACGTCACCGCCGCCGCTGCCGCGCCGGTCGTCGTCGCCGGCCAGGGTGGCGGCGCCGCCACCGAGGCCGTCGAGGAGAAGGACGAGTTCGACGTCATCCTCACCGGTGCCGGCGACAAGAAGATCCAGGTCATCAAGGTCGTGCGTGAGCTGACCTCGCTCGGCCTGAAGGAGGCCAAGGACCTGGTGGACGGCGCCCCGAAGCCCGTCCTGGAGAAGGTTGCCAAGGACGCCGCGGACAAGGCCAAGGAGTCCCTCGAGGGCGCCGGCGCCTCCGTCGAGGTCAAGTGACACCCAGCGACACGGCACGGTCCCCAGTGGGGCTGTAACGCTGACGCACCGAAGAGCGATCATCCATCCGGGTGGTCGCTCTTCGGCGTGTTCGGGGGCGCGACCACGGTTGCCTTGCACCCGCGTACGCGAGGGGTATGGTGATCTTCGTCGTGTCTCTGGGTGGCCCCGGTCGGGCAGGGGGTTCGGACTGGGGGGCCTTGACGAACCGCACGCAGCGCGCAATTCTCAGGACGCGTCGTCACAAGGATCCGAATCCGAGGCATGGATCGGCGACGAAGAGGGCAGTATCAACGTGCGTTGAGGGCAGGCCTTGTCGCAGGTGTTGAGAACAACGAGGACAACGAGGACCAACACGGGTGCCAAAGACCCGCACTGGACATCAGTGTGCCAAGTGGCTACACTGACCCTTTGCGCTGCCTGTTAGCTTCCCCTGCCCGTCACCAGGGGTCTGCCCTCGCCTCAGCATCGATGACCAGTAAGTCCCCGACCTGGGATTTCTGTCTCCTGCGGCGGTGAGGGGCCGGTACGCGCGTAGTGAGTCCGAGCCCTCGGAAGGACCCCCTCTTGGCCGCCTCGCGCACTGCCTCCGCGAATACGAACAACGGCGCCAGCACCGCCCCGCTGCGCATCTCCTTTGCAAAGATCAAGGAGCCGCTTGAGGTTCCGAACCTTCTTGCGCTGCAAACCGAGAGCTTCGACTGGCTGCTCGGCAACGACGCGTGGAAGGCTCGTGTCGAGCGGGCTCTGGACAACGGTCAGGACGTCCCCACCAAGTCCGGGCTTGAGGAGATCTTCGAAGAGATCTCCCCGATCGAGGACTTCAGCGGGTCGATGTCGCTGACCTTCCGCGACCACCGTTTCGAGCCGCCGAAGAACTCGATCGACGAGTGCAAGGAGCGCGACTTCACCTACGCGGCTCCGCTCTTCGTCACCGCCGAGTTCACCAACAACGAGACCGGCGAGATCAAGTCCCAGACCGTCTTCATGGGCGACTTCCCGCTCATGACGAACAAGGGCACCTTCGTCATCAACGGCACCGAGCGTGTCGTGGTGTCGCAGCTCGTTCGTTCGCCGGGTGTGTACTTCGACTCCAGCATCGACAAGACGTCCGACAAGGACATCTTCTCGGCCAAGATCATCCCGTCCCGGGGTGCCTGGCTGGAGATGGAGATCGACAAGCGCGACATGGTCGGTGTCCGCATCGACCGCAAGCGCAAGCAGTCCGTGACCGTCCTGCTGAAGGCGCTCGGCTGGACCACCGAGCAGATCCTCGAGGAGTTCGGCGAGTACGAGTCCATGCGCGCCACCCTGGAGAAGGACCACACCCAGGGCCAGGACGACGCGCTGCTCGACATCTACCGCAAGCTGCGTCCGGGCGAGCCCCCCACGCGTGAGGCCGCGCAGACGCTGCTTGAGAACCTGTACTTCAACCCCAAGCGCTACGACCTCGCCAAGGTCGGCCGCTACAAGGTCAACAAGAAGCTGGGTACGGACACCCCGCTGGACGCGGGCATCCTGACCGTCGAGGACATCCTCGCGACGATCAAGTACCTGGTGAAGCTGCACGCCGGTGAGACCGAGACCGTCGGAGACAACGGCGACAAGGTCGTCGTCGAGACCGACGACATCGACCACTTCGGCAACCGTCGTCTGCGCAGCGTCGGCGAGCTGATCCAGAACCAGGTCCGTACGGGTCTGGCGCGCATGGAGCGCGTCGTGCGCGAGCGCATGACGACCCAGGACGTCGAGGCGATCACGCCGCAGACGCTGATCAACATCCGGCCGGTCGTCGCCTCCATCAAGGAGTTCTTCGGCACCAGCCAGCTGTCGCAGTTCATGGACCAGAACAACCCGCTGTCGGGTCTCACCCACAAGCGCCGTCTGTCGGCGCTCGGCCCGGGTGGTCTCTCCCGTGAGCGGGCGGGCTTCGAGGTCCGTGACGTGCACCCGTCGCACTACGGCCGCATGTGCCCGATCGAGACCCCCGAAGGCCCGAACATCGGTCTGATCGGCTCGCTCGCCTCCTACGGCCGGGTCAACGCGTTCGGCTTCGTCGAGACGCCGTACCGCAAGGTCGTCGAGGGCCAGGTCACCGACGAGGTGGACTACCTGACCGCCGACGAGGAGGACCGCTTCGTCATCGCCCAGGCCAACGCGCCGCTCACCGAGGACATGCACTTCTCGGAGCGCGTGCTGGTGCGCCGCCGCGGCGGCGAGGTCGACTACGTCCCCGGCGACGAGGTCGACTACATGGACGTCTCGCCGCGCCAGATGGTGTCGGTCGCGACCGCCATGATCCCGTTCCTGGAGCACGACGACGCCAACCGCGCCCTGATGGGCGCGAACATGATGCGCCAGGCCGTCCCGCTCATCAAGGCGGAGTCGCCGCTGGTCGGCACCGGCATGGAGTACCGCTCCGCGGTCGACGCCGGTGACGTCGTCAAGGCGGAGAAGGCCGGTGTGGTCCAGGAGGTCTCTGCGGACTACATCACCACCGCCAACGACGACGGCACGTACATCACGTACCGCCTGGCCAAGTTCGCCCGCTCCAACCAGGGCACCTCGGTCAACCAGAAGGTCATCGTCAACGAGGGCGACCGCGTCATCGAGGGCCAGGTCCTCGCCGACGGTCCGGCCACCCAGCACGGTGAGATGGCGCTCGGCAAGAACCTGCTGGTCGCGTTCATGCCGTGGGAGGGCCACAACTACGAGGACGCGATCATCCTGTCGCAGCGCCTCGTGCAGGACGACGTCCTCTCCTCGATCCACATCGAGGAGCACGAGGTCGACGCCCGTGACACCAAGCTCGGCCCCGAGGAGATCACCCGGGACATCCCGAACGTCTCCGAGGAGGTCCTCGCCGACCTCGACGAGCGCGGCATCATCCGCATCGGCGCCGAGGTCATCGCCGGTGACATCCTCGTCGGCAAGGTCACGCCCAAGGGCGAGACCGAGCTGACGCCGGAGGAGCGCCTGCTGCGCGCGATCTTCGGCGAGAAGGCCCGTGAGGTCCGTGACACCTCGCTGAAGGTGCCGCACGGCGAGACCGGCAAGGTCATCGGCGTCCGCGTCTTCGACCGCGAGGAGGGCGACGAGCTGCCCCCCGGCGTGAACCAGCTGGTCCGCGTGTACGTGGCGCAGAAGCGCAAGATCACCGACGGTGACAAGCTCGCCGGCCGCCACGGCAACAAGGGCGTCATCTCGAAGATCCTGCCGATCGAGGACATGCCGTTCATGGAGGACGGCACCCCGGTCGACATCATCCTCAACCCGCTGGGTGTGCCGTCCCGGATGAACCCGGGACAGGTCCTGGAGATCCACCTCGGCTGGCTCGCCAGCCAGGGCTGGGACGTCTCCGGCCTCGCGGACGAGTGGGCGCAGCGCCTCCAGCAGATCGGCGCCGACGTGGTCGAGC
Organism: Streptomyces sp. NPDC006997; assembly: GCF_040635175.1. Lineage (NCBI taxonomy): Bacteria > Bacillati > Actinomycetota > Actinomycetes > Kitasatosporales > Streptomycetaceae > Streptomyces > Streptomyces sp. NPDC006997. Next base: position 11,151 of record NZ_JBEYHH010000034.1, read on the forward strand.
CCCGGACGAACGTGGCGACGCCGGTCTTCGACGGCGCCCGTGAGGACGAGCTGACCGGCCTGCTGGAGAACACCCTGCCCAACCGCGACGGCGACCGCATGGTCCAGCCGTCCGGCAAGGCGCGGCTGTTCGACGGCCGCTCGGGTGAGCCGTTCCCGGACCCGATCTCGGTCGGCTACATGTACATCCTCAAGCTGCACCACCTGGTCGACGACAAGCTGCACGCGCGCTCGACCGGCCCGTACTCGATGATCACCCAGCAGCCGCTGGGTGGTAAGGCCCAGTTCGGTGGCCAGCGGTTCGGCGAGATGGAGGTGTGGGCCCTTGAGGCGTACGGCGCCGCCTACGCCCTCCAGGAGCTGCTGACCATCAAGTCCGACGACGTCACCGGCCGCGTGAAGGTCTACGAGGCCATCGTCAAGGGCGAGAACATCCCCGAGCCCGGCATCCCCGAGTCCTTCAAGGTGCTCATCAAGGAGATGCAGTCCCTGTGCCTGAACGTGGAGGTGCTGTCCAGCGACGGTATGTCCATCGAGATGCGCGACACCGACGAGGACGTCTTCCGCGCTGCGGAGGAGCTCGGCATCGACCTGTCCCGGCGCGAGCCGAGCAGCGTCGAAGAGGTCTGACGGGAGTTCCGGAGACCTCCACCCGGAGGTCTCCGGCCCCAGGACCCCCGTATCAGACCCCAAGACTCACAACCCTGAGAGGGATTGACGCATAGTGCTCGACGTCAACTTCTTCGACGAGCTCCGGATCGGCCTGGCCACCGCTGACGACATCCGTCAGTGGAGCCACGGCGAGGTCAAGAAGCCCGAGACCATCAACTACCGCACGCTCAAGCCGGAAAAGGACGGGCTCTTCTGCGAGAAGATCTTCGGTCCGACCCGGGACTGGGAGTGCTACTGCGGCAAGTACAAGCGCGTCCGCTTCAAGGGCATCATCTGCGAGCGCTGTGGCGTCGAGGTCACCCGCGCCAAGGTGCGCCGTGAGCGGATGGGTCACATCGAGCTGGCCGCGCCCGTCACGCACATCTGGTACTTCAAGGGCGTTCCCTCGCGCCTCGGTTACCTGCTCGACCTCGCCCCGAAGGACCTGGAGAAGGTCATCTACTTCGCGGCGTACATGATCACGTTCGTCGACGAGGAGCGCCGCACCCGCGACCTGCCCTCGCTGGAGGCCCACGTCTCCGTCGAGCGTCAGCAGATCGAGCAGCGCCGGGACGCCGACCTGGAGGCCCGCGCCAAGAAGCTCGAGACCGACCTGGCCGAGCTGGAGGCCGAGGGCGCCAAGGCCGACGTGCGCCGCAAGGTGCGCGAGGGTGCCGAGCGTGAGATGAAGCAGCTGCGCGACCGCGCGCAGCGCGAGATCGACCGCCTCGACGAGGTGTGGAACCGGTTCAAGAACCTCAAGGTCCAGGACCTGGAGGGCGACGAGCTGCTCTACCGCGAGCTGCGCGACCGCTTCGGCACCTACTTCGACGGCTCGATGGGCGCCGCCGCGCTGCAGAAGCGGCTGGAGTCCTTCGACCTCGACGAGGAGGCCGAGAAGCTCCGCGAGATCATCCGCACCGGCAAGGGGCAGAAGAAGACCCGTGCGCTCAAGCGCCTGAAGGTCGTCTCCGCGTTCCTGCAGACCAGCAACAGCCCCAAGGGCATGGTCCTGGACTGCGTGCCGGTCATCCCGCCGGACCTGCGTCCGATGGTGCAGCTGGACGGTGGCCGCTTCGCGACCTCCGACCTGAACGACCTGTACCGCCGTGTCATCAACCGCAACAACCGCCTGAAGCGGCTTCTCGACCTCGGCGCGCCCGAGATCATCGTGAACAACGAGAAGCGGATGCTCCAGGAGGCCGTGGACGCGCTGTTCGACAACGGCCGTCGTGGCCGCCCGGTGACGGGCCCCGGCAACCGTCCGCTGAAGTCGCTGTCCGACATGCTCAAGGGCAAGCAGGGCCGCTTCCGGCAGAACCTGCTCGGCAAGCGAGTCGACTACTCGGCGCGTTCCGTGATCGTCGTCGGCCCGCAGCTGAAGCTGCACCAGTGCGGTCTGCCGAAGGCGATGGCGCTGGAGCTGTTCAAGCCGTTCGTGATGAAGCGGCTGGTCGACCTGAACCACGCGCAGAACATCAAGAGCGCCAAGCGCATGGTGGAGCGCGGCCGGACCGTGGTGTACGACGTCCTCGAAGAGGTCATCGCCGAGCACCCGGTGCTGCTGAACCGTGCGCCCACCCTGCACCGCCTCGGCATCCAGGCCTTCGAGCCGCAGCTGGTCGAGGGCAAGGCCATCCAGATCCACCCGCTCGTCTGCACCGCGTTCAACGCGGACTTCGACGGTGACCAGATGGCCGTGCACCTGCCGCTGTCCGCGGAGGCGCAGGCCGAGGCCCGCATCCTGATGCTGTCCTCGAACAACATCCTCAAGCCCGCCGACGGCCGTCCGGTGACGATGCCGACCCAGGACATGGTGCTGGGTCTGTACTTCCTGACGACCGACAGCGACGCCCGTGAGGTCAAGGGCGAGGGCCGCGCGTTCGCGTCCGTCGCCGAGGCGATCATGGCCTTCGACGCCGGCGAGCTGTCGCTCCAGTCGAAGATCGACGTCCGCTTCCCGGTCGGCACCATCCCGCCGCGCGGCTGGACCCCGCCGGTCCGCGAGGAGGGGGACGACCGCGTCGGGGCAGGTGAGTGGCAGCAGGGTGACAGCTTCACGCTGAAGACCACGCTGGGCCGCGCGCTATTCAACGAGCTGCTGCCCGAGGACTACCCCTTCGTCGACTACGAGGTCGGCAAGAAGCAGCTCTCCCAGATCGTCAACGACCTGGCCGAGCGCTACCCGAAGGTCATCGTGGCGGCGACGCTCGACAACCTGAAGGCGGCGGGCTTCTTCTGGGCCACCCGTTCCGGCGTCACCGTGGCCTTCTCCGACATCGTCGGTCCGCCGGAGAAGCCGCAGATCCTGGAGCGGTACGAGGACCAGGCGCTGAAGATCCAGAAGCAGTTCGAGCGTGGTCTCGTCACCAAGGAAGAGCGCACGCAGGAACTGATCGTCATCTGGAACAAGGCGTCCAGCGAGGTCGCCGAGGCGATGCAGCGGAACTTCCCGCGCACCAACTCGATCTTCATCATGATCGAGTCCGGCGCCCGAGGAAACATGATGCAGCTGCGTCAGATCGCCGGTATGCGTGGTCTGGTGTCCAACGCCAAGAACGAGACCATCCCGCGGCCGATCAAGGCGTCGTACCGCGACGGTCTCACCGTGCTGGAGTACTTCATCGCCACGCACGGTGCCCGTAAGGGTCTGGCGGACACCGCCCTGCGTACCGCCGACTCGGGTTACCTCACCCGTCGTCTGGTCGACGTCTCCCAGGACGTCATCATCCGCGAGGAGGACTGCGGCACCGAGCGCGGTCTGCGGCTGCGGATCGCCGAGCGCGACGCCGAGGGCACGCTGCTCAAGGCGGACGACGTCGAGACGTCCGTGTACGCGCGCTGCCTCGCCGAGGACATCGTCGTCGACGGCAAGGTGCTGGCCCCGGCCGGTACCGACCTCGGTGACGTGCTCATCGACGAGCTGGTCAAGCACGGCGTCGCGGAGGTCAAGACCCGCTCGGTCCTGACCTGCGAGTCCGCCGTCGGTACCTGCGCCATGTGCTACGGCCGCTCGCTGGCCACCGGCAAGCTGGTCGACATCGGTGAGGCGGTCGGCATCATCGCCGCCCAGTCCATCGGCGAGCCCGGCACCCAGCTGACGATGCGTACCTTCCACACCGGTGGTGTGGCCGGTGACGACATCACCCAGGGTCTGCCGCGTGTCGTCGAGCTGTTCGAGGCCCGTACCCCGAAGGGTGTCGCCCCGATCTCCGAGGCCGCCGGGCGGGTGCGGATCGAGGAGACCGAGAAGACCAAGAAGCTCGTCGTCACCCCGGACGACGGCAGCGACGAGACGGCGTACCCGATCTCGAAGCGTGCCCGTCTCCTGGTGTCCGAGGGCGAGCACGTCGAGGTGGGCCAGAAGCTCACCGTGGGTGCCACCAACCCGCACGACGTGCTGCGCATCCTGGGCCAGCGGGCCGTCCAGGTCCACCTGGTCGGCGAGGTCCAGAAGGTCTACAACTCGCAGGGTGTGTCGATCCACGACAAGCACATCGAGATCATCATCCGGCAGATGCTGCGCCGTGTGACGATCATCGAGTCCGGCGACGCCGAGCTGCTGCCCGGCGAGCTGGTCGAGCGCTCGAAGTTCGAGACCGAGAACCGTCGTGTGGTCCAGGAGGGCGGTCACCCGGCCTCCGGCCGTCCGCAGCTGATGGGTATCACCAAGGCGTCGCTGGCGACCGAGTCCTGGCTGTCGGCGGCGTCCTTCCAGGAGACGACCAGGGTCCTGACGGACGCGGCGATCAACGCCAAGTCCGACTCCCTGATCGGCCTCAAGGAGAACGTCATCATCGGTAAGCTCATCCCGGCCGGTACGGGTCTGTCCCGCTACCGCAACATCCGGGTGGAGCCGACCGAGGAGGCCAAGGCCGCGATGTACTCGGCCGTCGGCTACGACGACATCGACTACTCGCCGTTCGGCACGGGCTCCGGCCAGGCCGTTCCGCTGGAGGACTACGACTACGGTCCGTACAACCAGTAGGCGGCGCGGTAGGTCCTGAAGGGCGGTCACCCCGATCGGGGTGACCGCCCTTCGGCGTATGCGGAACCGAAGCGGCGCAACGGGCGTTGAAAGGGGCAAGAGGTCGCAATCGGCTGGGAGGCGCCCATGTCCGAACCGTCACCGTGGCGGCAGTGGCAGCCCTGGCAGGGGCAGAGCAGCGGCGGCAACGCGTCGTCGATGCTCGCCTCCCACGCGGACCGGGAGCGGGCCGTGGACGTGCTCAGAGCCGGGTTCAGCGAGGGGCGGCTGCTGGGGGCGGAGCTGGAGAAGCGGGTGGCGCGCGCCTACCAGGCGCGGACGGTGGGGGAGCTGGCCCTGCTCGTCGCCGACCTGCCGCAGGGGCCGGTGCCGTTCGCCGGGGCCCTGCCCCAGCCCGTGCCGCCCGTGCAGGCCGTTCCGCACACCTTCCTGCCCGCCCCGCGACCGCCGGTCAACGGCAAGGCGGTCGGCTCCATGGTCTGCGGGGTGCTCACGGTGGTGACCGGCGGGGTCACCGGCATCCCCGCGGTGATCCTGGGCCACGCGGCCCGGGCGGAGATGCGGCGCAGCGGCGAGGGCGGTGAGGGCTTCGCCATGACGGGGCTGGTGCTCGGGTGGCTCTCGGTGGCGGGCTGGGCCCTGATCGTGACGATACTCTTCGCGGCGGCGCTGGCGTCAGGCGGCTGACCTGCGGAAAGCCTGGCCGCAGGCGTTCGGGTGTCAGGCATTCGAAGATCATCCGAGTGGCTGGGCTTTGGCCTGATTCGGGTGGCTCGGGTGGGCCCGCCCATTTGTTTTGACCACAGCGAATGAGGTAGGTACGCTCAGACCTTGTGCCTGGGGTGTGCCCTGGCCCTCGTGCGTGCCTTCACACCGCACTGCGGGGCCGTGAGCGGCCACCGAAATCGCGCTTCTTCCCGCCTGACGGCGGAGGTCCGCGGGATTCGACACACCCGACCGCGTGGGTCGGAGACGTTCCAGGTTAGCTGTACCCATCGGCACACAGAAACCGGAGAAGTAGTGCCTACGATCCAGCAGCTGGTCCGCAAGGGCCGGCAGGACAAGGTCGAGAAGAACAAGACGCCCGCACTCGAGGGTTCGCCCCAGCGTCGCGGCGTCTGCACGCGTGTGTTCACGACCACCCCGAAGAAGCCGAACTCGGCCCTGCGTAAGGTCGCGCGTGTGCGTCTGACCAGCGGGATCGAGGTCACCGCTTACATTCCGGGTGAGGGACACAACCTGCAGGAGCACTCCATCGTGCTCGTGCGTGGTGGCCGTGTGAAGGACCTGCCGGGTGTTCGCTACAAGATCATCCGCGGCTCGCTCGACACCCAGGGTGTCAAGAACCGCAAGCAGGCCCGCAGCCGCTACGGCGCCAAGAAGGAGAAGTAAGAATGCCTCGTAAGGGCCCCGCCCCGAAGCGCCCGGTCATCATCGACCCGGTCTACGGCTCCCCTCTGGTGACCAGCCTGATCAACAAGGTGCTGCTGAACGGCAAGCGCTCCACCGCCGAGCGCATCGTCTACGGCGCCATGGAGGGTCTGCGCGAGAAGACCGGCAACGACCCGGTCATCACCCTCAAGCGCGCTCTCGAAAACATCAAGCCGACCCTCGAGGTCAAGTCCCGCCGTGTCGGTGGCGCCACCTACCAGGTGCCGGTCGAGGTCAAGCCCGGCCGCGCCAACACCCTGGCGCTGCGCTGGCTGGTCGGTTACTCCCGCGCCCGTCGCGAGAAGACCATGACCGAGCGTCTGCTCAACGAGCTTCTCGACGCTTCGAACGGCCTCGGTGCGGCCGTCAAGAAGCGCGAGGACACGCACAAGATGGCCGAGTCCAACAAGGCCTTCGCGCACTACCGCTGGTAGTCGCTACCCACATCGAGACCGAGAGAAGACTGAAGCCTTATGGCTACCACTTCGCTTGACCTGGCCAGGGTGCGCAACATCGGCATCATGGCCCACATCGACGCGGGCAAGACGACCACCACCGAGCGGATCCTGTTCTACACCGGCGTTTCCTACAAGATCGGTGAGGTCCACGACGGCGCTGCCACCATGGACTGGATGGAGCAGGAGCAGGAGCGTGGCATCACGATCACCTCTGCTGCCACCACCTGCCACTGGCCGCTGGAAGACGTCGACCACACCATCAACATCATCGACACGCCGGGCCACGTCGACTTCACCGTCGAGGTGGAGCGTTCGCTGCGCGTGCTCGACGGTGCCGTGACGGTGTTCGACGGCGTCGCCGGCGTCGAGCCCCAGTCCGAGACGGTGTGGCGTCAGGCGGACCGCTACGGCGTTCCGCGTATCTGCTTCGTCAACAAGCTCGACCGCACCGGTGCCGAGTTCCACCGCTGCGTCGACATGATCTCCGACCGTCTTGGCGCGCAGCCGCTCGTCATGCAGCTGCCGATCGGCGCGGAGGCCGACTTCAAGGGCGTCATCGACCTCGTGACGATGAAGGCCTACGTCTGGTCCGCCGAGGCCACCAAGGGCGAGATGTACGACACCGTCGACATCCCGGACACCCACCTGGAGGCCGCCGAGGAGTACCGCGGCAAGCTCCTGGAGGCCGTGGCCGAGAACGACGAGGAGCTGATGGAGCTGTACCTGGAGGGCGAGGAGCCCTCCGTGGAGCAGCTCTACGCGGCGATCCGCCGTATCACCATCGCCTCCGGCAAGGGCGACGGCACCACCGTCACCCCCGTGTTCTGCGGCACCGCCTTCAAGAACAAGGGCGTCCAGCCCCTGCTCGACGCGGTCGTGCGCTACCTGCCCTCCCCCCTGGACGTCGAGGCCATCGAGGGCCACGACGTGAAGGACGCGGAGAAGGTCATCGCGCGCAAGCCGTCCGACGAGGAGCCCCTCGCGGCGCTGGCGTTCAAGATCATGAGCGACCCGCACCTCGGCAAGCTCACCTTCGTCCGCGTGTACTCCGGCCGTCTGGAGTCCGGCACCGCCGTGCTGAACTCCGTCAAGGGCCGCAAGGAGCGCATCGGCAAGATCTACCGTATGCACGCGAACAAGCGTGAGGAGATCGACTCGGTGGGCGCCGGTGACATCGTCGCCGTCATGGGTCTGAAGCAGACCACCACCGGTGAGACGCTGGCCGACGAGAAGAACCCGGTGATCCTGGAGTCCATGGACTTCCCGGCGCCGGTCATCGAGGTCGCCATCGAGCCGAAGTCGAAGGGCGACCAGGAGAAGCTGGGTGTCGCCATCCAGCGGCTCGCGGAGGAGGACCCCTCCTTCCAGGTGCACACCAACGAGGAGACCGGCCAGACCGTCATCGGCGGTATGGGCGAGCTTCACCTCGAGGTGCTCGTCGACCGTATGAAGCGTGAGTTCAAGGTCGAGGCCAACGTCGGCAAGCCGCAGGTCGCGTACCGCGAGACCATCCGCAAGTCGGTCGAGAAGGTCGAGTTCACCCACAAGAAGCAGACGGGTGGCACCGGCCAGTTCGCGCGCGTCATCATCGCGGTCGAGCCGATCGAGGGCGGCGACGCCTCGTACGAGTTCATCAACAAGGTCACCGGTGGACGTATCCCCAAGGAGTACATCCCCTCGGTCGACGCCGGTGCGCAGGAGGCCATGCAGTTCGGCATCCTCGCCGGTTACGAGATGACCGGTGTCCGCGTGACCCTGCTCGACGGCGCCTACCACGAGGTGGACTCCTCCGAGCTGGCGTTCAAGATCGCTGGTTCGCAGGCCTTCAAGGAGGCCGCGCGCAAGGCGTCCCCCGTGCTCCTGGAGCCGATGATGGCCGTCGAGGTCACCACGCCCGAGGACTACATGGGCGACGTGATCGGCGACATCAACTCCCGCCGTGGCCAGATCCAGGCCATGGAGGAGCGGGCGGGTGCCCGCGTCGTGAAGGGCCTCGTGCCCCTGTCGGAGATGTTCGGCTACGTCGGCGACCTCCGCAGCAAGACGTCGGGTCGCGCGAGCTACTCGATGCAGTTCGACTCCTACGCCGAGGTTCCGCGGAACGTCGCCGAGGAGATCATCGCGAAGGCCAAGGGCGAGTAACGGACCTCGTCCGAACGCCGTAGGCTTGACTCCGGTGCCTCCCGGGCCATTCCTCCGCATTCACGGCGGAATGGCCCGAGGCCCGGGACCTGACAGCAAAGATCACCTGGCGCCGATGAAGTAAGGCGTACCAGAACCACTCCCAGGAGGACCCCAGTGGCGAAGGCGAAGTTCGAGCGGACTAAGCCGCACGTCAACATCGGCACCATCGGTCACATCGACCACGGTAAGACGACCCTCACGGCCGCCATTACCAAGGTGCTGCACGACGCGTACCCGGAGCTGAACGAGGCCACCCCGTTCGACAACATCGACAAGGCGCCCGAGGAGCGCCAGCGCGGTATCACCATCTCCATCGCGCACGTCGAGTACCAGACCGAGGCGCGTCACTACGCCCACGTCGACTGCCCTGGTCACGCGGACTACATCAAGAACATGATCACCGGTGCCGCCCAGATGGACGGCGCCATCCTGGTGGTCGCCGCCACCGACGGCCCGATGCCGCAGACCAAGGAGCACGTGCTCCTGGCCCGCCAGGTCGGCGTGCCGTACATCGTCGTCGCCCTGAACAAGGCCGACATGGTGGACGACGAGGAGATCATGGAGCTCGTCGAGCTCGAGGTCCGTGAGCTGCTCTCCGAGTACGAGTTCCCGGGCGACGACCTGCCGGTCGTCCGCGTCTCCGCGCTCAAGGCCCTGGAGGGCGAGCAGGAGTGGGTCGACTCCGTCCTCAACCTGATGAAGGCTGTCGACGAGTCGGTCCCGCAGCCCGAGCGTGACATCGACAAGCCGTTCCTGATGCCGATCGAGGACGTCTTCACGATCACCGGTCGCGGTACGGTCGTCACCGGCCGTATCGAGCGTGGTGTCCTGAAGGTCAACGAGACCGTCGACATCATCGGCATCAAGACCGAGAAGACCACCACCACGGTCACCGGCATCGAGATGTTCCGCAAGCTGCTCGACGAGGGCCAGGCCGGTGAGAACGTCGGTCTGCTGCTCCGCGGCATCAAGCGCGAGGACGTCGAGCGCGGCCAGTGCATCATCAAGCCGGGCTCGGTCACCCCGCACACGGAGTTCGAGGCGCAGGCGTACATCCTGTCGAAGGACGAGGGTGGCCGTCACACCCCCTTCTTCAACAACTACCGCCCGCAGTTCTACTTCCGTACGACTGACGTGACCGGTGTCGTGCACCTCCCCGAGGGCACCGAGATGGTCATGCCGGGCGACAACACCGAGATGCGCGTCGAGCTGATCCAGCCCGTCGCCATGGAGGAGGGCCTGAAGTTCGCCATCCGTGAGGGTGGTCGGACCGTGGGCGCCGGCCAGGTCACCAAGATCGTCAAGTAAGTCCGCCTTGCTTGGTCGTCTGACCTGAGTGCTCGAAAGGGCCCGTACGACTTCGGTCGTACGGGCCCTTTTGCCATGGGGGCAGGACCTTCGGCCCCGGGCCCCGGGCGGTCGCGCTGATCGAGAGTGGGAGCGTGACGCCACCGATACACCGGACGCGCGGCCTCGGTGCCGCGCTGCTCCTGCTGCTCGCCGCCCTGTTCACCCTGTTGCCCTCCGCCTCCCCGGCGGCCGCGAGCCCCGCCGGGGAGCAGCCGGTCACCCTCACCCTCTTCTGGGGCCAGACCTGTCCCAAGTGCAAGGCCGAGCGCGCCTTCCTCAAGGACTTCGGCGCGGACCACCCGCGGCTGGAGGTCGTCCAGTACGAGGTCTGGAACGACACCGGCAACCGCGACCTCTTCGAGGAGTACGCCGACCGGCACGGCGTCAAGGCCACCGCGGTCCCCGCCACCTTCGTGGACGACCGGGTCTGGGTCGGCTGGACCGACGCCATCGAGGACGACCTGCGCAGGGTCCTCGAAGGCGCGCTGCGCGGCGAGCCCGTCCCCGAGGGCGTGTACGGCACCGGCGGGTCGTCGTCGACGTGCGACATCACCGAGAAGTGCGAGGTGGTCAAGGAGAGCAACAAGGTCGACGTACCGCTCGTCGGGAGCGTGGAACTCGCCGACCGGTCACTGGTCGTCTCCACCCTCGTGATCGGCTTCGTCGACGGCATCAACCCCTGCTCGCTGTGGGCGATCTCCATCCTCCTGGCGATCGTGCTGCGCACCGGCAGCCGCCGCCGGGTGATCGCGGTGGGGACGGTGTTCCTGCTGGTCACGGCCGGGATGTACGCGATCTACATGGCCGGCATCTACAGCGCGCTGACCGTGGTGGGCTTCCTGGACGCCATCCAGATCGGCATCGCGGTGGCGGCCGGTGTCTTCGGGGTGCTGAGCGTCAAGGACTACTTCTGGTTCCGCAAGGGCGCGACCCTGTCCATCCCGGAGGGCCGCAAGCCCGCGCTCTACCAGCGGATGCGGACCATCGCCATGCACCGCTCGCTGCTGCCCGCGCTGGCCGCGACGACCGCGCTCGCGGTGGCGGTGTCGCTGCTTGAGACGCCGTGCACGGCCGGGTTCCCGGTGATGTGGACGGGGATGCTGGCCGCCCAGGACGTGCCGTTCGCGGAGGCGGCCGGGCTGTACGTGCTCTACATGATCCCGTTCCTGATCGACGAGTTCCTGGTGTTCGGCGTGGCCGTGGTGACCATGCGGGCGGCGAAGCTCCAGGAGAAGCACGGCCGCCTGCTGAAGCTGGTGAGCGGCACGGTGATGCTGGCGCTGGCCGGGGTGATGCTGGCGGCGCCCGAGATCATGGAGGACGTGGTCGGGGCGACGGTGGTGTTCCTGGGGGCGCTGCTGGTGGCGGTGGCGGTGCACCTGGTGACGCGGGGGTGGCTGACCCGGCGGAAGGGCGGGGGCGAGCTCACCTCCGCCTGACCGCGGACGGACGGAGGGGCCCGTACGACGCCAGGCGTCCGTACGGGCCCCTCGCACCCCCCTCGGGTGGTTACGCGCGCTGCCAGAGCGCCGGGACGTTCGGGGGCTCCCAGCCCGGCTGCGCCTGGTGGCCCTGGAGGCAGCGGTAGGTGGCGCCGCCGTAGGTCACCGTGTCGCCGGCCTGGTAGACGGTTCCGGCGGCCCAGGTGCCGCTGGGGTCACCGGGGTCGCCGGGGTCGCCCGGGTCGCCGCCTCCGGTGTTGGTCTTCAGGGTGAGCCCGTACCCCTGGAGCAGGGGGTTGATCGGCTGGAAGTACGTCGTCCCGCCGGAGGAGCAGTTGCCCGAGCCGCCCGAGGTGACGCCCTGGGCCTGGCTGCCGGAGATGTAGGAGCCGCCGGAGTCGCCGGGCTCGGCGCAGACCGAGGTGCGGGTGACGCCGGTGATGGTGCCCTCGGGGTAGGTGACGCTGGTGTTGAGCTGCTGGATGGTGCCGCAGTGCCAGCCGGTGGTGGAGCCGGAGCGGCACACCGACGCCCCGACGGGCGCCTGCGTGGACCCGGTGACCTGCACGTTCTGCCCGCCCGCGCCCTTGACGTAGGGGGTGGCGGTCCAGGAGGAGTTGGTGGCCACCCAGGCGGTGTCCCGGCCGGGGAAGGTGGACGCCTGGAAGGTGCCCTGCGCGACCTGGTTGTAGCCGCTGGTGCCGGACCCGGCCCGGCCGCAGTGACCGGCGGTCGCGAAGCCCTGCTGGGTGCCGCGGGTGACGGGGAAGCCGATGGAGCACCGGCCGCTGTTGTTGATGTAGTACGCGTCACCGCCGCGCAGGTCGTACAGCGGGCGGGGCCGCTCGACCGACTTGGTGACCCGGGCGAGGGAGGCGTCGACGCCCGCCGCGCGCAGCAGGTCGCGGGCGGCGCCGGTCCGTACCGCCTGGACGACGAGGGCGTTGGCGCGGACGTCGACGTACCAGACGGGGACGTCGGTGCCGCCGTCGCGGGTGGCCGCCCGGTCGAGGCGGGCCTTGGCGGTGTCGAGGGCGGCCAGGGAGTGGCGTACGACGGTGGCGTGGGCGCCCTGCCGGGTGATGGCGGCGGTGTCCGCGGGGTCGGTGGTGGCGACGGTGAGGGTGCCGGAGTCGGTGCCGCTGACCCAGGCGCCCGCGTAGTCGGCGCCGAGCGCGGCGCGCAGGCGGCCCGCGGTGGCGCCGGCGTCGGCCTCGTTGGCGAGGCGGTGCCCGGCCTGCTCGGCGGTGAGGCCGAGGTCGCGTTGCATGGCGTGCAGCAGGGCGGGCGGTGCCTGGTCGGTGCGGAGGGTCTCGGCGGCGGAGGGAGGGGTCGTCGTACCGGCGCTCGCGGATCCGGTGAGGCCGGTCAGGAGCAGGGCGCCGGTGGCTGCCGCGGCGGCGCAGGCGGCTCTGGTGTGACGTGTACGCGGGGGCATGGGGAAGGTCTCTCCTCGGTTTCGGCTCCGTGGGTCGGGGTGGTGCTCGGGGAGGTACGGAGGTGCCGAAACCGTAGGGAGCGCGCGGGGCCGGGCGTAAGGAATCAGTTGGCCTTCTGCACGGCGTTATGGACGCGATGTGGCCAGTGCCGGGTGGGCGGCGCGGGCCTGGGCGAGGACCTGGGCGGCGGTGTCGGGGTGCTGGGTCGCCGGGTGCCAGCCGAGCAGGTGCCGCCAGGTCAGCGGCGTACCGGCGAGCGGGCGGACGGTGATGCCGGGGGTGCTGGGGAAGGTGGCCCGGCACAGGCCGACCGCCCGCCCCACCCGGGCGAGGTGCACGCAGGACGCGGTGTCCGTCTCGTACAGCCGCCGTGGGGTGAACCCGGCGCGGGCGCAGGCGGCGGTGAAGCAGTCGGCGAAGCAGCTGTCGCCGGGAACGCAGGCCCACTCCTGCCCGGCGAGGTCGGCGAGGTCGATCGGGTCGGCGTGGGCGAGCGGGTGGTCGTCCGCGAGCATCACGCACACCGGGTCCACGGCGATTTCCCGCCAGGTGAGCCGGTCGGGGCCGGGTGGGGGAGCGGAGCCGCAGGTGCCGGTGAGCGCGTAGTCGAGGCGTCCTTCGGCGAGCAGGTCGGCCAGTTCGCGTTCGGACCAGGAGGTGCGGGTGGTGACGTCGATGCCGGGGGCGGTCTGGGCGAGGCGGTCCAGGAGGGCGCCGAGCAGGGGGCCGTGGGTGCCGCCGATGCGCAGCCGCGGGGTGTGGCGGGGCGCGTGGGCGAACCGGGTCGCCTCCTGTTGCAGCTCGGCGACGGCGGGGAGCAGCACCCTGGCGTGGTCGAGGACGAGTTCGCCGAGGGCGGTGGCGTGGACGCCGTGCCGGTGGCGTTCGAAGAGGGGGCCGCCGAGGGCACGTTCGATGCGCTTGAGCTGCGCGCTCAGCGCGGGCTGCGCGAGGCCGAGCGCTGTCGCCGCCCGGGTGAGGCTGCCCGCCTCGGCGATGGCGCGGACGGTTCTGAGATGCCGCAACTCCAGCTCCATGAGGGGAGCTTGCGGCGTCCGCCGGGGCGAGGCAAGACTTTGGTACGGACCAGTGGCGACGGCGGTGTGGAGGAACGCTCCTCCTCCGTGTGAATCCGCGTGTTCCCGCGCGACGGGCGGGGCGCGCACCCCCTAGCGTGCTGTGGGTGTTTCGTGGATCGTCGATGGTTCCCGGGGGCGTGGCGCTGGCCGACCGCCCCGCCGCCTCCCACCGCCCACGGGTCGTGCCCGCCGCGCGGGGACGGCCCCGCCTCTTCCTGATTGACGGCGTCCGGCTGGCGGCGGCCCTGATGGTGGTCCTGCACCACTACGTCGGTACCAGGCGCGCCGACGAGCCGGGCAACCCGATCTGGGGCCGACCGGTGTCGGAGATCGTGCCGACGTGGTTCCGGGTGGCGTCGTACGGCTGGATCGGCGTGGAGGTCTTCTTCGTCGTCAGCGGCTTCGTGATCTGCATGTCGTGCTGGGGGCGGACGCCGAGGCAGTTCTTCGTCTCCCGGGTGATTCGCCTGTACCCCGCGTACTGGTTCGCGGTGCTGTTCACCACGGGGGTGGTGGCGTTGCTGCCGGGGGTGTGGGAGCGGCTGCCGGTGCGGGAGGTGCTGCTGAACCTGACGATGCTTCAGCAGGGCTCCGGGGTCCCGCACGTGGACCTGGTCTACTGGACCCTCTGGTCGGAGCTGCGCTTCTACCTCCTGTTCCTGGTGGTCGTGGCGACGGGCCTGACGTACCGCAGGGTGGTGGTCTTCTGCTGCGTCTGGGGCGCGGCGGCGATGCTCGCGCCGGTGGCGGAGTTCCCGCTGCTGGTGCTGGTGGCCAACCCCTCGGGCGCGTGGTTCTTCATCGCAGGGCTCGCCCTGTACCTGATGTACCGCTTCGGCCAGGACCTGCTGCTGTGGGGCATCCTCGGGATGGCGTACCTCATGGGGCAGTTGGAGCTGGGGGAGCGGGTGGCGTACGAGCAGGTGAGCAGCTGGCGGGGGGCCTTCCTGATCTACTCCGTGTTCCTGCTGGTCATGGTGGCGGTCGCGCTGGGGTACGCCGACCGGGTACGGGCGCGCTGGCTGGTGACGGCGGGGGCGCTGACGTACCCGCTGTACCTGGTGCACTACGTCGCCGGTACGTCGCTGATCGCGCGGTTGCGTGACGTGCTGGACGCACGCTTGCTGGTGGCGATGCTGGTCGCCGGGTTCCTGGTGCTGAGCTGGGCGGTGCACCGGTGGGTGGAGCGGCCGGTGGGGCGGGTGGTGAAGCGGGGGTTGGACGCGGCGGTGGTGCGGGGGCGGGGGGTTTGAGGGGGGTCGGTTACTGGGAGAGGCTCGTGGCTGCCCTACCAGCCCAGGTAGGTGAGTTGCACGACGTAGACGCGTTCACTGCGGACGACGATCTGGTACGTGAACATGCCACCCGGAACCGTGACGTCGCCCCCCTTGGGGTCGTCGGCGTTATGGGATCTGCCGTGCACGTACAGCGCCTCGGCGGCTCTGACCAGCTCGGCGGCCTTGTGTTCGACCTGGGTGAGGAAGGCCGAGGGGGCGGAGCGAGCGGCTTCTTCAGCGCCGAAGGCGTACTCCCAGGTCCAGCTCAAGTGCGTACTGCCTTCATGGCCTCGTCCAGGACGGCGCTCAGCTCCCGCAAAGCCTCCCGGGCGACGGCGGCGTCCTCGTGCTCCAGGTCGTTCCTGGCGCGGGCGTGGCGGGCGGCGAGGTCGGGGCGGCGGGCGATCTCGATGTCCCGGGCCCAGGTCAGGACCCAGCCCCGCACCGGGCTGAGGGACTGCCACTCCACGGCCTTGGCGAAGGCCTCGTCCTTCGTCCGCTGCATCTCCGGCAACCGGCCCGGGGCGACGACGGCGAGGGCGGCCCGCAGGGCGTCGGGAGTCTGCTCGGGGCGGGGAACCAGCTCGTGCCCGTCGTTGGCCTGAGTGCTCATGGAGTCCTCCCGGGAGTGCACTGGCCAGAGTAGTCGTCCGGGACTGCCGGGATCGTCGGGCGCGAACATGTGCGGGTGTCTCTCCTGCTCAGGCGCGGCAGTCGCCGCAGCGGGTGTCGGGTTCTCGGGAGCGGAAGGCGCGGTCGCAGCCGTCGCAGTTGCGGAGGGGTGGGGGAGGGGCGGGGGCGGGTGCGCGGAAGGGGGGTGGGGGTGGCAGGTGAGTGGTGAGGCGGTGGGCCAGGAGTGCGGCGGGGCGGCGTACGCCTTCGGGTGGGAGGTCGCTGGTCAGGGCGTGGCGTACGGCGGTGGGGGACACCTCGCGTTCCAGCCAGGCGGCGACGCCGGGGGCCAGGTGGGAGGTGTCGCAGGCGGAGAGGAGGAGGCCGGGGTTCGTGTCGCGGAGGCCAGCAAGCAGGTCCGTCGCCTGCTGGAGTAGGGCCGGGGCCGGGTACGCGGGGCGGGGTACCGGGGGGAGGGGTTTGCGGGGCTTCCGCTTCCTGGGGGCGGGAGGGGGTGTGGGGGTCGCGCCCGGTTGGTTGCAGGAGATCGTGCGGGTGACGATGCGGCCCGCCGGTGTGCGGGTGCGTTCGCGGCGCAGGTAGCCGTGGGTCTCCAGTTCGCGCAGGGCGGCGGCGATGCGGGTCGGGCCCTCCGGGAAGCGGGCGGCCAGGGTCTTGATGTCCACGGGCGCGCTGCTCGGCAGGGACTGGATGTGGCAGGCCAGGCCGATCGCCAGGAGGGAGAGTTCCCGGTGCTGTGCGAGATGGTTGCCGATCACCGTGAAGCGGGTGGTGTGGCGGGTGTTCTCGTGGATGACGCCGCCGCCGTGATGACGCGTACGGGTGGGATGCGTGGCAGCTGCTGACTGGGCGCGCGAGGGCGCGCTAGGGTTTTGGGTACCCATCGGGAAGCGCTCTTCTTCCTTGGTGGTCAGGCCCTCGCACTGGGATGGCAGTCCCGGCGGGGGCCGAAGTCTTTTTCGGATGTTTGCTGTTTGCGCTGAGCGTAAGGGAGTTGGGGGAGCGGAAAGCCAGCCCGAGCGGTGATGTTCACCCTCGCGGGTGAGGGGAGGGGGTGGCTTGGTGGGGTGTCTTTCTCTCGTTACTTTTCCTGGGGGTAGGAGCTGGGGTCACCGGAGCCTGGGAGTGCGGGTTCCGGTGGGGTGAGGCGCAGTTCCGCCCACACCGTTTTCCGGGGGAAGCGGCCCTCCGACACGCCCCAGCGGTCCGACAGCGCCTCCACGAGGAGCAGGCCGCGGCCCGACTCCGCGTCGGGGGGTGACTGGCGGGGCTGGGGGAGGTGGTTACCGCGGGTGTCGGTGACCTCGATGCGGAGGACGCTTCCGATCACGTACAGCGTGAGCCGGAAGTCCCGCCCCCGTACCCGGCCGTGCGTCGCCGCGTTCGCCGACAGCTCCGCGACCAGATGCCGTGCCGGGTCCAACGGCAGGCCCCAGGCGCGGAGTTGCTCTACCGCGAGCAGACGGGCCAGGCGGGCGCCGCGGGGTGTGGAGGAGAGCTGCACGCTGAAGTTGCGGACGGGCGTGACGAGGTCGGCGGTTTTCTGGTTCACGTCACTCAGCGTGGCGCTGTGTGCGTACCGTGGGAAGTGACTCTGTGGGTACGTACGGTCACTGTCCGCACGTTGTCCGGTGCTGTCCGGACTGTCGGGGCGGGGTGAGTGGGGAGGGGCGGGGGATGAGCGTCGACGTGGATGAGCCCGGTTGGGAAGTCGATCCGGACGATGAGTGGGGTGTCGCCGTCATCACCACGGTGGGGCGGCAGTTGAAGCTGCGGCGGGAGGCGGTGGGGATGCGCGCCGCCGAGTTCGGGGCGGCTGTCGGGTACGGGGAGGACCTCGTCTACAAGATCGAGGGCGGGAAGCGGATTCCCCGGCGGGAGTACCTGGAGCAGGCGGACGAGGTGTTGGGGGCGGGTGGGCTGATCGCGGCGACGTGGGAGGACGTGAAGAAGGTCCGGTATCCGAAGAAGGTGCGGCAACTGGGTCTACTGGAGGCCAAGGCCGTGGAGATCGGCTTGTACGAGTGCCACATCATCGCGGGGCTGTTGCAGACACCCGAACATGCGCGAGCCCTGATCAGCGCGGCTCAGCCGACCTACTCGCCGGATGATGTGGAGCGCATGGTTGCCGCTCGGCTTGCCCGGCAAGCGATCTTCGAACGCGACCCGGCTCCGTCGCTCCACTTCGTGCTGGAAGAGGCACCGCTGCGGCGACCCATCGGGGGCACAATGGCACGGCGGCGGCAGCTTGAACGCATCTTGGAGGTGGGGCAGTTGAACAACGTCGTCCTCCAGGTGATGCCACTGCACACCGAAACTCACTCCGGCATGGACGGCAGGATCGAGCTGCTGAAGTTCGCGGACGGTACGGCGGTGGGCCGCTCGGACGGGGCCTTCAACGGGCGACCGACGACCGACCCCAAGCACCTGCGCGTCCTTGAGCTGAGGTATGGCACGATCCGGGCGCAGGCCCTCCCGCCGGGGGAGTCTCTGGCCTTCATCGAGCAATTGCGGGGAGAAGCGTGAGCGAGTTGGTCTGGTTCAAGAGCAGCTACAGCGGTGGCAACGACGGCGAGTCCTGCGTCGAGATAGCCATAACCCCCGGCACCGTCCACGTCCGCGACTCCAAGCACGCCCCCGCCCAGAGCCCCCGGCTCGCGCTCGCGCCGGAGGTCTGGGGGGCGTTCCTCGCTGGTTACTGCGGGAACGACGCGACCACGTAGACCGTCGCCGCGCCGGTCGTCGTGATGCCGGACGACGTGCCGGGGAGGCGGAGGGACGTGTCGCGGCCGTCGCCCGACACGAGCAGGTCGGGGCGGCCGTTTCGGTCGGTGTCGCGCAGGCGGACGTCGATGCCGAAGAACTCGTACTCGGCCGGGGCGCCGGGGACGCCGGACGTGGCGCGGCTGAAGTACTGGGAGTTCACGCCGGTCAGGCCCGCGCGGCTGCCGCGCAGGACGTGGACGCCGCCCGCGGCCTTGCGCGTGCTGACCGTCTCGCCGGGGACGCCGACCGCCAGGTCCGGGTAGCCGTCGCCGTTGGTGTCGGCGGCGGAGAGGCTGGCGCCCATCCAGTCACCGGGCGAGGCGGCCGTGGTCACGCCCGAGGACGCCTGGGTGATCCGGTACTTCGTCGTCGGACCGGTGCTGCCGCCGCGCCAGACGGCGACCGAACCGGCGTCGCGGTTGTATGTGCGGTCGCTGACCGCGAGGTCGCCGTAGCCGTCCTTGTTGAAGTCGGCGACGACGCCGGTGGGACTGTAGTCGGGCCGGGCGTTGTTGATGACGGTGACCTTGCCCGCCCTGACCGTGGAGCCGCCGCGCAGGAACCAGGCGTCCTGGGTCATCTTGTCGTCGTGGTAGCCCTGGCCGAGGACGAAGAGGTCGGTCGCCTTGTCGTTGGTGACCCTGCCCGCGACCAGGCCGGTGGGTTCGAGGACGTCGTTGGGCGTGTGCCGGGTGATCGAGCCCGTCGTGCCGGACTTGGTGAAGCCGCCCCGGTAGACGTAGACGCTGTCGATGCCGTTGGTGACGGCGAGGTCGGCCCTGCCGTCGCCGTTGAAGTCGCCGGTCTCCAGGTACTTGCCGAAGCCCTGGTAGGTGGACGCCTTCTTCGGCAGGCGGGTGGCGTCGGAGCCGGAGAGGCCGGACGCCCTGCCCCAGAGGATGGTGACCGCGCCGGAGCTGACCTTGTCACCGACCTTCTCGGTGAAGTCGGCCACGGCCAGGTCGGCGTACCCGTCGCGGTTGAGGTCGGCGGCGGCGAGGTCCTCACCGAAGGCGTCGGCGTAGCCGCCCGCGTCCCCGGCCGTGCCGGGGATGCCCGAGGTGGCCTGGGAGAAGACCTTGGTGGTGGTGCCGGGGCCGGTGGCCGTGCCGTACACCACGACGACCTGGCCGTTGCGGTTGCCGTGGGCGTAGTCGCGGTAGCCGTCGCCGTTGAAGTCGTCGGCGTACTTGGCGGGGACGGTGACCGCGCTGGCGGCGCCCGTGGCGAGGGTGAGCAGTCCGCCGGTGAGGGAGACGGCGGTGGCCGTGGCGACCGCCAGGCGGATGCTGCTGCGTCTGGACATGCGGCTCCTGTGGTGATGACCAGCGTTGATCAGTGCTGGGCTTGCGGAGACGAGACTCCTGGCAGGCGGGGATGGTTGTGCCCACCCGTGCGCCCCGTTCGTGCACGGGTATTGACCCGCCGCTCGGTGGGGGCCTAGCTTCCCTCTTCAAAAGTTTCGGACGCATCTTCGAAACATTCGAGAATGAGGCCCCGTATGAGACCCGCACGCCCCATACGCCCCCTGCGCTTCGCCACTGTCGCCCTCACCGCCGCCGCCCTGACCCTGCCGCTGCTGTCGGGCGTGGCCACCGCCGAGCCCTCCGCCGAGCGGCACTCCCACGCCAAGCACGACCGGCTGCGCGTCGCCGCGCCCGAGGGGTTCTACGTCGGCACCGCCGTCGCGGGGGGCGGGCACCACCTGGAGCAGGACTACCCGGACCCGTTCACCTACGACAGGCAGTACCGGAAGATCCTCGGGCGGCAGTTCAGCTCGGTCTCCCCCGAGAACCAGATGAAGTGGGACTTCATCCACCCCGAGCGGGACCGCTACGACTTCGCCGCCGCCGACGCCATCGTCGACTTCGCGGACAAGCACGGACAGGTCGTCCGCGGCCACACCCTGCTGTGGCACAGCCAGAACCCGGCGTGGCTGGAGGAGGGCGACTTCACCAAGGCCGAGCTGCGCGCGATCCTGCGCGACCACATCACCACCGTCGTCGGCCGCTACGCGGGCCGCATCCAGCAGTGGGACGTCGCCAACGAGATCTTCGACGGCGAGGGCAACCTGCGCACCCAGGAGAACATCTGGCTCCGCGAGCTGGGCCCCGGCGTCATCGCCGACGCCTTCCGCTGGGCGCACCGCGCCGACCCGCACGCCCAGCTCTTCCTCAACGACTACGGCGTGGAGAGCGTCAACGCCAAGAGCGACGCCTACCTCGCCCTCGTCAAGGACCTGCGGGCCCGGCGCGTACCCGTGCACGGCTTCTCCGCCCAGGCCCACCTGAGCACCCGCTACGGCTTCCCGGGCGACCTGGAGCAGAACCTGCGGCGCTTCGACGCGCTCGGGCTGGAGACCGCCATCACCGAACTGGACGTCCGGATGGACCTGCCGGAGAGCGGCGTGCCGACCCCCGAGCAGCTGACCCAGCAGGCCGACTACTACCAGCGTGCCCTGACCGCCTGCCTCGCCGTCGACGACTGCAACTCCTTCACCATCTGGGGCTTCACCGACAAGTACTCCTGGGTCCCGGTCTTCTTCGAGGGCGAGGGGTCCGCGACGGTCATGACGGAGGACTTCCGCCGCAAGCCCGCCTTCTACGCGCTGCTCGACACGCTGAAGGGCTGACCACCGGTCACGGCGCGGGCGGCGGCATCACCGCGAAGACGACCATGCCCGCGCCGTGGTCGACCACCGACGGGACTCCGACGCTGACGCGCGAGGCGGCCCCCGGTGGCGGGCCCGTCGCCGCGCTCGCCTCCGCCAGCAGCGCCCGCGCCTTGGACTCCGCCTGGTCGTAGCGGTCCGGGAACGCCGAGCGCTGCACCTTCTGGGCCGTTTGGCCCGCGGTGAGGTGGGGGTGCTGCTGCTCCACACGGACGGCGCGGGTGAAGAACTGCTCCGCCGCGTAGGGCACGCGCATGATCTGCTCAGGGGTGCCCCAGCCCTGACTCGGGCGCTGCTGGAAGACGCCCAGGGAGTCGCGGTCGCCGCAGGGCAGGTTGTTCATGTGGGACTCGACCCAGCCCGCCTCGAAACCGGCGAGCATCACCTTGTCGGAGACGCCGAGGCGGCGGCCCACGGCGTACACCGCCTTCGTCACTTCCAGATCGCGGTCGGGTGGGACGTGGCACGGTGCCATCGTGGGGTTCCTCTCGATGTGAAGGGGTGGGTGGGCGGGCCCCCGTACGCCCCGCCCACCCACGATTACGGCCTACGGGTTGGGCACGTCCTGGGCGAGGTTGCCGCCCATGTCCACCCAGGTGTCGTTCCAGGCGTGGCCGTGCTCCGGGCCGCGCTGCCAGGTGTGGGTCACCCGGCCCTCGGGGTCGCGGCCGAACACCGACAGGTCGCCGCTCGGGTTGAGGACCACGGCCGGGTCGTCCGTGAGCCGTCCGTGCAGGGGGGTCCAGTCGGACCAGGGGCCGCCGGTGCCGGTCTGCCAGCGGTGGTGCAGGGCCTTGTCGGTGCCCCGGGCGAAGAGGACCATGCCGCCGTCCCGGCCGACGAGGGCCGTGGGGCGGCCCTCCGTGGAGCCGCCCATGTCCGCCCACGACTCGTTCCAGGCGTGGCCGTGCTCCGGGCCGTGCTGCCAGGTGTGGGTCACCCGGCCGTCGGGGTCCCGGGCGAAGACCGACAGCGCGCCGTTCGGGCTGAGCAGCACCGCCGGGTCGCTCGCCAGCCGTCCGCCCAGCGGGCTCCAGTCGGACCAGGGGCCGCCGGTGCCGGTCTGCCAGCGGTGGTGCAGGGCGTCGTCGGTGCCCCGGGCGAAGAGGACCATGCCGCCGTCCCGGCCGACGAGGGCCGTGGGGCGACCCCGGACCGAGCCGCCCATGTCCGCCCACGACTCGTTCCAGGCGTGGCCGTGCTCCGGGCCGTGCTGCCAGGTGTGGGTCACTCGGCCGTCGGGGTCCCGGGCGAAGACCGACAGCGCGCCGTTCGGGCTGAGCAGCACCACCGGGTCGCTCGCCAGCCGTCCGCCCAGCGACACCCAGTCCGGCGCCCACTCGCCCGCCTCCGACTGCCAGGTGTGCCACAACGCCCCGTCGGTGCCCCGCACGAACACCGCGAGCTTGCCGTAGCGGCCCACCAGCGCCCAGGGCCGTCCCACCGCCCCGGACGCCGGGCGTCCCAGCGGCGTCCAGTCCGACCACGCCCCGCCCGCCTGGTGCTGCCAGCGGTGCGCCACCTCGCTAGAGCCCTCGACGCCGGACACCACCATGCCCGCGCCGTGGTCCACCACCGACGGCACCCCGACGCTGACCCGGGGCGCGGTCAGGCCCGGCTCGGTCCACCAGGTGGTCTCCTTGCGGGCACCCGCCCAGCCGAAGCTGAAGTGCACGTGGTCGGTGTGCGGGCTGCGGCCGGTGTACGGGGTCCAGCCCGCCTGCGCCCGGTACGACTCCCAGATCCGCCGGTTCCAGATCATGTACATGATTCCGAAGCGGCGGGCCAGGGCGTGCGGGTTGCCGTGCCGGTCGGTGGCCAGGAGCCAGTTCAGGAGGTCGTCGGCCACGTGCTCCTGCGTGTGCACGTCCACGCCCCAGTCCCAGGCGCGGCCCTCCTTGTGCTCGCTGACGCCCGGCGCGTCGCAGGACCTGCCGATGCCCAGGCTCCGGGTGTCCGGGTAGGCGGCGAGCACCAGATCGCGGAAGGCCAGCAGTCCCGGCTTCGCGGTGGGATCGCAGCCCTGCTGGCCCTCGTAGGGCGCGTACGGGTCGATGTGGGGACCGAAGTCGGGGGCGGTGGGCGGCATGAGGGGGCTCCAAGACTCGCGTCGTGCCGTCGGCGCCTTCGCCTCCGGCCTCTCACCGCCACTGTTCCGACCCGCTCTCTCGCCCCGGTCACACCTCGGTCACTCCCGTCCGCGCGAGCCGGGGAGGGCCTGCCCCCGCCCGTCGCCGGTACGTCCTGCGGGCGATGCCGAGCGCCATCGCCACACCGTCCTCGGCCGTCGCGCCCCGCCGCCACGCCCCGGCGTACGCCTCCTCCGACAGGTGCTCCCGTACGAGCGCCCGGGTGTGGGTGTGGAGTACGGCGAAGGGGCGTAGGCCGGTGATGTTCGCCCCCGTCACCTCGCGGTGGCGGTGTGCTGCCCCGAGGACCACGGCCGCGCCCTCGTACTGCCCGAGGGCGCCCAGCGTCCAGGCCAGGGTCTCCAGCATCCAGGCGGGACCCCAGTTGTCGTCGATGGCGCGCTGCCTCACGAGCGCGTCGCACAGCGGCATCAGACCCTCCGACGGCTCGCCGTGCAGCAGCTCGGTCAGCGCGACGCACCACTGGGCCCAGGTCTGCGCCCACTCGGCACCGGCCGCCTCGGCCTCGGCGACGTAGGTCTCGCACGCGGCGCGCGCCTGCTCGCGGTCGCCGAGGAAGGCGGCGGCCATCGCCCAGAACATGGTGGCCATGTGGGCGTCGCCGGTGAGGCCGTGAGACAGCAACTCCTCCCGTGACTCGGCCAGTCGGGCGATGCAGGCGGGATCGCCCGGGACCAGCAGCGCGTACACCCCCTCGACGTAGACCACGGGCGGGGCCTTCGCCGCGTCGAGGGCCGTCCGGCACTCGGCCAGGAGCATCCGGGCCACCGCGTGGTCGCCCTGGAGGACCGCGATGAACGCCGTCAGGGCCGTCGTCGGCACGAGCAGCTCGGCGAGGGCCGGATCGGCCGGGTCGAGCAGGGCGGACAGGCGCTCGATCCAGCCCCGCGCCTCGCCGAGGGTGCTGCTGACGAACCAGGAGCGGACCCGCGTCAGATCGACGGTGATGGCCGCGCCGGTCGGCGCCCGGCCCGGCTGGACGCGGCAGAAGTCGAGCGCGGACCGCAGGTTGGGCAGCTCCCGGCGCAGCCGCAGCAGCCAGCCGGTCTCGCCGGGACCGAACCACTCGTCGGCGGCCCGCGCGGCGAGGGCCTGGTAGTAGTCGCTGTGCCGGACCAGCAGAGCCGTCGCGTCGCCCCGCGCGCGCAGCCGTTCGGTGCCGTACTGGCGGATGGTCTCCAGCAGTCGGTACCGGGTGACGGTGCCGGGCCGGTCCACCGCGGCGACGGCCTCGGCGGTGACCACCGACTTGTGCACCAGGCCGTCCAGCAGGTCCAGTACGTCGTCCCGCGCGATGCCCTCGCCCACGCACACCGCCTCGGCCGCCGGAAGGTCGAAGCCGCCGACGAAGACCGACAACCGGCTCCACAGCAATCGCTCCCCGGGCGTGCACAGGCCGTGGCTCCAGTCCATGACGCCGCGCAGGGTGTGCCCGTACCGGTGGGCGGCGGGCCCGGGGGCCTCGTACGACGGCACGGCCGGGCGGGGGACGGCCAGCAGGCGGAAACGGTCCTCCAGGCGCTCCAGCACCTCCGCCACGGTCAGCGCGCTCAGCCGGACCGCCGCCAGTTCGATGGCCAGCGGGATGCCGTCCAGGCGTCGGCACAGTTCGGCCGCCTCGGCGTGGTCGTCGGCGCCGGTGTGCAGCGGCGCCGCGGACGCCGCCGCCCGGTCCGCCAGCAGCCGCAGCGCCTCGCTCGGGGTGCCGTCCGGCCCGTCCCGGAGCGTCAGACAGGGCACCGGCATCAGATGCTCGCCCGGTACGCCGAGCCGCTCCCGGCTGGTGGCCAGCACCCACAGCTCCGGGGCGGCCCGCAGCAGCCGCAGCACCAGCGCCGACACGGCCGCCGTCAGGTGCTCGCAGTTGTCCAGGACGAGGAGCAGGCGCCGCGCGCTCAGGTGCTCGGCCACCGCGTCGGCGGCGGAACGCGTGGACTGGTCGCGCAGTCCCAGGGACTCGGCGACCGCCCGGGCCACCAGCGCCGGGTCGGTGACCGCCGCGAGGTCCACCAGCCAGGCCCCGTCGGGGAAGCCGGACCCCGGTCGCCGGGCGACCCGCAGCGCCAGCCGGGTCTTGCCGACCCCGCCCACACCGGTCAGCGTGACCAGCCGGGAGCGGTCCAACAGCCTCCTGACCCTGGCCAGTTCCCGCTCACGCCCGATGAAGGACGTGGTCTCCGCGGGCAGGTTCCCGTGGCCGCGCGCGCCCGTCGTCGGGGCGTGCGCGAGGTCCGGGGCCGCCGTCAGCATCCGCTGGTGCAACGTCTTCAGCTCGCTGCCGGGGTCGATGCCCAGCTCCTCGGCGAGGACCGCGCTGACCTCGTGGAAGCACCGCAGGGCCTCGCCCTGGCGCCCGCACTGGTAGAGGGCGAGCATGTGCTGTGCCCAGAAGCGCTCCCGCAGCGGGTGGGTCCGGGTCAGCGCCCGCAGTTCCGGCAGGACGTCGGCGGGGCGTCCACACCGGATCACGGCGTCGATCCAGGCCTCCCGCGCGGCGAGCCGCTGCTCGCACAGGGCCGGGATCACGTCCGCGAACCGCTCCTGCGGCAGGTCCGCCAGCGGCTCGCCACGCCACAGTGCGAGCGCCTCGTCGAGCAGCGCCGCCGCCCGCTGCGGCCGGTCCTCGGCGAGCGCGGCCCCGCCCTCCCGGACGAGCGCGGTGAACCGGTGGGCGTCCAGGACGTCCGCGGCGCCGACGCGCAGCACATAGCCGCCGTGCTCGGTGCGCACCGCCTCCGGGCCGAGGGCCCTGCGCAGCCGCAGTACGTAGTTCTGCACGGCGTTGCGGGCGCCGCGCGGGGGGTCCTGCCCCCACAACCGGTCCACCAGGTCGGCCATCGGGACGACACGGCCGGGGTCGACGAGCAACGCCACCAGCAGCGTGCGCAGTCGGGCCGCGCCGAGGCTCACCCGCACCCCGTCGCGGGTGACCGTCAGCGGCCCCAGGATCCCGAAGTCGTACTGTCCCATTCGAGTGACGCTAGTACGTAAAGTAATCACAACGCTACGGCGCGTGAACGCAGGGTGGGGGTGTGCGCCGCTCGCCCGCGCCACGGCGCGCGCTGGAAGCCGGCCGCTTCAGCGGCAGCGGAACACACGCGGCCGGCGGACCCCCGTAGCGGCGGGCGACGCCGGGGCGCCGGACACACCGTCGTACAGGGCCGCCGACCCACACGCCGCGCTCTTCGCCCAACGACGACGGCGCGGAGAGCGCCAACGCCGAGTCCTGGGTTCCGGTCTTCTTCGAGGGCGGGGGCCCGCGACGGTCATGACGGAGGACTTCCGCCGCAAGCCCGCCCTCCACGCCCTGCTGTCCGCGCCGGAGAGGGCGTGAGACGCTGGTGCCGCTCGATTGGTCTGTACCTGCCATGAGGGGGCCACGCCATGCGCGGCACCACCGTCCCACCCGGCACGCCCTGTCCGATCCCCCGCCCCGACGAGGTGCCCCTGCACCGGCTCGAAGTGGCCGGTCCGGGGGCTCCCCCCTTCGCCGCGGGCAGCTTCGACGCCGTAGGGCCGCTGTCGCGGTCCGCCCGGCCGCACCGGCACACCTTCTACGAGATCGCCTACGTGACCGCCGGGTCCGGCGCCCACGTCGTCGATCTGGCCCGCCGACCGCTGGCCCCGCCGCAGCTCGTCGTCCTGCGTCCGGGGCAGGTGCACCACTGGGAGCAGGACCGGCGTCTCGACGGCACGCTGGTGCTGTTCACCGAGGACTTCCTGGTCGACCACCCGGGCGACCGCGACCTGCTGCGACGGCTCGCCGCCCGCTCCCGGCTGCGGCCCGCCGCCGGGGAGGACGAGCGGGTCGGGCGGCTGATGGCGGAACTGGTCGCGGAGTACCGGCAGCGGGCACCGGCGTACGAGAGCGTCCTGCGGTCGCTGCTGCACGTGCTGGTCGTACGGGTGTCCCGGCTCGCGAGGGACCCCGGGCCCGGTGCCACGGCCGGTGCCACGGCCGAGGGACGCCCCGCCGCCGTGGCCGACCGCTTCGGGCGGCTGGTCGCCAGTCGGGAGGCCGTCACCTGGACCGTGCGCGAATGCGCCGAGCGGCTGGGCGTCACCCCCGGCTACCTCACCCAGGCCGTCCGGGCCGCCACCGGGCGCAGCCCCGGCCGGCTGCTGATCGAGGCCCGCACCCGGCGGGCCCAGCGGCTGCTGGCCCACACCGAGCTGTCCGTACGGCAGGTCGCCGCGCGCACCGGCTTCAGCGACCCGGCCTACTTCAGCCGCTTCTTCCGCAGGGAGACCGGGCACAGCCCGGGCACCTTCCGAAAACACCACAGCCGCGTCCACCTGTCCCTCGAAGGCGGGTCGGGACGGGCCTAGGTTCGGTGCCGTCCCCCACCCCACGAGGAGCGCACCAGTCATGGACGACACCACACCCCCCGCGGACGGCTCCCGCCTCGTCCGCCGCAAGACCGTCTTACGCGCCGCGCTCGCCGCCACCGCCGCGGTCCCGGCGGCCCTGCTGGGCGGCCCGGCCCTGGCCCGCACCCTCGCCAGCGGCGACACCGCGCCCCCGCTCACCCCGGCCTGCGACGACGGGGACGACCCGACGCCCCCGCAGACCGAGGGGCCCTACTTCAAGCCGGGCTCCCCGCGCCGCGCCAGCCTCCTGGACGCCGGAACGACCGGGACCCGGCTCACCGTGAGCGGGTACGTCTTCGGGCTCGCCTGCCGGCCGATCGGCGCCGTCCTGCTGGACTTCTGGCAGGCCGACGCGAACGGGGCCTACGACAACACCGGCTTCCGGCTGCGCGGCCACCAGTTCACGGGGGCCGACGGGGCCTTCACCCTCACCACGATCGTGCCGGGCCTGTACCCCGGCCGCACCCGGCACCTCCACGTGAAGGTGCAGGCGCCGAACCGGCCGGTCCTGACCACGCAGCTGTACTTCCCGAACGAGCCCCGCAACAACACCGACACGATCTTCGACCCCCGGCTGCTGATGACCGTGCGCGACGCGGGCGGCGGCGCGAAGGAGGCCGCCTTCGACTTCGTCCTGAACGTCCCCCAGGACCCGGGCGGGCCCGATCCGACGCCAACGCCCCCCGGGGGCACCTGGGCCCAGGGCGTCACCTACCAGGTCGGTGACCGGGTGACGTACGCGGGTCGGGCCTACTCCTGCCTCCAGGCCCACACCGCCCAGCCCGGCTGGGAGCCCCCCGCGACCCCGGCGCTGTGGCGGGCGCTCTGAGCCCCGCCGCCCGCTCCACCCGCCCCGGGTTTGACCTACGTCACGCCCGGGGTAATCTCTTCCGCTCGATTGGCGTCGCCCTTGCCCCGTATGGCAGACTGTCCGAGTTGCTCGGTCGAGTGTTGATGCTGCGCGCCTCCCGCCGGGAGGACCGGAAGCGAGTCCCACAGTACTCGTCGTTCCAACTGCCGTAAGGCAGCAATGGGGCGGACGTACGGGAATCTTCCGGGAAGTGTCAGCGCGGCACCGGCCAGGCACCCGGTGGGCTTTCGCCCCCGGTCCAACGGTTCGGCGAGGGCCGTGCTACCCCAGCAGGGATGTTCGAACAAGGGACATTCATGTCAGCGGGAGCGCGACACGCCCGACCGCGTGGGTCGGAGAAACCGGGTCCCAGAGCGTTACGAGAGACAGGACTACTGAGTAGCCATGGCGGGACAGAAGATCCGCATCCGGCTCAAGGCCTACGACCACGAGGTCATCGACTCTTCGGCCAAGAAGATCGTCGAGACGGTGACGCGCACTGGTGCGTCGGTCGCGGGCCCGGTGCCGCTGCCCACTGAGAAGAACGTGTACTGCGTCATCAAGTCGCCGCACAAGTACAAGGACTCGCGCGAGCACTTCGAGATGCGCACGCACAAGCGCCTGATCGACATCCTCGACCCGACGCCCAAGACCGTTGACTCTCTGATGCGACTCGACCTCCCGGCCGGTGTCGACATCGAGATCAAGCTCTGAGGGGTCGTGGTCTGAGAATGGCTAAGCAGATCAAGGGCATCCTGGGCGAGAAGCTCGGCATGACGCAGGTGTGGGACGAGAACAACCGCGTTGTTCCGGTCACCGTCGTCAAGGCCGGGCCCAATGTCGTGACCCAGGTCCGTACGAACGACGCAGACGGCTACGAGTCCGTCCAGCTCGCCTTCGGCGAGATCGACCCGCGCAAGGTGAACAAGCCCCTCAAGGGTCACTTCGCCAAGGCCGACGTCACCCCCCGCCGCCACCTCGTCGAGATCCGTACCGCTGACGCCAGCGAGTACACCCTCGGCCAGGAAGTCACCGCCGAGGTCTTCGAGGCCGGTGTCAAGGTGGACGTGACCGGCAAGAGCAAGGGCAAGGGCTTCGCCGGTGTCATGAAGCGCCACAACTTCCGTGGCCTCGGCGCCGGACACGGTACCCAGCGCAAGCACCGCTCTCCCGGTTCCATCGGTGGCTGCGCCACCCCGGGCCGTGTGTTCAAGGGCCTCCGCATGGCGGGTCGCATGGGCAACGAGCGGGTCACCACCCAGAACCTGACCGTCCACGCCGTTGACGCGGAGAAGGGTCTGCTGCTCATCAAGGGCGCGGTTCCCGGTCCGAACGGCGGCCTCGTCCTGGTCCGCACCGCGGCCAAGGGGGCCTGAGGTAACCGATGAGCACTGTTGACATCCTTTCGCCGGCGGGCGACAAGGCCGGTACCGTCGAGCTCCCCGCGGAGATCTTCGACGTTGAGAAGGTCAGCATCCCGCTGATCCACCAGGTCGTCGTCGCACAGCTGGCCGCTGCCCGCCAGGGCACCCACAAGACCAAGACGCGCGGCGAGGTCCGCGGTGGCGGCAAGAAGCCGTACCGCCAGAAGGGCACCGGCCGCGCCCGTCAGGGTTCGACCCGTGCGCCGCAGTTCGCCGGTGGTGGCGTCGTCCACGGCCCGCAGCCGCGTGACTACTCGCAGCGCACCCCGAAGAAGATGAAGGCCGCCGCCCTGCGGCACGCCCTCACCGACCGGGCGCGTCACGACCGCATCCACGTCGTCTCCGGCGTGATCGACGGCGACAGCCCCTCCACCAAGGCCGCGAAGAGCCTGTTCGGCAAGATCAGCGAGCGCAAGAACCTGCTCCTGGTCATCGAGCGCTCCGACGAGGCCGCGTGGCTGTCCGCCCGCAACCTGCCCCAGGTGCACATCCTGGAGCCGGGCCAGCTGAACACGTACGACGTTCTCGTCTCGGACGACGTGGTCTTCACCCAGGCCGCTTTCGAGTCCTTCGTGTCCGGCCCGAAGGCCGTCACTGACACCGAAGGGAGCGAGGTCTGATGGCTATCCGTCACCCCTCCATCGCCTCGAAGGCCGCCAAGGCCGCCAAGGCCGCGCGCGTCGCCAAGGCGCGTCGTCAGGCCGCCGAGGGCAAGAACACCGTCGTCACCCCGGCCAGCAAGGCGTTCACGGACCCCCGTGACGTGCTGCTGAAGCCGGTCGTGTCCGAGAAGAGCTACGCGCTTCTCGACGAGAACAAGTACACGTTCATCGTCGCGCCGGGCTCCAACAAGACCCAGATCAAGGAGGCCGTGCAGGCGGTCTTCGACGTCAAGGTCACCGGGGTCAACACGATCAACCGCCAGGGCAAGCGCAAGCGGACCCGCACGGGCTTCGGCCAGCGTGCCGCCACCAAGCGCGCGATCGTGACCCTCGCCGAGGGCGACCGTATCGACATCTTCGGCGGTCCGTCCGCGTAAGCGGGTCGGATCGTCCGATATCGGACGAGGACTGAGAAATGGGAATCCGCAAGTACAAGCCGACTACGCCGGGCCGTCGTGGCGCCAGCGTCGCCGACTTCGTCGAGGTCACGCGGTCCACGCCGGAGAAGTCGCTGGTTCGCCCCCTGCACAGCAAGGGCGGCCGTAACAATTCCGGTCGTGTGACCGTCCGCCACCAGGGCGGTGGCCACAAGCGCGCCTACCGAGTGATCGACTTCCGTCGTCACGACAAGGACGGCGTGCCGGCGAAGGTCGCGCACATCGAGTACGACCCCAACCGCACCGCGCGCATCGCGCTGCTGCACTACGCCGACGGCGAGAAGCGCTACATCCTCGCGCCGCGCGGCCTGTCGCAGGGCGACCGCATCGAGAACGGCCCCGGGGCCGACATCAAGCCGGGCAACAACCTCGCCCTGCGCAACATCCCGGTCGGCACCACGCTGCACGCCATCGAGCTGCGGCCGGGCGGCGGCGCCAAGTTCGCCCGCTCCGCCGGCGCCTCGGTGCAGCTGCTCGCGAAGGAGGGCACCATGGCCCACCTCCGTATGCCGTCCGGTGAGATCCGCCTGGTCGACGTCCGCTGCCGCGCCACCGTCGGCGAGGTCGGCAACGCCGAGCAGTCGAACATCAACTGGGGCAAGGCGGGCCGCAAGCGGTGGCTGGGCGTTCGCCCGACCGTCCGTGGTGTGGTCATGAACCCGGTGGACCACCCGCACGGTGGTGGTGAGGGCCGGACCTCCGGTGGTCGTCACCCCGTGTCCCCGTGGGGCAAGAAGGAAGGCCGTACTCGTTCGCCCAAGAAGGCGTCGAACAAGTACATCGTCCGCCGCCGCAAGACGAACAAGAAGCGCTAAGGACGGGTTGAGATGCCTCGTAGCTTGAAGAAGGGGCCCTTCGTCGACGACCACCTGATCAAGAAGGTGGACGCCCAGAACGAAGCCGGCACCAAGAACGTCATCAAGACCTGGTCCCGACGCTCGATGATCGTGCCGGCCATGCTCGGCCACACGCTCGCGGTGCACAACGGCAAGACCCACATCCCGGTGTTCGTCACCGAGTCGATGGTCGGCCACAAGCTCGGCGAGTTCTCGCCGACGCGCACCTTCCGGGGCCACGTCAAGGACGACCGGAAGTCGAAGCGCCGCTAGCAGCGGATCGCATTCAGACACGTAAGTAACTGAAGGGACAACCATGGAAGCCAGGGCCCAGGCGCGGTACATCCGCGTCACGCCCATGAAGGCCCGCCGCGTGGTGGACCTCATCCGTGGCATGGACGCCACGGAGGCCCAGGCTGTTCTGCGATTCGCTCCGCAGGCAGCCTCCGTGCCGGTCGGCAAGGTGCTCGACAGCGCCATCGCCAACGCCGCGCACAACTACGACCACACCGACGCCGACAGCCTCTACATCTCCGAGGCGTACGTCGACGAGGGCCCGACCCTGAAGCGGTTCCGTCCGCGCGCCCAGGGCCGTGCCTACCGGATCCGCAAGCGGACCAGCCACATCACCGTGGTCGTCAGCAGCAAGGAAGGAACCCGGTAATGGGCCAGAAGGTAAACCCGCACGGGTTCCGGCTCGGTGTCACGACCGACTTCAAGTCGCGTTGGTACGCCGACAAGCTGTACAAGGACTACGTCAAGGAAGACGTCGCCATCCGTCGGATGATGACGTCCGGCATGGAGCGCGCCGGTATCTCCAAGGTGGAGATCGAGCGTACCCGTGACCGCGTCCGCGTCGACATCCACACCGCGCGTCCGGGCATCGTCATCGGCCGCCGCGGCGCCGAGGCCGACCGTATCCGCGGCGACCTGGAGAAGCTGACCGGCAAGCAGGTCCAGCTGAACATCCTCGAGGTCAAGAACCCGGAGACGGACGCTCAGCTGGTGGCCCAGGCCGTCGCCGAGCAGCTGTCCTCCCGCGTCTCCTTCCGCCGTGCGATGCGCAAGAGCATGCAGTCGGCGATGAAGGCGGGCGCCAAGGGCATCAAGATCCAGTGCGGTGGCCGCCTCGGCGGCGCCGAGATGTCCCGCTCGGAGTTCTACCGCGAGGGCCGCGTGCCCCTGCACACGCTCCGCGCGAACGTCGACTACGGGTTCTTCGAGGCCAAGACGACCTTCGGCCGCATCGGTGTGAAGGTCTGGATCTACAAGGGCGACGTCAAGAACATCGCCGAGGTCCGCGCCGAGAACGCCGCAGCCCGCGCGGGTAACCGCCCGGCCCGCGGTGGCGGCTCCGACCGCCCGGCCCGTGGTGGCCGCGGTGGCGAGCGGCGCGGTCGCAAGCCGCAGCAGTCCGCCACGGCTGCCGAGGCCAACAAGGCGGAGGCCCCGGCCGCCGCCGCGGCCGAGCCGAGCGCTGCCGGAAAGGAGAGCTGACCCCATGCTGATCCCCCGTAGGGTCAAGCACCGCAAGCAGCACCACCCCAAGCGCAGCGGCGCTGCCAAGGGTGGGACGACGGTTGCGTTCGGCGAGTACGGCATCCAGGCGCTCACCCCGGCGTACGTGACGAACCGTCAGATCGAGGCCGCTCGTATCGCCATGACGCGTCACATCAAGCGTGGTGGCAAGGTCTGGATCAACATCTACCCGGACCGCCCGCTCACCAAGAAGCCCGCCGAGACCCGCATGGGTTCCGGTAAGGGTTCGCCGGAGTGGTGGATCGCCAACGTCAAGCCCGGACGCGTGATGTTCGAGCTGTCGTACCCCAACGAGAAGATCGCCCGTGAGGCGCTCACGCGTGCGGCCCACAAGCTGCCGATGAAGTGCCGGATCGTCAAGCGCGAGGCAGGTGAAGCGTGATGTCGGCCGGTACCAAGGCGTCCGAGCTGCGCGAACTGGGCAACGAGGAGCTTCTGGCGAAGCTCCGCGAGGCCAAGGAAGAGCTGTTCAACCTCCGCTTCCAGGCGGCGACGGGCCAGCTCGAGAACCACGGCCGTCTGAAGGCGGTCCGCAAGGACATCGCGCGGATCTACACCCTGATGCGCGAGCGTGAGCTGGGCATCGAAACGGTGGAGAACGCATGAGCGAGAACAACGTGACCGAACAGAAGACCACCGAGGCGCGCGGCTTCCGCAAGACCCGTGAGGGTTACGTCGTCAGCGACAAGATGGACAAGACCGTCGTCGTCGCCGTCGAGGACCGCGTCAAGCACGCCCTGTACGGCAAGGTCATCCGCCGTACGAACA
Organism: Streptomyces sp. NPDC006997; assembly: GCF_040635175.1. NCBI lineage: Bacteria > Bacillati > Actinomycetota > Actinomycetes > Kitasatosporales > Streptomycetaceae > Streptomyces > Streptomyces sp. NPDC006997. Next base: position 45,556 of record NZ_JBEYHH010000034.1, read on the forward strand.
AGCTCAAGGCGCACGACGAGCAGAACGCCGCGGGTGTCGGCGACCGCGTCCTCCTGATGGAGACCCGGCCGCTGTCCGCGACGAAGCGCTGGCGCGTCGTCGAGATCCTCGAGAAGGCCAAGTAATTCCTGCGGGGCAAACCCGGCAGGTCAGTTCCGCCAGGCTCGGCAGGGGCTCGTAACACGGCCCCTGCCGGGAACCGGCAGACAAACAGGAGATAGACGTGATCCAGCAGGAGTCGCGACTGCGCGTCGCCGACAACACTGGTGCGAAGGAGATCCTTTGCATCCGTGTGCTCGGTGGCTCCGGTCGCCGCTACGCGGGCATCGGTGACGTCATCGTCGCCACCGTCAAGGACGCGATCCCCGGTGGCAACGTGAAGAAGGGTGACGTCGTCAAGGCGGTCATCGTTCGCACCGTCAAGGAGCGCCGCCGTCCGGACGGCTCGTACATCCGCTTCGACGAGAACGCCGCCGTCATTCTGAAGAACGACGGCGACCCTCGCGGCACCCGTATCTTCGGCCCGGTCGGCCGTGAGCTGCGCGAGAAGAAGTTCATGAAGATCATCTCGCTCGCGCCGGAGGTGCTGTAAGCATGAAGATCAAGAAGGGCGACCTGGTCCAGGTCATCACCGGCAAGGACAAGGGCAAGCAGGGCAAGGTCATCGCGGCCTTCCCGCGCGAGGACCGCGTCCTGGTCGAGGGTGTCAACCGGGTCAAGAAGCACACCAAGGCCGGTCCGACCGCTCGCGGTTCGCAGGCCGGCGGCATCGTCACGACCGAGGCGCCGATCCACGTCTCCAACGTCCAGCTGGTCGTGGAGAAGGACGGCAAGAAGGTCGTCACGCGTGTCGGCTACCGCTTCGACGACGAAGGCAACAAGATCCGCGTTGCCAAGCGGACGGGTGAGGACATCTGATGGCGACCACCACCACTCCGCGTCTGAAGACGAAGTACCGCGAGGAGATCGCGGGCAAGCTGCGTGACGAGTTCAAGTACGAGAACGTCATGCAGGTTCCCGGCCTCGTCAAGATCGTGGTCAACATGGGTGTGGGCGACGCCGCCCGCGACTCCAAGCTGATCGAGGGCGCCATCCGCGACCTCACCACGATCACCGGTCAGAAGCCGGCCGTCACCAAGGCCCGCAAGTCCATCGCGCAGTTCAAGCTGCGTGAGGGCCAGCCGATCGGTGCCCACGTCACGCTCCGTGGCGACCGCATGTGGGAGTTCCTGGACCGCACCCTGTCGCTCGCGCTGCCGCGCATCCGCGACTTCCGCGGCCTGTCCCCCAAGCAGTTCGACGGCCGTGGCAACTACACCTTCGGTCTCACGGAGCAGGTCATGTTCCACGAGATCGACCAGGACAAGATCGACCGCGTCCGGGGTATGGACATCACCGTGGTCACCACGGCGACCAACGACGCTGAGGGCCGCGCGCTCCTTCGTCACCTCGGCTTCCCCTTCAAGGAGGCGTGAGCGAGATGGCGAAGAAGGCTCTGATCGCGAAGGCTGCTCGCAAGCCCAAGTTCGGCGTGCGTGCGTACACCCGCTGCCAGCGCTGCGGTCGTCCGCACTCCGTGTACCGCAAGTTCGGCCTCTGCCGCGTGTGCCTTCGTGAGATGGCTCACCGTGGCGAGCTGCCGGGCGTGACCAAGAGTTCCTGGTAGTCCTGTACTTCGGGACCCCGGAAACTCTCGGTAAGTAAAGGGCGATGTCAGGCGCCCGCCCCTCCATGGCTTAGGCTAGGAGGGTTGGGCGCCTGGACGCCCGTACGACTTACTACGCCGTAGGTCCACCGCGCCGCACCCGTCCCGTCTCGGATCGGGGAGAGGGATGGCGCACCAGGAAACCCCGGCGAGAGAGGCCGAAGGCCAATTCATGACCATGACTGATCCGATCGCAGACATGCTGACTCGTCTGCGGAACGCGAACTCGGCGTACCACGACTCCGTGACGATGCCGGCGTCCAAGATCAAGTCTCACATCGCGGAGATCCTCCAGCAGGAGGGCTTCATCACGGGCTGGCGCGTCGAGGACGCGGAGGTCGGCAAGAACCTCGTCCTGGAGCTGAAGTTCGGCCCCAACCGTGAGCGCTCCATCGCGGGCATCAAGCGGATCTCCAAGCCCGGTCTCCGGGTGTACGCGAAGTCCACCAACCTGCCGAAGGTGCTCGGCGGCCTGGGCGTGGCGATCATCTCCACGTCGCACGGGCTCCTCACCGACAAGCAGGCCGGCAAGAAGGGCGTGGGTGGGGAAGTCCTCGCCTACGTCTGGTAGCGGAAGGGAACGGAGGAAACAGCTATGTCGCGCATCGGCAAGCTCCCCATCGCGGTTCCCGCCGGCGTGGACGTCACCATCGACGGCCAGACGGTTTCGGTCAAGGGTCCCAAGGGCCAGTTGACCCACACCGTCGCGGCGCCGATCGAGATCGCCAAGGGTGAGGACGGCGTGCTCAGCGTCACCCGCCCCAACGACGAGCGTCAGAACAAGGCCCTGCACGGCCTGTCCCGCACGCTGGTGGCGAACATGATCACCGGCGTGACCCAGGGTTACGTGAAGAAGCTCGAAATCAGCGGTGTCGGTTACCGCGTTGTCGCCAAGGGCTCGAACCTGGAGTTCTCCCTCGGTTACAGCCACCCGATCGTGGTCGAGGCCCCCGAGGGCATCACCTTCAAGGTCGAGGCCCCCACCCGTTTCTCGGTCGAGGGCATCGACAAGCAGAAGGTCGGCGAGGTCGCGGCCAACATCCGCAAGCTGCGCAAGCCCGACCCGTACAAGGCCAAGGGCGTCAAGTACGAGGGTGAAGTCATCCGCCGCAAGGTCGGAAAGGCGGGTAAGTAAGCCATGGCATACGGGCAGAAGATCCTGAAGGGCGACGCCTACAAGCGCGCCGCGATCAAGCGCCGCCACATCCGGATCCGCAAGCGGATCAACGGAACGGCGGAGCGCCCCCGTCTGGTCGTGACCCGCTCCAACCGTCACATCGTGGCGCAGGTGATCGACGACCTGAAGGGTCACACCCTGGCGTCGGCGTCGTCCCTGGACGCGTCGATCCGCGGTGCCGAGGACAAGTCCTCGCAGGCCAAGAAGGTCGGCGCCCTGGTCGCCGAGCGTGCCAAGGCCGCCGGTGTCGAGGCCGTCGTGTTCGACCGTGGTGGCAACCAGTACGCCGGGCGCATCGCCGCCCTGGCGGACGCCGCCCGCGAGGCCGGGCTCAAGTTCTGAGCCGGTTCCGTAGCTAGCGGAAACAGAGAGAGGTAATTCCAATGGCTGGACCCCAGCGCCGCGGTGGCGGTGCCGGTGGCGGCGAGCGGCGGGACCGGAAGGGCCGTGACGGCGGCGCTGCTGCCGCCGAGAAGACCGCGTACGTTGAGCGCGTGGTCGCGATCAACCGCGTCGCCAAGGTTGTGAAGGGTGGTCGTCGCTTCAGCTTCACCGCGCTGGTCGTGGTGGGCGACGGTGACGGCACCGTGGGTGTCGGTTACGGCAAGGCCAAGGAGGTGCCGGCCGCCATCGCCAAGGGTGTGGAGGAGGCCAAGAAGCACTTCTTCAAGGTCCCCCGGATCCAGGGCACCATCCCGCACCCCATCCAGGGTGAGAAGGCTGCCGGCGTCGTGCTGCTCAAGCCCGCGTCGCCCGGTACCGGTGTGATCGCCGGTGGTCCGGTGCGCGCCGTGCTGGAGTGCGCCGGTATCCACGACGTGCTGTCGAAGTCGCTCGGCTCCGACAACGCCATCAACATCGTGCACGCGACCGTGGAGGCCCTGAAGGGCCTGCAGCGTCCCGAGGAGATCGCGGCCCGCCGCGGTCTGCCGCTGGAGGACGTCGCCCCCGCGGCCCTGCTGCGTGCGCGTGCCGGGGCGGGTGTGTGATCATGGCGCAGCTCAAGATCACGCAGGTCAAGTCCTACATCGGCAGCAAGCAGAACCACCGTGACACCCTGCGCTCCCTTGGTCTCAAGGGGATCAACACGCAGGTCGTCAAGGAGGACCGCCCCGAGTTCCGCGGCATGGTGCACACCGTCCGCCACCTCGTGACGGTCGAGGAGGTCGACTGATCATGGCGGAGAACAACCCGCTCAAGATCCACAACCTCCGTCCCGCCCCGGGCGCCAAGACCGCCAAGACCCGTGTCGGTCGTGGTGAGGCGTCGAAGGGTAAGACGGCCGGTCGTGGTACGAAGGGCACGAAGGCCCGTTACCAGGTTCCGGAGCGCTTCGAGGGTGGCCAGATGCCCCTCCACATGCGTCTTCCGAAGCTGAAGGGCTTCAAGAACCCGTTCAAGACCGAGTACCAGGTCGTGAACCTCGACAAGCTGGCCGCGCTCTACCCCGAGGGTGGCGAGGTCACCGTCGAGGGTCTGGTGGCCAAGGGCGCTGTGCGCAAGAACAGCCTCGTCAAGGTCCTCGGCCAGGGCGAGATCTCCGTGGCGCTGCAGGTGACGGTCGACGCCGTCTCCGGCTCCGCCAAGGAGAAGATCACCGCCGCCGGCGGTACCGTCACCGAGCTCGTCTGAATTCCACAGGCGTCTCGATGACTTGAGCGATCCCGACCGGGGATACCCCACAAATGGGGTATCCCCGGTTGGTCGTTCCTAGGTGGCAGTCTCGCCGGTAAGGTGGCCTGCACTGCCAACTTTCACCGGGGTACCTCACGCGGGCACTCCGGGGGGCGGTTGGCCGTTATCTCAGTCGTTGTTTCATTGGACCTTCAAGACCGTCACCCTTGACGCAGATGCGCGGGGGTCGCAGGAGGCACCGTGCTCACCGCGTTCGCCCGGGCGTTCAAGACGCCCGACCTGCGCAAGAAGCTGCTGTTCACGCTCGGCATCATCGTGGTGTACCGGGTCGGTACGCACATCCCGATCCCGGGTGTCGACTACCGGAGCGTCCAGACCTGTATCGACGTCGCCGAGGGCAACCAGGGTCTGTTCGGCCTGGTCAACATGTTCAGTGGCGGTGCGCTGCTCCAGATCACGATCTTCGCGCTCGGCATCATGCCGTACATCACCGCGAGCATCATCCTTCAGCTGCTGACGGTGGTGATCCCGCGACTGGAGGCCCTGAAGAAGGAGGGCCAGGCCGGTACCGCGAAGATCACGCAGTACACCCGTTACCTGACGGTGGCGCTCGCCGTGCTCCAGGGCACCGGCCTGGTGGCCACCGCCCGCAGCGGCGCGCTGTTCAGCGGCTGCCCGGTCGCCTCGGAGATCGTCCCGGACCGCTCGATCTTCGTCACCATCACCATGGTGATCACGATGACCGCCGGTACGGCCGTCGTCATGTGGCTCGGTGAGCTGATCACCGACCGCGGCATCGGCAACGGCATGTCGATCCTGATGTTCATCTCGATCGCCGCGACCTTCCCGTCCGCGCTGTGGGCCATCAAGCAGCAGGGCTCGCTGGCCGGCGGCTGGATCGAGTTCGGCACCGTCATCGCGGTCGGCCTGGTCATGGTCGGCCTGGTGGTCTTCGTCGAGCAGGCCCAGCGTCGCATTCCGGTGCAGTACGCGAAGCGCATGATCGGCCGCCGGTCCTACGGCGGCACGTCCACCTACATCCCCCTCAAGGTGAACCAGGCGGGTGTGATTCCCGTCATCTTCGCCTCGTCGCTGCTGTACATCCCCGCCCTGATCGCCCAGTTCTCCAGCGGCAACTCGTCGTGGAAGACCTGGATCGAGGGTCACCTTGTCAAGGGCGACCACCCGCTTTACATCAGTATGTACTTCTTGCTCATCGTGTTCTTCGCGTTCTTCTACGTGGCGATCTCCTTCAACCCCGAGGAAGTCGCGGACAACATGAAGAAGTATGGTGGCTTCATCCCGGGCATCCGGGCTGGCCGACCGACCGCCGAGTACCTCAGTTACGTACTCAACCGGATCACCTGGCCGGGTTCGCTGTACCTGGGTCTGATCGCTCTCGTACCAACAATGGCGTTGGTCGGTTTCGAGGCAAACCAGAACTTCCCGTTCGGCGGTACCAGCATCCTGATCATCGTGGGTGTCGGTCTGGAGACGGTGAAGCAGATCGAGAGCCAGCTCCAGCAGCGCAATTACGAAGGGTTCCTCCGCTGATGCGAATCGTCCTCGTCGGGCCACCGGGCGCGGGCAAGGGTACGCAAGCCACCCGCCTTGCCGAGAAGCTGTCGATCCCGCACATCTCCACGGGCGACCTGTTCCGCGCCAACATCAGCCAGCAGACGGAGCTGGGGAAGCTCGCCAAGTCCTACATGGACGCGGGCAACCTCGTGCCGGACGAGGTCACCATCGCGATGGCCAAGGACCGGATGGAGCAGCCCGACGCGGAGAACGGCTTCCTGCTGGACGGCTTCCCGCGCAACGTCTCGCAGGCCGAGGCGCTGGACGAACTGCTGACGGCGGAGCACATGGAGCTGGACGCGGTGCTCGACCTGGAGGCCCCCGAGGACGAGGTCGTCAAGCGGATCGCCGGCCGGCGCATCTGCCGCAAGGACTCCAGCCACGTCTTCCACGTCACCTACAGCGCCCCCAAGAAGGAGGGCGTGTGTGACGTGTGCGGCGGTGAGCTGTACCAGCGCGACGACGACTCCGAGGCGACGGTCCGCACCCGGCTGGAGGTCTACCACACGCAGACCGAGCCGATCATCGACTACTACAAGGCGCAGGGCCTGGTCGTCACGATCAACGCCCTGGGTCCGGTCGACGAGGTCACGGGCCGCGCGCTGGAGGCGCTGAAGCGTCAGGGCGACGCCGTCCAGTAGGCATCGCCGTCCATACGGTGTCGCAGCCGCGGTTCCCGGAACTCGGGACCGCGGCTGCGGCGCGGTAGCGCCCGTATCGTTGGTGTAGTCCCCTCCCTGGCCCCGCCCCCGGTCGAAGAAAGGCCCCGTCCCCATGGTGCAGATCAAGAACCCCGAGCAGATCGCGAAGATGCGTGAGGCGGGGCTGGTCGTCGCCGCCGTCCACGCGGCCACCCGGGAGGCCGCGGTGCCCGGCGCGACGACGAGGGATCTGGACGAGGTCGCCCGCAAGGTGCTCGCGGAGCACGGCGCGAAGTCGAACTTCCTGGGGTACGGCGGCTTCCCCGCCACCATCTGCACCTCCGTCAACGAGGTCGTCGTCCACGGCATCCCCTCCGAGGACGTCGTGCTGAAGGACGGCGACATCATCTCCGTGGACGCCGGTGCGATCATCGACGGCTGGCACGGGGACGCGGCGTACACCGCCTTCGTCGGCTCCGGTCACGCGCCGGAGCTCGTCGAGCTGTCCCGGGTGACCGAGGAGTCGATGTGGGCCGGGATCGCGGCGATGAAGCAGGGCCACCGGCTCGTCGACATCTCCCGCGCCATCGAGACGTACGTCCGCCGCCAGCCGAAGCCCGGTGGCGGCCGGTACGGGATCATCGAGGACTACGGTGGCCACGGCATCGGCTCCGAGATGCACATGGACCCGCACCTGCTGAACTACGTCGACCGTAAGCGCGGCAAGGGCCCCAAGCTGGTCCCCGGCGTCTGCCTCGCCATCGAGCCGATGCTCTCCCTGGGCACCGCGAAGACGGAGGTCCTGTCGGACGACTGGACGGTCATCACGACCGACGGCACCTGGTCCTCGCACTGGGAGCACTCCATCGCCCTGACCCCGCAGGGCCCCCTGGTCCTGACGGCCCCCGACGGCGGCAAGGCCAAGCTGGCGGAGTACGGCATCACGGCGGCACCGGACCCGCTGGCCTGACGGCGGCGGGGTCGCGTCCGCTGGTCGGAGGCCAGCGCAGCCGCGCGAAGCCAGTGAGGCGCGCCAGCGCCGAGTGCCCGCGAGGGCGGCGTCGGGGAGTCGGTCGGCGGCAAGGCCAAGCCGGCGGAGTACGGCATCACGGCGGCACCGGACCCGCTGGCCTGACGGCGGCGCGGTCGCGTCCGCCCGACCCGCTCGCATGATGATCTCCGTCATGGGGCAGGATTGCTCGATTCGTCTTTCCGGGTGCGCTGACGTAGACTGACTCGTCGGCTCCCGTGCACCCGCATGTCCACATGTTCGTCGGTGTGACGGAGTCGACCAAGGTAGTCGATTCGAAGGGCGAAGCGTGGCCAAGAAGCAAGGTGCCATCGAGATCGAGGGCACTGTCGTCGAGTCTCTGCCGAACGCGATGTTCAAGGTCGAGCTCCAGAACGGCCACCAGGTCCTGGCACACATCAGCGGCAAGATGCGTATGCACTACATCCGCATCCTCCCTGACGACCGGGTCGTGGTGGAGCTGTCTCCGTACGACCTGACGCGTGGCCGGATCGTCTACCGCTACAAGTAGATCTTGCCCGCGCCCCGCTTCCGAGCGGAGCGATGGCACTGACCCGGAGAACCTCACCCCATGAAGGTCAAGCCGAGCGTCAAGAAGATCTGCGACAAGTGCAGGGTGATCCGCCGTCACGGCCGGGTCATGGTCATCTGCGAGAACCCGCGCCACAAGCAGCGCCAGGGCTGACCGTAGATCCATCCCTCTGCTTCCGCAGAGATTCGCGCGACGCGAGCTGAGTTACATGTTCATACGCAGGACCCAGGCGCACCGCGCCTGACACCCCCGGTTCGGAGGCTGGGGACCCAGGCCGTACCTACTCTTTGAAACAGAAGACGCCGGCGGCTGGGAGTCGGTCCTGCGGAAGACCTCCGAAGATCAAACTGGAGCCATTGAATGGCACGCGTTTCCGGTGTTGACATCCCGCGCGAAAAGCGTGTGGAGGTCGCCCTCACCTACGTGTTCGGCATCGGCCGGACCCTTTCGCAGCAGACGCTGGCCGCTACCGGCGTCGACCCGAACACCCGCGTCCGCGACCTCTCCGAGGAGCAGCTCGTCGCGATCCGCGAGTACGTCGACAACAACATCAAGACCGAGGGTGACCTCCGTCGTGAGATCCAGGCCGACATCCGCCGCAAGGTGGAGATCGGTTGCTACCAGGGTCTCCGTCACCGCCGCGGTCTGCCCGTCCGCGGTCAGCGCACCAGCACCAACGCCCGCACCCGCAAGGGCCCGCGTCGCGCCATCGCCGGCAAGAAGAAGCCGGGCAAGAAGTAGTCCGCAGCGGACTTCGCCGTCCAGCGGTCTTCGCTGTAGGACCGACCACCTCCCGTAGGAGTTATAGATGCCCCCCAAGGGTCGTCAGGGCGCTGCCAAGAAGGTGCGCCGCAAGGAAAAGAAGAACGTCGCTCACGGCCACGCGCACATCAAGAGCACGTTCAACAACACCATCGTCTCGATCACCGACCCGTCGGGCAACGTGATCTCCTGGGCCTCCGCCGGCCACGTCGGCTTCAAGGGCTCCCGGAAGTCCACCCCGTTCGCCGCGCAGATGGCCGCCGAGTCGGCTGCCCGTCGTGCGCAGGAGCACGGGATGCGCAAGGTCGACGTGTTCGTGAAGGGCCCGGGTTCCGGTCGCGAGACCGCGATCCGCTCGCTCCAGGCGACGGGTCTCGAGGTCGGCTCCATCCAGGACGTCACCCCGACCCCGCACAACGGCTGCCGTCCGCCGAAGCGCCGCCGGGTCTGACCCAGGTGTACGCGGTCGCGGTCTCCGCGTGAGCGGAGGTCTCCCGCGCCGCCGAGTCTGGGACTCGGTTGTCTTGAGGATTCGGGCGGTACGGCCCTTCGGGGCGTACCGCCCGTACCCTTGTCTCATCAGGGCGTCAAATAGCGGGCGCCCCTGACAGAAGGAACGCACCATGCTGATCGCTCAGCGTCCCTCGTTGACCGAAGAGGTCGTCGACGAGTTCCGCTCCCGGTTCGTGATCGAGCCGCTGGAGCCGGGCTTCGGCTACACCCTCGGCAACTCCCTCCGCCGTACCCTCCTGTCGTCGATCCCCGGCGCTGCTGTCACCAGCATCCGCATCGACGGCGTCCTGCACGAGTTCACCACCGTGCCGGGCGTCAAGGACGACGTCACCGACCTGATCCTCAACATCAAGCAGCTCGTGGTCTCCTCGGAGCACGACGAGCCCGTCGTGATGTACCTGCGCAAGCAGGGCCCGGGTCTGGTCACCGCCGCCGACATCGCGCCCCCGGCCGGTGTCGAGGTGCACAACCCCGACCTCGTCCTCGCCACGCTCAACGGCAAGGGCAAGCTGGAGATGGAGCTGACCGTCGAGCGCGGTCGCGGCTACGTCTCCGCCGTGCAGAACAAGCAGGTCGGCCAGGAGATCGGCCGTATCCCGGTCGACTCGATCTACTCGCCGGTCCTCAAGGTGACGTACAAGGTCGAGGCCACGCGTGTCGAGCAGCGCACCGACTTCGACAAGCTGATCGTCGACGTCGAGACCAAGCAGGCCATGCGTCCGCGTGACGCCATGGCGTCGGCCGGCAAGACCCTGGTCGAGCTGTTCGGTCTGGCGCGTGAGCTGAACATCGACGCCGAGGGCATCGACATGGGTCCGTCCCCGACGGACGCCGCCCTCGCCGCGGACCTGGCGTTGCCGATCGAGGAGCTGGAGCTGACGGTCCGCTCCTACAACTGCCTCAAGCGTGAGGGCATCCACTCCGTGGGTGAGCTGGTCGCGCGCTCCGAGGCGGACCTGCTGGACATCCGCAACTTCGGTGCGAAGTCCATCGACGAGGTCAAGGCGAAGCTCGCCGGGATGGGTCTCGCGCTCAAGGACTCGCCTCCCGGTTTCGACCCGACCGCCGCCGCGGACGCGTTCGGCGCGGACGACGACGCGGACGCCGGGTTCGTGGAGACCGAGCAGTACTGACCGTCTCCGCGGCCGGTCCGTCGGGGCTGGTCGTGCGGTTCACCGCGTCCCCTCCGGGGGCGCGGTCCCTTCCGGGGTTCGGAAGAACCCCGGATCTCTGACAGACAACCGTCTGCTCAGATACTGACCCCGGTACCTGACACGGCCGGGGCAGACACCTAGGAGAAACACCATGCCGAAGCCCACCAAGGGTGCCCGTCTGGGCGGCAGCGCCGCGCACGAGAAGCTGATGCTCGCGAACCTCGCGAAGTCGCTCTTCGAGCACGGCAAGATCAAGACCACCGAGGCGAAGGCCCGCCGCCTGCGCCCGTACGCGGAGCGTCTGATCACCAAGGCGAAGAAGGGCGACCTTCACAACCGCCGTCAGGTGCTCCAGGTCATCACGGACAAGGGCATCGTGCACACGCTCTTCACCGAGATCGGCCCGCGCTACGAGAACCGGCCCGGTGGTTACACCCGTATCACCAAGATCGGTAACCGCCGTGGCGACAACGCGCCCATGGCCGTCATCGAGCTGGTCGAGGCGCTGACCGTCGCCCAGGAGGCCACGGGTGAGGCCGAGGCCGCCACCAAGCGTGCGGTCAAGGAAGACGCCCTCAAGAAGGACGAGGTCGTCGAGGACGCCAAGCCGGAGGCCGAGGAGGCCGCCGCCGAGGAGTCCAAGGACGCCTGAGTCCGACCCGCGTCACGACGGGCCCGCCCCCTGCTCGGGGGTGGGCCCGTTCGCGTACCTGAGAGGATTCCGGTGTGAGTGACGAAGTACAGCCCGGTCATGTCCGTATCCGCCTCGACCTGTCCTACGACGGGACCGCCTTCTCCGGCTGGGCCAAGCAGGCCGGGGGGCGGCGGACCGTCCAGGGCGAGGTCGAGGACGCGCTGCGGACGGTCACGCGGGCGGGGGAGCGGACGTACGAGCTGACGGTCGCCGGGCGGACCGACGCCGGGGTGCACGCGCGGGGTCAGGTGGCCCACGTCGACCTGCCCCGTGAGGTGTGGGCGGAACAGGGCGCCAAGCTGCTGAAGCGGCTCGCGGGGCGGCTGCCGAGGGACGTGCGGGTCTGGGCCCTGCGGGAGGCGCCCAGCGGCTTCAACGCGCGGTTCGCGGCCGTGTGGCGGCGGTACGTCTACCGGGTCACCGACAACCCGGGGGGCGTCGACCCGCTGCTGCGGGGGCACGTGCTGTGGCACGACTGGCCGCTGGACGTCGCCGCGATGGACGCCGCGGCGAAGTCGCTGGTCGGCGAGCACGACTTCGCGGCGTACGCGAAGAAGCGCGAGGGCGCGACGACGATCCGGGAGATCCTCGACTTCGGGGTGCGCCGGAACGCGGACGGCGTCGTGGAGGTCGAGGTCCGCGCGGACGCCTTCTGCCACAACCAGGTGCGCGCCATGGTCGGCGCGCTGCTGTTCGTCGGCGACGGGCACCGGACGGTGGAGTGGCCGCGGAAGGTGCTGGAGGCGCGGGTACGGGACAGCGCGGTGCACGTGGTCCGGCCGCACGGGCTGTGCCTGGAGGAGGTCGGCTATCCGGCGGACGGCCTGCTGGCGGAGCGCAGCCGCGTCGCCCGCAACCGGCGGGCGTGAGCCGGACCACGCCCGGGGCGCCCGTCGGTCCCGGGGCGGGTCACTCGCTGGCCGCCGCCGACGCCTGGGCCTCGCCACGGCGGCGGATCTGCCGGAAGGTGAACTCGGCCAGGTCGTCGCCGGCGGAGAAGACGGCCGTGTCCTTGGTGGTGACGTCCTTGCCGTTGGTGAAACCGGCGAGGGTGAAATAGGCGTACCGGCCGTAGGAATTGGTCGTCGAACGGCAGACCGCGCCGGTGCAGAACGGCTTCACACCGCCGCCGGACAGCGCGCGGACGATGCTCTTGGTGTCGGTCTGGCCCTTGGCCCTGGTGGCCCGCGCCTCGGTGTCGAAGACGGCGACGCCGACCGTGACCGCGACCCCGTCCCTGGTGTAGGTGACCCGCATCAGCCGGGTGCAGTCCTGGGCCTGGAGGACCTTCGGCAGGGTGCCCTGCGCGGCCGAGGAGCAGGTCGTCGTGTCGGCGGTCGGGCCCTTCTTGTAGACCGTGTCACCCATGGTCAGCTGGGTGCCCGGGAACAGGGTCTGCGGGCTGAGCTCGGCCTTGTCCTTCTTCGCGCTGGAGATGAAGTCCTTGGGGTCCAGCGGCGGCGGCGCGGAGGTCGGCTCGAACGACGGCGCGGCCGGGCTGCTCGGCAGGTCGGCCGTGGCGGGCACCTGCGAGGACGGCCCCTTGGCGGCCGGGTCGCCGCCGTTCGCCGACATGACGGCCACCGCGACGGCGGCGCCGATCGCGACGGTGGCCACCGCGCCCCCGCCGATCAGCAGCAGTCGGCGCCGTTTGTTGCGCGCCTCGGAGGCCTCGGCCAGCGCGGCCCAGTCCGGGGTCTGGTCGCCGCCGCTGTTCCACGGCTGCTGCTGGGAGTGCGGTTTCCAGGGATCCCACTGCGACTGAGGTCCCCCCTGCCCAAAGCTCATGGGCCGCATCTTAGACGGGCGGCGCCGCGCGCCGACCCGGGTCAACAACCCCTGGGGGCGCCGGGGTTCGAGCGCCGGGAGAGTCGGTCACCCTCCGTGTCCGGTGGGGCGTGTACGGTGGCGGCGGGTGTCCGGCGTGCGCTCGTTTTGACCCGTCCGGGCGGCCCCGGTATCCTGCTGGTTCGTTGTGTATTGGCTTGCTCATTCTCACGGGACGGGCCCTTACACCGGTCCACCGGGCCGATGACCAGCGACCCCACGCACGCGGTATGCGTCGCCGCCGTGGGCACAGGCTGTCGTGATCGTTTCGGTGACCTTGTCAGGACCATTCACTCGAAGCGAAGGCTACGAACCGTGCGTACGTACAGCCCCAAGCCCGGCGATGTGACGCGCCAGTGGCACGTCATCGACGCTCAGGACATCGTCCTGGGCCGTCTCGCCTCCACCGCCGCGTCCCTTCTGCGGGGCAAGCACAAGCCGATCTACGCGCCGCACGTCGACACCGGTGACTTCGTCATCATCATCAACGCCGACAAGGTGCACCTGTCCGGCAACAAGCGGACCCAGAAGATGGCGTACCGCCACTCCGGCTACCCGGGTGGTCTGCGCTCCGTCCGCTACGACGAGCTGCTCGACAAGAACCCCGAGAAGGCCATCGAGAAGGCCGTCAAGGGAATGCTCCCCAAGAACACTCTGGGCCGTCAGATGCTCTCGAAGCTGAAGGTCTACAAGGGTGACCAGCACCCGCACGGCGCGCAGCAGCCGCAGCCGTACGAGATCACCCAGGTCGCGCAGTAAGTCCGGCCACCCCCTAAGACTGAAGAGAATCTGAGGAGAATCGTGGCCGAGACCACTGCCGAGCAGCCGCTCGAAGAGCTTGACATCGACAGCTACACCACCGAGTCCGAGGTCCCCGTCGAGGGTGAGTACACCTCGGAGTCCATGGCCTCCCGCTTCGGCGAGGCCCAGCCCGCCGCCGGCCTGGGCCGTCGCAAGAACGCCATCGCCCGTGTCCGGATCGTCCCGGGCACCGGCAAGTGGAAGATCAACGGCCGCACCCTTGAGGACTACTTCCCCAACAAGGTGCACCAGCAGGAGGTCAACGAGCCCTTCAAGGTGCTCGAGCTGGAGGGCCGCTACGACGTCATCGCCCGCATCGCGGGTGGCGGTGTCTCGGGTCAGGCGGGCGCCCTGCGCCTGGGCGTGGCCCGCGCGCTGAACGAGGCCGACGTGGACAACAACCGTGGTCCGCTGAAGAAGGCGGGCTTCCTGCGCCGCGACGACCGTGCGGTCGAGCGCAAGAAGGCCGGTCTGAAGAAGGCCCGCAAGGCTCCGCAGTACAGCAAGCGCTAATCCACGGCTTGCGGGACTGTGCGGCGGATCAGGCCGCGGGAAGCCAGCGGTAGCCCATAGACGCAGGCGAGCGGGGCCTGGTGCGTCCAGCTGCAAGGCGGAGGAGGGAGTCGACGCGGAGCGTCGGCGACTGACCACAACGCGGCAGATGGGCGTGCCAGGCCCCGCGTCTGCGGCATGGTCCGCTGGACAGGCCCTACTCCGAACGCCCCGGCGGCACGCCATTGTGCTGTCGGGGCGTTCGTGTATCACGGCCATCGGGCGTATAACGTCACAAGGTGCTCAAAGGCTGATGTGATGAGCTGGTACGGCCACCGGAGCCGCGTGTGTGGCCCCGCCGGTCTGCCGTGACTCGCGGGCTTATGGGTCTACGGGTTTTTGGGCTTACGGGCCTACCGGCCTACCGGCCTATGGGTCTGTGGGCCTCGGGCCTACCGGCCTATGGGTCTGTGGGCCTCGGGCCTATGGGTCTACGGGCCGCAGTGGGCGGCGGCTTCGGAACTGACGTTTCCTCAGGAGGACAAGTGGGACGACTCTTCGGCACGGACGGCGTGCGGGGTGTCGCCAACGCGGATCTGACGGCCGAGCTGGCGCTCGGTCTCTCCGTCGCGGCGGCACACGTACTGGCCGAGGCGGGCACCTTCGCGGGCCACCGGCCAACGGCGGTGGTCGGACGGGACCCGCGTGCGTCCGGGGAGTTCCTGGAGGCCGCCGTGGTGGCGGGCCTCGCCAGTGCCGGCGTGGACGTGCTGCGGGTCGGCGTGCTGCCGACCCCGGCCGTGGCGCACCTGACCGGCGCGCTCGGCGCCGACCTCGGCGTGATGCTCTCCGCCAGCCACAACGCCATGCCGGACAACGGCATCAAGTTCTTCGCCCGCGGCGGGCACAAACTCGCCGACGAGCTGGAGGACCGTATCGAGGCCGTCTACGAGGAGCACCGCACGGGTGAGCCGTGGCAGCGTCCCACCGGCGCCGGCGTCGGCCGGGTGCGGACGTACGACGAGGGTGTGGACCTGTACGTCGAGCACCTCCTCGGCGTCCTCCCGAACCGCCTCGACGGGCTGAAGATCATCCTGGACGAGGCGCACGGCGCCGCCGCGCGGGTCTCCCCGCTGGCGTTCACCCGCGCCGGGGCCGAGGTCGTCACCATCGGTGCCGAACCCGACGGCCTCAACATCAACGACGGCTGCGGCTCCACGCATCTCGACCAGCTCAAGGCCGCCGTCCTCGCGCACGGCGCCGACCTCGGCATCGCGCACGACGGCGACGCCGACCGCTGCCTGGCCGTCGACCACACCGGCGAGGAGGTCGACGGGGACCAGATCCTGGCCGTGCTGGCGCTGGCGATGCGGGAACGTTCCGCGCTGCGCGAGGAGACCGTCGTCGCGACCGTCATGTCCAACCTGGGGTTCAAGCTCGCCATGGAGCGCGAGGGCATCCAGCTCGTCCAGACGGCGGTCGGCGACCGGTACGTCCTGGAGAAGATGAAGGAGCGCGGCTACGCCCTCGGCGGCGAGCAGTCCGGCCACGTCATCGTGCTGGACCACGCCACCACCGGCGACGGCACCCTCACCGGCCTGCTGCTGGCCGCGCGGGTGGCGCAGACGTCCCGTCCGCTGCGGGAGCTGGCGTCCGTGATGGAACGCCTCCCGCAGGTGCTGATCAACGTCCCCGACGTGGACAGGTCCCGCGTCGGCACCTCCGCCGACCTGATCGCGGCGGTCACCGAGGCGGAACGGGAGCTGGGCTCCACGGGCCGCGTCCTGCTCCGGCCGTCGGGGACCGAGCCGCTGGTGCGGGTGATGGTGGAGGCCGCGGACATCGACCAGGCGCGGTCGGTGGCGGGACGGCTGGCGGACGTGGTGAAGTCGGCGCTGGGCTGACGTTCCCGCACCGTGCCCCTGCCCTGACCTTCACCTCTTCGTGATCGTCCCGATGATCGTCCGGGACCTGCGCTCACTACGGTGCGTGAAGAAGGCAGCGAGGCGAGGAGCACCCGGTGACAGGCAACCGAGGCAGGCGTCGTACGGCGGTGGCGGTGGCGGTGGTGCTGGCGGGCGTCGGGGCGGCCGGGGCCGTCGGTACGGCGGTGGCGGCGACTGGCACCGGCTCGGCGCTGGCCGGGAATGGCGGGCGGGTCGCCTCGGCAGTCGCCCAGCAGGCGTGGGCGCAGCGACTGGCTGTCTGGGAGGCAGGGCAGGCGGCGGCCTACGAGGCAGCGGTACGGCAGGCGGCGCGGGACGCGGACCGGGCGGCGGCGCTGGCTCGTACGGGGTCGTCCTCGGTGGTGGCGGCGGAAGCGGAGCCGACCGCGAACGGTACGGCACCCACCGGCACGGGCACGGGAGCAGGAACGGGAACGGCTGACGACTCGATGGCCGAGCGGATCGCCGCGGCCCTCGCCAGTCCGGCCCCCCGCCCCGAGACCGATGCCGAGGCCGACCCGGAAGTCCAGCAGGCCGTGGAGGACTCCATGACCGAGCCGGTCGCGGACCTGACCTACAGCCCCGCGCCCTGACCGACCGCGGGGCGGGTCACAGCTTCCGCAGACTCAGCCTCTGCACCTTGTGGTCGGGTCCCTTGCGCAGCACGAGCGTGGCCCGGCCGCGCGTCGGGGCGACGTTCTCGACGAGGTTCGGCTTGTTGATCGTCCGCCAGGTGGTACGGGCGTAGTCGAGGGCCTCGTCCTCCGACACCTGGGTGTACCTGCGGAAGTACGAGGACGGGTTCTGGAACGCGGTCTCGCGCAGCTTGCGGAAGCGGCTGAGGTACCAGCGTTCGATGTCCTCGGTGCGTGCGTCGACGTAGACGCTGAAGTCGAAGTAGTCGGCGAGGCCGACCCGGGTGCGGCCGTCGCTGCCGGGCAGGGCGGGCTGGAGGACGTTCAGCCCTTCGACGATGAGGATGTCCGGCCGCCGTACGACGAGCTTCTCGTCCGGGACGATGTCGTAGATGAGGTGGGAGTAGACGGGGGCGGTGACCTCGGCCTTCCCCGCCTTGATGTCGGCGACGAAGCGGGTGAGCGCCCGGCGGTCGTACGACTCGGGGAAGCCTTTGCGTGACATGAGCCCGCGCGCCTGCAACTCCCTGGTGGGCAGCAGGAACCCGTCCGTGGTGACCAGCTCGACGCGTGGGTGCTCGGGCCACCGCGACAGCAGCGCCTGGAGCAGCCGGGCCACGGTCGACTTGCCCACCGCGACCGACCCGGCGACCCCTATCACGAACGGCGTCCCGGCCTGGGACCCCTGCTCGCCGAGGAAGGTGTTCAGCGCGCCGCGCAGCCCGTCGGTGGCGCCGACGTAGAGATTGAGCAGCCGGGAGAGCGGGAGGTAGATGTCCCGCACCTCGTCGAGGTCGATGACGTCCCCGAGCCCGCGCAGCTTCTCCACCTCCTCGGCGGACAGCGGCAACGGCGTCTTGTCACGCAGCGCGCTCCATTCCGCCCGCGTGAGATCGACGTAGGGAGTCGCCTCCGGCCTGTGCCGGTGGGCGCTCCGGGGCATCGAGGAGACCGGAGAGATCACAGTCCATTGTTAACGGGATCGGATCCGGGTGCGGGGTGGGGTATGTCACGTGTGCGACGGTCTCAGGGCAGCTTGCGCAGAACCGCCCCGTGTCAGGTAGAGACTCCGGCACCGACTGGTACACGGCCGAGACGTCGTACTCGCCCTTCGGCGAAGTGCTCCGCACGGTCAGCGGCGAACACCCGAGCCGGGTCTGGACGACAAACCTCTTCGACGAGTCGACGGGTGAACTGACCCGCAGCATCGTCGACCGCGAGTCGACCAGTGACACGACCGCGGTCATGGGAAACCGGGTCAACTCGCGCACGTACGCGTACGACCCGGCGGGCAACGTCACCTCCATCGCCGACCGCGCGAACGAGGTCACCGACCGCCAGTGCTTCAGCTACGACACCCTGGGCCAGCTGACCGAGGCCTGGACGGCTCCCAGAACCACGTGCACGGCCGAGGGCAGGGCGGCGGCGGCCCCCCGCTACTCCGACGGCACGCTCAACGTGACGGGCGCGAACGCGGGTTACTGGACGTCGTACCGCTATGACGCGGTGGGCAACCGCGAGACGCTGGTCGAGCACGACACCGGCGGGGACAGCTCGAAGGACGCCACGACGTCGTACACCTACGGCGCCCCCGACGGCACCCAGCCGCACACGCTGACGGGCATGTCCGCCACCCGTACGACACCCGAAGGAGCCCAGGTCACCACCGAGGCGTCCGCGACGTACGACGCCTCGGGCAACACCCGCACCCGGTCCGCGGACGGCGACGAACAGGCGCTGACGTGGACGTGGGACGGCCAGGTCGAGACGGTCACCGGCTTCGGCGAGAACGGCGCGGGGGCCTGGCTGGGCCTGACGGACAAGTGCCTGGACCTGTCCGGGGGCTCGACGGTCGTGGGGACCGCGGTCCAGCTCTACTCCTGCAACGGTTCCAAGCCCCAGAAGTTCCGCATCGACGCACCCGCCGGAGCGTCCGACGCGGCAACCGGCGCCCTGAAGGTCCTGGGCGTCTGCGTGGTGCCCGCGGGCGGCGCCACGGCCGTGGGCACCAAGGCGGTGGTCGCGGAGTGCACCGGGGCCGCGAACCAGCGGTGGACGGCCACCTCCGAGGGCACGCTCAAGCACGTCGAGTCCGGTCTCTGCCTGGACGTACCCGATTCCAACAGCGCCTCCGGCACCGACCTGTGGCTCTACACCTGCAACAGCAGCGACGCCCAGATCTGGACTCCCGACAAGGAGACGCGCTACACCCCGGTCAGGAGCCGGAGGGCATCGTCGCGGTCTGTGACGACCTGGACCCGAGCCGTGCCGAGGGCACCGAGCTGGGCTACTACCAGGGGGTCGTCACCTCGGCCGCCGCCGCCGACGTCCCGGAGGGCGCGGTGGCGCTGCCCGTCCCGGCCGGTACGTGGGCGGTGTTCACCGCCTCGGGTCCGGCGCCGGGGGCGATCCAGTACCTGTGGAGTGGTTCCCGTCGAATCCGTACCGCAGCCGCCCGGGTCCGGAGATCCTGCGCACCCGGATGTAACCGGACGGGGCGGAGGCCGAGGCGGAACTGCGGCTTCCGGTGGAGCGGGAGCCGGTCCGGGTCTGACTCTCGCCTCCCGGCGGGCGTCAGTCGCCAGCCGACAGGGACCGGGGCGACGAGGTCGGCGGCTTGCGCAGCAGCCACTGGCCGAACGTGCGGCGCGCGGGGCGTACGACCACCCGGCCGAAGGTCTTCAGCCCGACCAGCTCCACGCGCAGGGTGACCGGGGTCCCGGGGTTCTGCGGGGTACGGCGGTACTTCACCCGGCTGTGGAGCATGTTGAGGCCGTCGGTGTCGACCACGATGCCGGGCCGGGTGATCAGGGTCAGGTTCTTGCCGGTCATGGCCACGTCTATACGCAGGGTGTCCTGCGTGATCACGGCCTCGGTGAAGTCGAGCGTCACCGCGCAGAACGTCACCGCCAGCTCCAGCCGCCGCGGCACCACCCAACGCCCCGAGCGCTCGACCGGCCCGCTGTGCACCTGTGCGATGCGGACGACGTCCTTGACCTCCGTACCGGCCACGCCCGCCGCCGTCGGTACGGAGGGCAGGTCGGCGGTGAGCGGGGCCAGTTCGCTCAGCGTGCGGGCCGACAGGGCGGCCTCCAGGCGCTCGTCCAGCTCCTCGGCGGTCAGCAGGCCGTCGCCCGCCGCGACGCGGAGGACGTCGACGACTCGGTCGCGGTCGGCGTGGGAGGCGCGTAGGTCGGGTGAGGCGCTGCCGGACCCGACATCGGAGCTTGAGTGCTTCCCGCTGGGTGAAATCTCTCCCGACATGCTTCTGTTCTGCTCCTGTCGAGTCCCGTGGAGTTGCGTGGAGTTCAGACGAGTCCTGTTCGGCTAGAAGGCTAGCGCTATATCGCGACACATGTCCCGGCGTCTCTGGGCCGACTTCCGCTCCGGGCGTTCTTACGGTTCGTACGACGGTGGGAATTTCCGAATTCGGGCAGGCTGAGGCCAGTTCGGACGGAGATTCGGACGTAGGGTGCCGCACATGTGCGGAATCGTGGGATACGTGGGGCCGCAGTCGGCTCTTGAGGTCGTCATGGCCGGACTGAAGCGGCTGGAGTACCGGGGCTACGACTCGGCGGGCGTCGCCGTGCTCGCCGACGGCGGGCTGGCGGCGGCCAAGCGCGCCGGGAAGCTCGTCAACCTGGAGAAGGAGCTGACGGAACGGCCACTGCCGACCGGCTCGAACGGGATCGGCCACACCCGGTGGGCCACGCACGGGGCGCCGACCGACGCCAACGCCCACCCGCACCTGGACAACGCGGGCCGCGTGGCCGTCGTCCACAACGGCATCATCGAGAACTTCGCCGCGTTGCGGGCCGAGTTGACCGAGCGGGGGCATGAGCTGGCCTCCGAGACCGACACCGAGGTGGTCTCCCACCTGCTCGCCGAGGAGTACTCCTCCTGCGCCGACCTCGCGGAGGCGATGCGGCTCGTCTGCCGACGGCTGGAGGGGGCGTTCACGCTGGTCGCCGTACACGCGGACGAGCCCGACGTGGTCGTGGGCGCGCGGCGGAACTCCCCGCTGGTGGTCGGGGTGGGGGAGGGCGAAGCCTTCCTCGCCTCGGACGTCGCGGCCTTCATCGCCCACACCCGGGACGCCGTCGAGCTGGGCCAGGACCAGGTCGTCGAGCTGCGCCGGGACGGGGTGACCGTCACCGGGTTCGACGGTCGTCCGGCGGACGTACGGTCGTACCACGTCGACTGGGACGCCTCCGCCGCCGAGAAGGGCGGCCACGACTACTTCATGCTCAAGGAGATCGCCGAGCAGCCGAAGGCCGTCGCCGACACGTTGCTCGGGCGTATTGACCGCGCCGGGTCGCTGCGGCTGGACGAGGTGCGGATTCCGGTGGGTGTGCTGCGGCAGGTCGACAAGGTGGTGATCGTGGCGTGCGGTACGGCGTTCCACGCGGGCCTCATCGCCAAGTACGCCATCGAGCACTGGACGCGGCTTCCGTGCGAGGTCGAGCTGGCCTCGGAGTTCCGGTACCGGGACCCGATCCTCGACCAGCAGACCCTCGTCATCGCCGTCTCCCAGTCCGGCGAGACCATGGACACGCTGATGGCCCTGCGGCACGCCCGGGAGCAGGGCTCCAAGGTGCTGGCCATCTGCAACACCAACGGCTCGACGATTCCCCGGGAGTCCGACGCCGTCCTCTACACCCACGCGGGGCCCGAGGTGGCGGTCGCGTCGACCAAGGCGTTCCTGACGCAACTGGTGGCCTGCTATCTCGTCGCGCTGTACCTCGCCCAGGTGCGGGGCACCAAGTTCGCCGACGAGATCCGGGCCGTCGTCCGCGACCTGTCGCGGATGCCGGGCGCGGTGGAGCAGGTGCTCGGCACGATGGGGCCCGTGCGGGAACTGGCCCGGTCGCTGGCGGGGAAGGGGACGGTGCTCTTCCTGGGGCGGCACGTGGGGTATCCCGTCGCCCTGGAGGGCGCCCTCAAGCTCAAGGAGCTTGCCTACATGCACGCCGAGGGCTTCGCGGCGGGCGAGCTGAAGCACGGGCCGATCGCGCTGATCGAGGAGGACCTGCCGGTCGTCGTGGTCGTACCGTCGCCCCGGGGGCGGTCCGTCCTCCACGACAAGATCGTCTCCAACATCCAGGAGATCCGGGCCCGGGGTGCGCGGACGATCGTCATCGCGGAGGAGGGGGACGAGGCGGTCGTCCCCTACGCCGACCATCTCGTCCGGGTGCCGGTGACACCCACGCTGCTGCAACCGCTGGTCTCGACGGTCCCGTTGCAGGTCTTCGCCTGCGAACTGGCGACGGCACGGGGGAACGAGGTGGACCAGCCTCGGAACCTGGCGAAGTCAGTGACGGTGGAGTGAGGTCGTTGACTTGAGGGCTGCGAGGAAGGGGGTGAAGGCGGTGGTGGGGAAGGTGAGGGTGGCTTGGGTGGGGGCCTTGGAGTCGCGGACGGCTATGTGGGTGGGGGAGGGGGCGATCTCTACGCAGTTGTTGCCGTCGTCGGGGCCTGAGTAGGACGACTTGCGCCAGTTGTTCATGGGGTGCCTCATAGCTCCTTTGCGAGCCGATGGATGAATTCACGCGAGCGTTCAGGGGCAAGCGATACGGCCTCCACCTTATGGAAGCGTGTTCGAAAGGCGCTGAGCTGAGCTTCGGAATCCACGAAGGCCGAGCCATGCGGCACGTCGCGTACCACCGTGTCCAGCCTCGGGACGGGGCCGCCCACGTACGTCATCGTGCTAGCGGCTCGGGCGAAGCCGTCGAGGTCGAACGGGATGACGCGTACGGTGATGTTGTCCGCTTCCGAGAGTTCCAGGAGCCTGAGGAGCTGAGCCCGGGAGGCGGCACGGTCGCTGACTCTGATACGCAGGGCTGCCTCGTGGATCAGCACTTTGTAAGGGACTCTGACCGGCTGACGCCTCATGCGGTGACGGACGCGCAGTTCCATTTCGTCCTGGGTGAGTTCGGGAACCCGTGCGGAGAAGACGGCACGGGCGTATTCCTCTGTTTGCAAGAGGCCCGGGACGTACAGAATCGCGACCTCGTTCCAGAACGTCGCGTGGTGGTCTAGTTCGGCGAGGTCTAGAAATGACGTCGGTAGGAGGCCCCGGTACTCCTCCCACCATCCGCGCGTTCGGTCGGTGGCCATCGCTGCCAGGGCATCGATGAACTCGGCGTCGGTGCAGACATAGTGCGACGCCAGGCGACGCAGACGCTGCTCGCTCATGCCCGCGAACCCGGCTTCGATCTGACTGATCTGAACACGGTTGACCCCGAGCAGTGCTGCTGCGTCCACGGCCGTGAGTCCTGCCGCCTCGCGGAGTTTGCGTAGCTCGACTCCGAGACGCATCTGACGCGCAGTCGGCTCGCGCCTCAGGACCATCCATCGCTCCTTGGTTCAACACGTCTGTCAGTGCAGCTCGTTCGGGTCAGATTACGCGATCGGCTTGCTCGGGATTACGCGTAAGCCCTACCGTCAGTCATGTGACGGGCACGCTGCGGAAGCGCACCGCTCCGTCCTGCCATCACGGCTGCGGCAATGACACCGCTGGCTGCCCCCACCTCCCCCACTACCGAACCGGAGCTGACGCATGTCCGAAAGCGACTCCTGGGAGTACTCCCTCTCGATCCCGAACGACCCGCGCGCCGTCACCGTGAGCCGCCGCACCCTCCGTCTCGTCCTCACCGTGCACGGACTGATCCGCTTCGTGGACGTGGCGGAGCTGCTCGCGGCGGAGCTGGTCTCCAACGCCGTACTGCACACGAAAGGGCCCGCCGCCCTGCGGGTGCGCTGGGCGGCGGGGACTCTGCGGATCGGGGCGTGGGACGCCGACCCTGCACCCCCGCAGCCGCCGACGCCGTTCGAGCGGAGCGGGGACGCCGAGGGTGGGCGGGGGCTGGCGCTCGTGCGGGCCTGCGCCGACGTGTGGGGGTGGCAGCCGCTGGCCAGGGACGGGAGCCGGGGCAAGTACGTGTGGTGCGAGCTGACGTCGGCGGCGTGAACGTTTCCCCGCCGCTCGAAAGAGTGAACGCCTCCGCGTTCATCGGATCTGCCGGACATCGGACCAGGAAAGTGACGCCCATGGTCACATCCACCCACGAGACCTCACACCGGATCTTCCAGGATCACCCCGAGGTCCTCACCCCCGTCTTCGAGGCGCTGGGACTGCCGCCGCCCGTGAAGGCGGATATCGAGGCGATCACGCCGGACGCGACGGAGGTCAAGCCGCTCGAACGGCGTGTCGACACGGTGCTGAAGGTCGTCCCCTCAGATGGCGACGCCTTCCTGCTCGCCATCGAGGCCCAGACCGCCCCGGCGGACGACAAGGGCGTCAACTGGTCGTATTACACGGCGTACTTGCAGGCCAAGTTCCACCTGCCGGTGCTGCTCGTCGCGGTCTGTCGGAAGAAGGCGACGGCGACTTGGGCGGCCGGGCCATTCGAGTGCCGCGTCGGCAACTGGTCGACCCTGGTCCTGCGCCCGTTCGTGCTGGGCCCGGACACCGTCCCGCGCATCACCGACGAGTCGGACGTGGCACGCCAGCCCGCGCTGGCCACCTTCGCGGCGATCGTCCACAGCGAGAGCGAGGGGATCAGCGGATACTGAATCTGCTGGCTCACGCGATGCGGTCGTTCGACATGGCCACCGCCAAGTACTGGTCGGAACTGCTGGAAGTCGGCCTGGAGAACACTCCGGCCAAAGAAACGTGGAGAGAGCTGGAGAAAATGGTCATCAGTTACTTCCCGGGCCGGGGCACTGTTTTCGAGGAGGCATACCTCGATGGTGAAGCCAAGGGCAAGGCCGCCGGAAAGGCCGAGGGCATCCTGCGCGTCCTTGAGGCTCGTGGCCTCGCCGTCTCCGACGCCGTGCGGGACCGTGTCAGCAACTGCACCGACCTCGCGCTCCTGGACAACCTGCTGGTGCGTGCCGTCACCATCGAACGGGCTGATGAACTGTTCGGTGCGGGCACCGAGGCGCAGGACGGCTCCTGAGCAGGAACCCGCCGTAAGGTGCTCCGCATGAGCATCATCGGAGTCGGCATCGACGTAGCCGAGATCGATCGGTTCCGGGTGTCCCTGGAGAGGACGCCCGGAATGGCGGAGCGGCTCTTTGTCGAGCGGGAGTTGGTGTTGCCGAGCGGTGAGCGCCGGGGTGTCGCCTCGCTCGCGGCGCGGTTCGCGGCCAAGGAGGCGTTGGCCAAGGCCCTCGGCGCGCCTGCCGGGCTGCACTGGACCGACGCCGAGGTGTGCGTCGAGGACAGCGGGCAACCTCGCCTACGGGTCACCGGTACGGTGGCTGCCCGGGCGGCGGAGCTGGGGGTGCGGTCGTGGCACGTGTCCCTCAGCCATGACGCCGGGGTGGCGTCGGCTGTGGTGATCGCCGAGGGGTGAGGCGGTGGGCGCCTGCTGGTGGGGGTTGCCGTGGGGGCCGCCCGCTTCTTTTGCCAGGGTCGTGCTTCCGCGTCCCGGCCTCAAGGGCGCTGCGCTGTCGCTCCGCGTCGCCTTCGGCGATGGCCCTACGGGCCACCCTTGACCCCGGGCCGCTCCAGCACGGGTGAGAAGCGCGCGGACGGCCCGGAAAGACGGGGGGCCGGGCCGTGTTGGTCCCTCAGGCCAGCTGCGTAGTGGAGGGTGGGTGTGGGGGCGCGTCGTCGCCTCGCCTGCACGCCGGGTGGGTTTAGCGGCTGGCGGGCCGGTGGGGTGTGGGGGTGCGCACCGGGTGAGTGGAGGCACGCCGGGTGGGTTGGGCGGCTTGGGGGTGCGTGGGTGGGGCGCGTCGGGTGGGGCGGGGGCTGTGCCCGGTTCAGCGGCGTGCGGTCCGGTCCCAGGCTGGCGGCGGCC
>NZ_JBEYHH010000035.1:0-70181 GCF_040635175.1 Streptomyces sp. NPDC006997
TCCGTCGCCCCGCCCAGACTCACCACCCGCGCCCGTGGCGCGACGGCGCGGATCCGGTCCGGCAGGTCCACCGGGATCCAGTCACCCGACAGCAGCGCCAGCCGCAACGGGACGGTCTCGTCGACGTGCTCGACGAACATGCCCATCAGGGCGGGCACCGAGTTCCACACGGTGACACCGTGCTCGGTCACCAGGTCCTGCCAGTGCCCCGGATCGCGCCCCGTGCCGGGCCCCGGCAGCACCAGCGTGCCGCCCGCGCCCAGCACGCCGAAGACGTCGAAGACCGAGAGGTCGAAGCTCAGCGAGGACAGCCCCAGGACGACATCCGAGGCGTCGACGCCGAACCGTTCGTTCACGTCCACGCACGTGTTGAGCGCCGCCCGGTGCGAGACCGCCACGCCCTTCGGCACACCCGTGGAGCCGGAGGTGTAGATCACGTACGCCAGGTCGCCGGCACCGGTCGTCACCTCGGGTACCGGCTGCTCCACCACCGGCCCGCTCAGGTCGACCAGTTCCTCGGTGACGCCGTGCGGCCAGTCGAGGGGGGTCTCCCGGCTGGAGGTGAGGACGACCCGGCAGCCGGAACGTTCCAGCAGCGCGTGCCTGCGCTCGGCGGGCAGTTCCGGGTCCAGCGGGAGGTAGGCCGCGCCCGCCATCAGCACACCCAGTACCGCGACGATCTGCTCCCGGCCCTTGCCCATCGACACCGCGACCAGCTCACCCGGCGCGAGCCGCCGCGCCACCGCGGCCGCCCGCAGCGTCAGCTCCCCGAAGGTCAGCGTCCCGTCGACGGCGACGACCGCCACCTTCTCGGGGCACTCCCCCGCCCGCTCCAGCACGCCCGAGTGCAACAGCCCCTCCGGCACCGGCCCCGCGGTGTCGTTCGCCTCCGCCACCACGGCCGGGGCCAACTCCCCCAGCCCCGCCGACCAGGACCCCTCCTCACCAGCCAGTCCTTCCAGCAACCGGCAGTACGCGCCGAACATGTCGTCCACCAGCCCCGCCGGGAACAGCTCCTCGACGAAGTCCCAGTTGAAGGACAGTCCGGCGGAGTCCTCCCAGACCTGGTGGTCGAGCAGGACCTGCGGCGTCTGGGAGATGCCGTGGACCCACTCCCCGAGCCACTCCACGGGCAGGTCGGGATCCCCGTCGGGGGCCTGGCCCCGGGCGCTGGCGAAGACGACGGGGGCGAAGAGGCCGTCGGTCGCGCCGCGCCGCTGGGCCAGGTCGCGCAGGACCTGGACGCCGCTGTGGGCGCGGTGTTCGAGGTCGGACCACAGGCGCCGCTGGATCCGGGTGGCCAGCGCGGCGAGGCCCGGATCGGTGTCGTCGAGGTCGACCTCCAGCAGGGTGACCGAGGTGAAGTCACCGATCAGGTCGTCGACTCCGGGGTGGACGCGGTGGCGGTTGAACGTCGGGACGCTGAGCGTGAACCGGCGGGAGCGGGACCAGCGGCCGAGGACGGTCGCGTAGGCGGCGAGCAGCACCGAGGTGGGGGTGAGGCCGAGGACGGTGGCGCGGTCGCGCAGGGTGGTCCAGGCGTCCGGGGCGAGACGGTGGTCCAGGCGTCGGAAGCGGTGGCCTGAGCAGGTGGCGACGGGGCGGGCCAGGGGGAGTTCGGGGCCCGGGGGGAGGGTGTCGAGCCGGTCGTTCCAGTAGGCCCGTGCCGTCTCCTGGGCGGCGGCGTCGGACTGCTGCCGGGTGGCGAGGACGTAGTCGCGGAAGGTCAGTTCCAGTGGGGGCAGGGTGTGGTCGCGGCCCTCGTACAGCGAGCGCCACTCGCGGAAGAACAGCCGCAGGCTCCACACGTCGAAGACGAGCAGGTCGAGGCCCACGTGGACGCGGCAGCGGCCCGCGTCCAGGACGCTGATCCTGAGGTCCGCCAGCGGGGCCCGGTCGGTGGGCAGGACCGCGTGGGACATCTCCTCGCGTACGGCGTCCAGGTGGCGGCGTACCTCGTCGGCGGGTTCGCCGCGCAGGTCGTACTCGGTGAGGGGGGCGCCCGGCGCGCCGCCGCCGGTGACGAGTTCCGGTGGCAGGACGCGTTGGGTGCCGTCGGTGCCGATGACGGCGCGGAGCATGTCGTGCCGGGTGACCAGGCGGTTCAGGGCGTCGCGCAGCCGGGCGGGGTCGAGGCCGTCGGCGTCGAACTCGGCGTGGAAGTGGGTGGCGACGCCGCCGAGCGGGAACTCCGGGTCGCGTCCGGCCAGGTAGGCGTGCTGGAGGTCGGTCAGCGGGAACGGGTCGTGGCGTGCCGCCGGGTCGGGGGTGAGCGCGGGGGCGGCGGGCGCGGGGGGTTCGGCGGTGTGGGTGGGCAGCCGGTCGAGGAGGGTGGCGGTGAGGTCGCGGGGGGTGCTGCCGCCGAGTTGGGACAGGGGCAGCAGGACGCCCAGCTCGCGGTGGAGGAGGGCGCGCAGTTCCATGGTGCGCAGGGAGTCCAGGCCGAGCTGGAGCAGCGTCCGGTCGGCGTGTTCGGCGGCGGGGGCGTCGGTCAGCAGGCGGGACAGTTCGCGCAGCAGGACGTCGGCGCGGGCGTCGGCGGGGGCGGCGTGGAGCGTCTCCGCGAGGGAGGGGCGGGGTGCCGCGTCGGCCGGGTGGGCCGTCCCGGCGCGGGCCAGGGCGGTGAGGTCGCCGTCGAGGTAGGCGGTGCGGCAGGCGGTGCGGCGTACCTTGCCGCTCGCCGTGCGCGGGACGTGGTGTGCCGGTACGAGGACGAGGTCGTCGACCTCGACGTCGTGGGCGGCGGTGACGGCGGTGGCGAGGGCGCGGGCCAGGGGTGTGAGGTCGCCGGTGACGGCGGTGTCGTCGTCGACGCCCTGCACCACCACCAGGTGCTCTCCCTGGCCCCGTTCGACGGAGAAGGCGGCCGTGGGCTGCTGGGCGAGCCGGGGGTCGGCCTGGCGGCAGGAGAGTTCGATGTCCTGGGGGTGCAGGTTGCGGCCACGGATGATCACGAGTTCCTTGAGGCGTCCGCACACGACGAGTTCGCCGTCGTGCAGGAAGCCGAGGTCGCCGGTGCGCAGGTGGCGTCGGCCGCCGTCGGCGAGCATTCCGTGGAAGGTGGCGGCGGTCTCCACGGTGCGGTGCCAGTAGCCGTCCATGACGACCGGTCCGGCGATCCACACCTCGCCCACCTGGCCGGACAGGCAGGGTCGGCGGGTCTCCGGGTCGACGATGAGGAGGTCCGCGCCGGGGCCGGGGGTTCCGCAGCCCACCAGGGTCTGGACGCGCTCGGTGTCCGCGCCGGCCGGTCGGACCCGGCCCCGTTCGAGGGCGGCGGCGTCGGCGTCGACGCGGACGACGGGGCCGCCGCGGTGCCCGGTGACGATCAGCATCGTCTCGGTCAGGCCGTAGGCCGGGAACAGGGCCCGCTCGTCGAAGCCGTACGGGGCGAAGGCGGCGGTGAACTCGGTGAGGGTGCGGGGCCTGACGCGTTCGGCGCCGATGAGTGCCGTACGCCAGTGGGACAGGTCGAGTCCGGCGCAGCGCTCCGCGTCGGCCGCGGCGGTGCAGCGTTCGTAGCCGAAGGGGGCGCCGCCGCTGAGGACGGGGGCGTCGGCGGCGGAGACGGCGCGCAGCCAGCGCAGCGGGTCGTCGACGAAGTCGCCGGGCTGGATCAGGGTGGCGGATCCGCCGACGCAGGCGGCGAGCAGCACGCTGCCGAAGCCGAGGGCGTGGTGGGCGGGCAGCCAGTTGACGACGTGGCCGCCGTCGGGGAGGCCGGTGCGTTCCCGTTGCAGTTCCAGGGTGGCCCGCAGCCGCTCGTGCGGGACGGCCACGCCCTTGGGGCTGGACGTGGATCCCGAGGTGTAGAGCAGCAGCGCCAGGTCGGCGGGGCGGACGCGGGCCGCGGGGGGCGGTGTGGTGGTGGCGGGCAGGTCGTCGACGCACCGCCAGGCCAGGGGCAGGGCGCCCCGGCGCTGCCAGGCGGCGCGGCAGACCTCCCGTACCGGCCGGGTGGTGACGACGGCGGCGGCCTCCGCGTCGAGGGCGATCTCCGCGAGCCGCGCGGCCCGTTCGGGGTCCCGGCCGACGGGCGGCGGCAGGGGGACGGCGGCGGCGCCGAGGTGCCAGGCGGCCAGGCAGGCGGCGAACAGGTCGGGGCCGCCGTCGAGCAGGACCAGCACGCGGTCGCCGGGCCGGACCCGGTCGGTGAGGGAGGCGGCGACGGCGTGGGCGCGTGCCAGGAGGTCGCCGCGGGTGACGTGGGTCGTGGCGTCGGGCGCGCCGGGCTCCTTCGACGGCCGGACGACGCGCAGCACCTCGCGGTCGGCGGCCCGCTCGCACAGGGAGCGCAGGACGTCGGCAGGGGTCGCGTTCCTGGCCGGGCGGCCTTGCACGGTGTGGGTCATCACGGCTCCCTCCACAGCGGTGCGCGCCGGGTTCACGGGGGGTGCGCGGCACTCGCCGGTTCACCGTGCCATCGGGGGCCGTCGTGCCCCAGGCTCGTCCGCTCCACCCGACCGGGGCGGTGCCGCCCGCCCCTTGGGGGCGTCGGACGGGGTACCGGATCGGGCGGTCCGTCGCTCGCCCGGGCACCCCGGACCATGTCGTCGCACGGCCGCCCCGTCGGCGTGGAGCGGGGCCGGGGGGTGTGGGGTACGGTGCCTGGTCGAGGGGGTGAGCGGGGTGGAGGCAGGGCTCCGGGGGGTCAGCGCCAGGTTGCGGTGCGGCATGGGGCGGTTCACCCGCAGTGAGCGGCGTATCGCCCGGCTGCTGCTGACCGATCCCGCGGTCGGCACGGACACGGTCGCGCTGCTGGCGCGGCGGGCGGGGGTGAGCGCGCCGACGGTGGTGCGCTTCGCTCGGCGGTGCGGCTTCTCCGGTTATCCCGCCCTGCGGGAGGCGCTGCGG
This sequence comes from Streptomyces sp. NPDC006997, assembly GCF_040635175.1. Taxonomy (NCBI): domain Bacteria; kingdom Bacillati; phylum Actinomycetota; class Actinomycetes; order Kitasatosporales; family Streptomycetaceae; genus Streptomyces; species Streptomyces sp. NPDC006997. The sequence continues at coordinate 4,855 of NZ_JBEYHH010000035.1, forward strand.
GCCGAGTTGGCGGCGTGCGCCGACCCGCGGGCGCTGGGCGTCCCCGGTGCGCGGGCCGTCGCCGCCGGGCCCGCGCGGGCGGACGCCGCCGCGTCGCGACCCGTTCCCGTCGGCGCCGGTCGCGGGGTGCCGCAGACCGCGGTGGCCCGTGCGGGGGTGCTGCTGGCGGAGGCGACGCGGGAGACACTGACATCGTTGCCACCGGCCGAACTGGACGCGGCGGTGCGGCTGCTGGCGTCGGAGCGGCACCGGGTCTTCCTCGACGGCGGCCGGTTCACGGGCGTCCTGGCGCAGTGTCTGGAGCTGCGGCTCATGGGGTTGCGCGACGGGGTGCGGCGGCTGCCCGACCATCCGGTGCAGTTGGCCGCCGTCGCCCGGGACCTGCGACGCTCGGACGTCGTGGTGCTGTTCGACCACCGGCCGTACGAGGAACGCACCGCGCGCCTCGCGCACCAGGCCAAGGCGGCGGGCGCGAGGATCCTGCTGTTCACGGACCCCACGTTCTCGCCGGTCACGGAGATCGCCGACGTGGTGCTCACGGCGGTGGTGCGGTCGCCGTCCCCGCGGGCGAGCCTGGTGCCGACGCTGGCGTTGATCGAGGCGCTGGTCACGGTGCTGGCGGATTGCGGCGACCGCCGACCGGCTCGCGGCTGAAACCCGGCGGAGCGAACAACCCACCCGGTGGCAGGGCCGGTTGTAACAGTGCGCGATCCGCGCGACCGCCTCCCCGAGGTGGAAACGCCGGGCCGGAGCGACGCGCCTCGCGTTTCATCTTCCCGTCCAACTCGCTTGGTTGTAACGTCCATGTCATGGTTGCGCGGAACGCTGGGCCACGCCCAGCACGGTCCCCCCGCGGAACCCAATCCCCCCATAAGCTCGCCCAATCACGAGGAGGATGGTCGGTGAGCGAACACGCACTCCACCATCAGGACGTCACCACCACTTCGAGGGACCACCGCACAGCCCCCCACACCCTGGACGTGGCGGTGTGCCACGAGGACGCCGTCATCCGCTGCGGTCTGATGACCCTGCTGCGCTCCGTTCCGGAGGTCGGCTCGGTGTACGCGCTCGACGAACACGGGCCCGTACGGGACGTCCTGGCTGGCCGTCAGCCGGACATCGCCATCCTGCCCGCCTCGTTCGAGGCGGGTCCGCTCCAGGAGGTGCTGGACCTCACCCGGGGCGCTGGCGTCAAGGTCCTGCTGACGCTCCCGACCGCCGCCCGGGAGTGCGTTCGCCGCGCGGGGCGGCTCAACGTGGACGGTTTCCTGCTGGAGAGCGGCCTCACCGAGGAGTCGCTCACGCACGCCGTACGGGCCGTGGCCTGCGGTGAGATGCCCGTGCCGCCCAGCCTGGTGCGCGAGCTGATGTCGGAGGCCACCTCCGGCGGGCGCCGGGACCGGGGCCCGCAGCTCACGCCGCGTGAGGAGGCGGCGCTGACCCTGCTGGTGCACGGCATGAGCAACAAGCAGATCGCGCACCGGCTCGGCATCTCGGAGAACGGCGCCAAGCGGCACGTCTCCAACGTGCTGGCGAAGCTCAACTGCCCGAACCGGACCGTGGCCGCGGTGGTCGCCGTGAAGGACGGCCTCATACCCGCGCCCGCACCGTCGGCGGCGGTGCTGTGAGACCTGTGGAGGCAGCCGTCCCCGACCGGCCGCCCCACCCGGGTACCCCGCTCTCGCGCCCGGTCGGCCGTCGTCGCGCCCACCCCTTCGTGCCTAGCGTGAACGGCGACCACCAGCTCCCCCGTCGACCAGTGAAGGAGGGGCGTGTGATGTCGTGGCGCGGCCGAGCCCAGGACACCGGCACCACGGAGGACCACGGCCCGGGCGAACGGGCGGTGGACGTCCGCACGTTCCGGGACCTCATGAGCGGCTTCCCCAGTGGCGTCGCCGTGGTCACCGCGGTCGACGACGAGGGGGCGCCGCGCGGTATGACGTGCACGTCGCTGTGCAGCGTGGGGCTGTGTCCGCCCAGTCTGCTGGTGTGCCTGGACAACCGGAGCGGCACCCTGCGGGCGGCGGTGTCCCGGGGGGTCTTCGCGGTGAACCTGCTGCACACCGGGGGGCGCCGCGCCGCGTCCGTGTTCGGCCGTCCGGGGCCCGGTCCGTTCACCGACGTGGACTGGGAGCCGGTCGGTCCGCACGGGCTGCCGCGGCTGGTGTCCGACGCCCACACCACGGCCGTGTGCCGGGTGCTGCGCACCGTGCCCGGGGGTGACCACACCGTCGTGCTGGGCGCCGTGGAGCAGGTCGCCACTGTGGACGGGGCGCGTCCCCTGCTCTACGGCCGACGCCGCTACGCGACCTGGCCCGCGCCGTGAGCCAGCCGCCGTCGCGCCGCTAGGGCCTGCCAGGCGTCGGGCGGCGGGCGGGACCCTCGCCACACGCACCGGGCGCGACGAGAAGACCGTCGGCGCCGGGCCGCGCGCCCGGCGCCGACGGTGTGTCCGCCTCCCGCGTCACCGCATCCGTTGGGTGAGGTACTCGTACTGGCCGGGCAGCGCCGCGACCAGGCGTTCGGCCTCTTGGCGGACCTCGGCGAACGCCGCCCGCGCCGCGCCGGGGTCGAGCAGGCCGAGAGCCGGGTGCGGGTGCCGCGGCGGGCGGCCCAGGCCCAGCAGCATCACGGCGTACGAGTACGGTTCGAAGCCGTGGTAGTAGGGGTGGACGCTGCTGTCGGAGGGCAGCCGGGACTCCCACAGCCGCAGCCGGTCGGCCATCCCGTCGGGCAGCGCGCGCTCCTCGGTGGCCTTCCAGTACGGGGTGTCGTTGCGGGTGGCCGCCTTGTAGTGCAGCACCAGGAACTCCCGTACGCCGTCCAGGCAGCGGGCGACGCTCTCGTTGTAGCCGCGGGCGAGCTGCGGGTCGTCGGCCCGGTCCGGCCAGTGCCGTACCAGCTGCTCGATGCCGTGCTGGATGAAGAAGATGCCGGTGGACTCCAGCGGCTCCACGAACCCGCTGGACAGCCCGATGGCCACGCAGTTGCGCACCCAGGAGCGGCGGTTGCGGCCCACCCGCATCCGGATGTGGTTGGCCTCGGCGTCCGCCGCCCGCGGTCCGACGAACGCCCGCAGCTCCGCCTCCGCCTCCTCGGGCGCGCAGAACTCGGAGGCGTAGACGTAGCCGGTGCCGATCCGGCCGTACAGGGGGATGGTCCAGATCCAGCCCGCGTCCCGCGCGGTGGCGGTGGTGTACGGGGCCATGCCGTCCTGGGCGCCGTCGACCGGCACCCGCAGCGCCACCGCGCGGTCGTTGGGCAGGACGTCCTGGTACGACTCGAAGGGCTCCTCCAGCGTCTTGTTGACCAACAGACCGCGGAAGCCGGTGCAGTCGATGAACAGGTCTCCGGTGAGGGCGCCGTGCTCCCAGGTGACGACCTCGGAGATGTCGCCGCGCTCGTCACGGCGCACCTCCACGACGTCGTCCAGGACCCGCCGTACGCCCATGCCCGCGCCGTGCAGGGCGAGGAACTCCGCGAGCAGCGCGGCGTCGAAGTGGTAGGCGTAGGGGAACTGGGTGTCCTGCTGGAACATGGTGGTGCGGCGCGCCCGGTCCCCGCCGTCGTGCAGGGACTCCTCGAACAGGGTGCCGTCGAGGTGTTTCGGGGCGCGCTTGGCCTCGCACAGGGCGGGGAGGACGTAGCAGCTCTCGTCGAAGCGCTTCTCGTGCGGTCCGAGCCGCAGCCACCAGTCGGCGAGGGTGAAGCCGTCGGCGGTCCGCAGCCGTTCGAAGGGGTGGTAGAAGTGCTCCCCGTTCCCCCGCCAGTTCTCGAAGCGGATGGCCAGCTTGTACGAGGCGTTGCAGGACGGCATCCACTCCTCCTCGGCCAGGCCGAGGTAGTCGAAGAAGTGCCGTACGGTGCTGAAGGTCGCCTCGCCGACGCCGATCGTGGGCACCCTCGCCGACTCGACCAGGGTGACCCGCACCCGGTCCCCGAAGGTGGCCTTGAGGTAGGTGGCGGTCATCCAGCCCGCCGTGCCGCCGCCGACGATCACCACTGAGCGGATCATGCGCGGTTGTCTCCTTCGTGTCGTGCCGGACAGCCGGTGGGGGGCTCCAGCGGCGGGTGGTCGGCCCGGTGCGCGTCCTGGACGGCGCCGGGCAGGTGGTCGCGCGACTCCCACAGGTAGGGGAAGAAGCGGTGGCCGAGTGTCCGTTCGAGGTAGGTGATGCTGGTGCCGCCGGTGCCCCGGGTGGCGCCGCCGATCACCCGGCGCACCAGGGCGACGTGTTCGGTGCGCCAGCGCAGCCACGACTCGTCGTAGTCGAGGAGGAGTTCGCTGAGCAGGTAGAGCGGGCTCCCGGCGCGCTGCGGGAGGTACAGCTCGGGCCAGCCGGTCAGTCCCTCCCGGCGTGCCGCGTCCTGGTGGGCCTCGGCGACGCTGCGGTGGCGCAGCGCGGCGGCGACCGGTGCGGGCAGGGCACCGCCGTGGACGGCGCGCACCGTGCGCAGGTACGCCTCGTGGCGCAGGCCGGAGGTGACCTCCAGCTCCCGGAACTGCGCCGACTGCAGGCCGCTGGCTCCGGCGAGCCGGCCACGGAAGGCGTGGAACCCGGCGGGTGGCAGGGCGCGCAGGCTGCGCAGCTGGGTCAGCAGGACGCCCATCGTGTCGTTGATCCGGCGCAGCCGGGTGCAGCAGTCGGTCAGACGGGAGTCGTCGAGCAGTCCGACGAGGGCGCGCAGGTCGTGCAGGAGGAGCCGGAACCACAGCTCCATCGCCTGGTGGACGACGATGAAGTGCAGTTCGTCCGGTTCGTCGCTGACCGGCTGCTGTAGCCGCAGCAGCTCGGGAAGGCGCAGGTAGTGGTCGTAGGTCGGCGGGCGGTCGGCGCGGGCGGCGTGGTCGCCGTCCGGCCGGGCGGCCGTAACCTTCATAGGAGTCCTTCCGTTCCGACGCGGATCCGGCTGCCCGGCGCGGCGACCGTCGGCTCCGCCACCCGCACCACGGCCCCGGGCACGGGCACGGGTGCGGGTTCCGAGCATTCCGTCTCCGCGGCTTCGCGGGCAGCGCCGGTCGAGGTACCCGATCGGGCCGTACCGCCGTGCGGACCGAGCGGCACGACCGGTCCGGTCCGGGGGCCCGACCCGGACGCCACCGGGGAGGACGGGCACGCCAAAACGCCGGTCGGCGCACTCACCAACGTGCGCCGACCGGCAGCGCGACAGACCGCCCCGCGGTCCCCTACGGAGCAGTCGCCACGATCACTCGCTGTCGCCGTACCACCCTTTCATCGTTGGAACATCGCCGTAAAGACGGCGTCACCCCAAGGCGAAGTAACGTGCGATACATCTATGCAGAGAATGACCTTGGATGTAACGTCCTCCCTCAACAGGCGGCGCACTTCCGTACCGCCGTACGCACGCTCGTCGAGAAGGACCTGACCGCCATGCCGACCTCCTCGAACCGCCGTACCGCGGCGGCCCTGACCTCGTTGACCACCCTGCTCGCCCTGTCCGCCCTGTCCGCCTGCGGCGGTGACGCCGACGCCGACGGCGGCCAGCCCGCCGTCGGCGCGAAGGCCACGATCGCCGGCACGGTCGTCCAACGGGACGCCGCGCTGTACGACCTGCTCCCGGACTCCGTCAGGAAGTCCGGCACCGTGCGGGTGGCGACCGACGTCCCCTACCCGCCCTTCGAGATGTACGCCGCGGCGGGCAGCGACGAGATGACCGGTCTCGACTACGACCTCGGACAGGCGCTCGGCGCCAAGCTCGGGGTCCGCTTCGCCTTCTCCGCGCAGAAGTTCGACGGCATCGTGCCCGCCCTCCAGGCGGGCAAGTTCGACGTCGCCATGTCCGCGATGACGGACAACAAGGACCGCCAGCAGGTCGTCGACTTCGTCGACTACACCCAGTCCGGGTCCGGGATCATGGTCGCCGACGGCAACCCGGAGAAGATCACCGGACTGGACGACCTGTGCGGCCACAAGGTCGCGGTGCAGGCCGCCACCAACCAGCTCGAACTGCTCACCGGCCACCAGAAGGACTGCGCCGCCGCCGGGCGCGGGAAGATCGACATCCAGACCTTCCCGAAGGACTCCGACGCCCAACTGGCGCTGCGGTCCGGCAAGGTGGTCGCCGACGTGCTGACCAAACCGGCCGCGGGCTGGACCGCGAAGACCGCCGACGACGGCAAGGCGTTCGACCTCGTCGAGGACCCGAAGGCCCCCGGCGGCTACAACGCCTCCCCCAACGGCATCGCCGTCAGCAAGAAGCTCCCCGAACTGACCACCGCGATCCAGAAGGCCCTCCAGGCCCTGATCGACGACGGCACCCTCAAGCGGATCTGCGACCAGTACGGCGTCGGCTCGATCGCCCTGGACAAGGCCACCCGGAACGCGGCGGTGGACTGATGCAGACCCGCACCGAACCCCTGCCCGGCACCGCGCCCCAGCGGATCCCGGCGCGGGACCTGGACATCGTCCCCGTCCGGCACTACGGCCGCTGGGCCGCCGTGGTGGCCGCCGTCGCCGCGCTCCTCGGACTGGTCGGCTCGCTCGCCCGCAACGCCAACGTGCACTGGGACGTGGTGGGCGACTACCTGTTCGCCTCGCTCGTCTTCGACGGGATGGCGACCACGCTGTGGCTGACGGTCGCCGCGATGGCGCTCGGCCTCGGGCTCGGCACGGTGATCGCCGTCATGCGGCTCTCCGCCAACCCGGTCCTGTACGGGCTGTCGTCGCTCTTCGTGTGGTTCTTCCGCGGCACCCCGCTGCTCGTCCAGATCATCTTCTGGGGGTACGCCGCCGCGCTCTACCAGTACGTCCTGATCGGCATCCCCTTCACCGACATCACGTTCCTGCGCGCGGAGACCAACTCCCTGCTCACGCCGTCGGTCGCGGCGCTGCTCGCGCTCGGCCTCAACGAGGCGGCCTACGCCAGCGAGATCGTGCGGGCCGGGATCCAGTCCGTCGACGGGGGCCAGGCCGAGGCCGCCCACTCGCTCGGGATGCGTCCCGCGCTGACCATGCGCCGTGTCGTGCTGCCGCAGGCGATGCGGGTCATCGTCCCGCCGATGGGCAACGAGACCATCAACATGCTCAAGATGACCGCGCTGGTGTCGGTGATCGCCGCGCACGATCTGATGTCCAACATCCAGGCCGTGTACGCGCAGAACTACCAGGTCATCCCGCTGCTCGTGGTGGCCAGCATCTGGTACCTGGCCCTCGTCAGCGTGCTCAGCGTCCCGCAGGCGTGGCTGGAGCGCCGCTACGGCCGGGGCAGCACCACCCACCGCGCCTCCCCGGTGCGCCGCATGTTCCTCGGCGCGGCGGCGGCGCTGCGCGGGAAGGAGACCGTCCGATGAGCGCCCCCATGGTGCACGCCGAGGGCGTCCGCAAGCGCTTCGGCCGACTGGAGGTACTCCAGGGCATCGACCTGACCGTGGAGCGGGGGCAGGTGTGCTGTCTGCTCGGACCGTCCGGGTCGGGCAAGTCGACCTTCCTGCGCTGCATCAACCACCTGGAGAAGGTGGACGGCGGACGGCTGTCCGTCGACGGCCAGCTGGTCGGCTACCGCCAGGAGGGCAACCGGCTGCACGAGCTGCGCGAACGCGAGGTCGCCGAGCGCCGCCGGGACATCGGCATGGTGTTCCAGCGTTTCAACCTCTTCCCCCACATGACGGCGCTGGAGAACGTCATCGAGGCCCCGGTGCGGGTGGCCGGGGTCAGCCGCGCCGCCGCGCGGGAGGACGGGACGCGGCTGCTCGACCAGGTCGGGCTCGCCGACCGCGCCACCCACTACCCGGCGCAGCTCTCCGGCGGCCAGCAGCAGCGGGTGGCGATCGCCCGCGCCCTGGCGATGCGGCCGAAGCTGATGCTGTTCGACGAGCCGACCTCCGCGCTCGACCCCGAACTGGTCGGCGACGTGCTGGAGGTGATGCGGCGGCTCGCGGACGACGGGATGACGATGGTGGTGGTGACCCACGAGATCGGCTTCGCCCGCGAGGTGGCGGACACCGCCGTCTTCATGGACGGCGGCCTGGTCGTCGAGGCCGGGAAGCCCTCGACGGTCCTCTCCGACCCCGCACAGGAGCGCACCCGCGCCTTCCTGTCCAAGGTGCTGTGACGGCGGCGGTACGGCGGCGGCCGAGCCCGCGCGTGTTCCTGGCGCTGGCACGCGACCGGCTGCCGCGGTTCCTGGACGACCTGGCCGAACTGGTCGGCGTCGACTCCGGCTCGCACAGCCCCGACGGGGTGAACCGGGTCGCGGCACTGCTCACCGCCCGGCTGGACGCGCTCGGCTTCGAGGTGGAGCGGGTCACGCTGCCGGACGGCGCGGACGGACAGCGGTTCGGGGACGCGCTGGTCGCCCGCAGGGCCGGGGCCCTGCCCGCCGCGCAGGGCGGGCGGCGGGTGCTGCTCCTCGGCCACATGGACACGGTGTTCGAGGACGGCACGGCGGCGGAACGGCCTTTCACGATCCGCGGCGGGCGCGCCCACGGTCCCGGCGTCAGCGACGACAAGGGCGGGCTGCTCGCCGGGCTGCTCGCGCTGGACCTGCTGCGGGCGGCGGGCGTGGAAGCGTACCGGGAGGTGGTGCTGCTGGCCACGCCGGACGAGGAGATCGGCTCCCCGGCCAGCCGTCCGCTGACCGAGCGGCTGGCCGCGGAGAGCGACGTCGCCCTCGCCCTGGAGTGCGCGCGGGAGAACGGCGACCTGGTCTGCGCCCGCAAGGGCGTGGCCGACTTCCGTGTCACCGTCACGGGCACGGCCGCGCACGCGGGCATCGAACCGGAGCGCGGCGCGAACGCGGCCCTGGCGGCGGCACACCTGGTGGTCGCGTTCCAGGCGCTGAACGGCAACTGGGACGGCGTCACCGTCAACGTGGGGGTGATCCGCGCCGGGACCAGGGCCAACATCGTCTGCCCGGAGGCGGAGCTGCGGGTGGAGGTGCGCTCGGCCACCGCCGCCGGTATCGACGCGGCCCGCGCCGCCCTGGACGCGGCGGCGTCCCGGCCGGTCGTGCCGGGGACGCGGGCCCGGGTCGAGCAGCTGGACTTCTGTCCGCCGCTGGAACCCTCCCCCGGGGTACGGCGGCTGCTGGCCACGGCACGTGAGCTGGGCGCCGAACTCGGGGTGCCGGTCCGGGCCACCGCCACCGGCGGGGTGGGCGACGCCAACTTCGTCGCGGGCGTCGGCATCCCGGTCCTCGACGGCCTGGGACCGGTCGGCGGCGCGGACCACACACCCGAGGAGTGGCTGGACCTGACCACCGTGCGCCACCGCGCGGCCCTGCTTGCCGCGCTGGTCGCCCGGCTGGGCGACGACCGCGGGTGACGGGGAGGAGGGGGGTCCCGTGGCGTGACCCGCGGTTACACCCGGGGGCCGACGCGCGGAGGGGAAGGCTAGGCTCGACGTGGTCGACCGTTGTTCAGGATGTCGGTCGCCGGGCGGGAAGGAAGCGGGCACCATGGCCACGGGCGTACTGGCGGACGAGATCCGCCACAAACTGGGTGAACTCAGCCCGGCCGAGCGCAAGGTCGGGCGCGTGCTGCTGGCCGCCTACCCCTCCGCCGGGTTCGAGACGGTGGCGGCGATCGCCGAACGGGCGGGGGTGAGCGCGCCCACCGTGCTGCGGTTCGTGTCGCGGTTCGGCTTCCGCGGCTTCCCGGACTTCCAGGCGGCCCTGCGCGCCGAGCTGGAGGAGCGCAACGCCTCTCCCCTGTCGCTCTACGAGGCCCCCGACTACGGCCGCCCCGTCGACGAGACCGCCGACGGGGGGAGCCTGCTGGAGCGGGTGGGGCGGGTGTTCCCGGCCGAGGTGGCCAAGACGCTGGCGGAGCTGCCGCCGCACGACCTGGACGCCGCGGTCCGGCTGCTCGCCGACGGCAAGCTCCGCCTCACCCTGGCGGGCGGCCGTTTCACCCACCTGTTCGCGCAGTACCTGGGGCTGCACCTGATGCAGTTGCGGGAGGAGGTGCGGTTCCTGCCCGACCGCGACGTGGAGCGGACGGCGACGCTGGCCTCGCTGGGCCGCCGCGACGTCCTCGTCCTGTTCGACTACCGGCGCTACGAGCGGGACAAGGTGGCGATGGCCGGCCTGGTCCGGGACCGGGGCGGCAAGGTGCTGCTGTTCACGGACACCTGGCTGTCCCCGGTCACCAGCAGGGCCGACGTGGTGCTGCCCTGCCGGGTGACCGCGCCGTCCCCGTACGACAGCCTGGTGCCGACGCTCGCGGTGATCGAGACGGTGATCGCCGGGGTCATCGAGGCGCTGGGCGAGTCCGGCCACGACCACCTGCGTCGCGGTGAGGACGTCGCCCAGCACATCGGCCTGGTCTGACACGTCCGCTACCGGTAGCGGACGTGCAGGTGGTTGTCGTGGTTGGGGTAGCTGGTGGTCAGGCCCTCCGAGATCAGCTGCGGGTCGTTGAAGAAGACCAGCGCGACATGGCCGGGGGCCTTCGCGCGGATCTCCTGTACGAGCCGCCGGGTGGCGGCGCGGTCGTACGTCGACGACTGCCAGGTGATGCGTCCGGCGGTGCACTGCGCCGAGTCGGTGCGGATGGGCCAGACGTCGATGTCCATGCCGACCTCGTGGCTGGCGTGGCCGGGGATGTCCCCGCCGTGCTCGAACCCCGCGTCGCCGACGGGCAGCCGCCCGTTGCCGGTCCCGGCGAACGTGGCGGCGGCTGCCTCCAGTTGGCCGACGGCGCCCGCGGTCGCCCAGTGGGCGTTGGCATTGCCGTCGGGGCTCTGCGCGCACATGGTGCCGGTGCCGAAGTTGATGTTCTCGTAGTGCCAGAGCAGGTTCTTCCAGGTGGCCGGTCCGACCACGCCGTCCACGCCGAGCCCGGCGTGGGACTGGAAGGTGCGGACCGCGGAGTAGGTGGCGGGCCCGAAGTCGCCGTCCACGGACAGCCCGGCGGACCGCTTGGCGTTCAGCAGTGACTGGACGGCCTTCACCGCGGGCCCGTTGGCGCCCTGCCGTACGGTGACGGCGAGCGCGCCCCAGGTGGCGGGGCCGACGATGCCGTCCGCGGTGAGCCCCTTGGACTGCTGGAAGCCGGTGACGGCGCTGCGGGTGCCGGAACCGAAGACGCCGTCCACGGCGACCGTCCGGCCGTGCGCGGCCAGCAGGTGCTGGAGCGCGACGACGTCGGTGCCCCGGTTGCCGTTGCTCACCAGCGGGAAGGCGGCCTGCGCGAAGGACTGCGCGGGCAGACCCGCCCCGAGGAGCAGGGCCGCCACCGCGGCGAACAGGGTGATGACACGGCCGAGTTGTCTCATGACGTCCTCCTCACTTCCCCGCCTGGAGGGCGCCCCAGGTGGCGGGGCCGACGATGCCGTCGCTGCCCAGTCCGCGCGAGGACTGGTAGTCGCGGACGGCCTGGGTGGTGCCGGAGCCGAAGATGCCGTCGATGGTCACGGTCCGGCCCAGCGCGGCGGTCAGGGCGCGCTGGAGCCGGGTGACCGCCTCGCCCGTCGAACCGTTCTGGAGGGTCGGCGTGCTCCCCCGGGACAGCAGCGCCGTCCAGGTCCTCGGCCCGACCACGCCGTCCGCCGAGAGCCCCCTGCTGGACTGGAAGTTCCGCACGGCGGTGGCGGTGCCCGAACCGAAGATCCCGTCGGGGCTGCCGGGGTCGTACCCGGCGGCCTTCAGCAGGCACTGGGCGGCGGTGACCAGGGGGCCGGTGGAGCCGCTCTGGACGGTGCCGTAGGCGGTGAAGCCGAGGTTGACCGAGGCGCAGGTGGGCTGCGGCGGGGTGCCGGTGCCGACGTCGAGGTAGTCGCGGTCGATGTTGATCGAGTAGCCGCCGTAGGACTCGGTGACCTCACCGACGTACTGGTGGATGCGCTGGTGGCTGGCCCAGTAGGTGGAGGGCACGTAGGAGCCGGTGTTGGTGTCGGCGGCGCCGTTCCACCAGGCGTAGAAGAGGTGGTCGACGCGGGTGTAGGCGCTGTTGTCGTACTCGCTGGCGGCGTCCCTGATGCCGGAGGCGGCGCTGGAGTAGAAGCCGGAGAGGTAGCCGCCGCTGTGCAGCCGCTCGGTCCAACCGGACAGGTACGACAGGACGGCCGCCTTGCAGGAGGCCGTGGAGTTGTACGCCTCGATGTCGCTGTAGATCGCGCTGCCCGCGGGGATGCCGAGGTTGGCGGCGGCGCTGATGGCTCCGGCGGCGGCGCTGACGCCCTGGGACTTCGCGGTCGCCGGGTCGCTGGACATGCGCAGCGAGTAGCTGGTGCACGGCGCCTGGCGGCCGACATCGATGGGGATGAGGTGCCAGCCGTTGCTGGTCTGGCTGGTCACCCAGCTCGCCGTCAGGTTCGGCTGGGCGCAGCCGCGGAAGGAGCCGCTGATGTAGACGCCGACCGCGCTGTACGGGGAGCTGGCCTGCCAGGCGTTCATGGCGGACTGGGAGGGGGCGGTGCAGGCGTCGAAGCCCTTGCCCAGGTAGCTGCCGGGCTGCGGTCCGGCGGCGGCGAGGGTGCCGGGGGCGGAGCGCTGGCCCGGGCCGGGCAGCTCGGTGCGCCGGGCGCCCGGCGTGAGCCGTGCCGAGGCGAGGACGTCGCGTACGGCGCCCTCGGTCCGCGGGGTGTGGTGGGCGGTGACGAGGACCCCGGCGTCCTCGACGGCGACCTGGATGGTGCCGTTGGCGGAGACGGCGGCGGGGGCGGTGGCCCTGCCCTTGGGGGCGCGGGCGGTCGCGGGTGCCGTGCGGTCGGCGGAGCGGGCGGTGATGGGCTCGACGACGATACCCGCGGTGCGGCCGAGGACGCGGGCGGGGCAGTCGCTCTGGTCGCCGGGTCTGCCCAGGTAGACGGCGGGTGCGTCGAGGCGTGGGCAGGCGGTCGGGTCCTTGGCGAAGTCGACCACCCGCCAGTCGGCGGGGGCGTCGAAGCGGTAGCCGTGGTAGGTGACGGTCCGCTGGCCCTCGTCGGGTGCGGAGTCCGCCAGGGCGGGCGCGGGGACGGTCAGCGCGCCGGTTCCGGCGAGCACCGCCAGCAGGGCCGTTCCGGCGCGGGCGCGCCAGCGGGGGCGGGACGACATTCAGGGCACTCCTACTCGTGGGGGCCGGGGGCGCGCTCACGGTGGCGTGCCCCCGGGTCGGATGGCCGTCGGCGGTGGTCAGACGCCGCAGGTGGGCGCGGACCAGGAGCGGCTGGTGCGTCCGTCCACGTGGGTGTGGTCGTCGTGGCCCGGGTAGCCGGGGCCGAAGATCCCGCCGAAGCCGTGTGAGCGGGCGCGCTGCGCGAGCGTGCACAGCGACGGGTTGCCGACCAGGTCGGCCGCGTCGCCGTACAGGTGGCGGCTGTGGGAGGCGCCGCCGACGGCGCTGTTGCAGGCGTAGGAGCGGAAGCCGCTGCTGATGACGAGCGGGGTGTCCCCCAGGGCGTGCCGCATGGCCTCCAGCTTCCACATCGTCCGCAGGGCGTTGGCCTTGGCCGTGGCCGCGCTGACGGCGCCGCCGGACCAGTCGGAGTTGCACTTGTTCAGCTCGGCGTAGGTGAAGTGGACCGGGGTGCAGTCCGGGTCCTGGAGGGCGTAGATCTTGCTGAAGGTCGCGGGGCCCGCGACGCCGTCCGCGGTGAGGCCGTACGCCTGCTGGAACTTGGTGACGGCGGCCTTGGTGCGCGCGCCGAAGGCGCCGTCGGTGGCGAGGATCTCGCCGTGGTCGACGTGCCCGGCGACCCGTATCTGGAGCTGGGTGACGTCGGCGCCCGACATGCCCTCGGAGAGGGTGCGGTTCCAGGTGTAGCACTCGTCGGCCTGGGCCGGGCCGGCCACGGCCAGGGCACCGCCCACACAGGCAGTCATGAGCATGACAATAGAGAGAAGTAGTCGGACCGCACGTCGCAGCATCACGCCTCCGCCCTGCACCTACCCCCGCACGGGGGTTCGAGCCGAGTGTGGCGCCCCAGCCGTGGCCCTGTCCACACCGTCACCGTTTGCCACAGGACCAGACCTCCGGCACAACCCGGCTCGAACCAGGGGGAGTTACCCGTGCGGGACCAGGACGGCGGACCCGGGCCGGTGGATCGGCGCCGCCAGGCCCGTCAGCGGGCGGCCCGTTCCGCCGCCCCGGGCCGCGACGACCTCCGCGGCGATCGACAGGGCCGTCTCCTCGGGGGTACGGCCCCCGAGGTCCAGCCCGATGGGTGACCGCAGGCGGCCCAGCTCCGCCTCGCTCACGCCCGCCTCCCGCAGCCTGCGGTTCCGCTCCGCGTGGGTACGGCGGGAGCCCATCGCGCCCACGAAGGCGACCGGCAGCCGCAGCGCGACCTCCAGGAGGGGGACGTCGAACTTGGCGTCGTGGGTGAGGACGCACAGCACGGTGCGCGCGTCGGTGCGGGTCCCCCGCAGATAGCGGTGCGGCCACTCCACGACGACCTCGTCCGCCTCCGGGAACCGCGCCCGCGTGGTGAACACCGGCCGGGCGTCGCACACGGTGACGTGGTAGCCGAGGAACTTGCCGACCCGGACCAGCGCCCCGGCGAAGTCCACGGCACCGAAGACGATCATCCGGGGCGGCGGGGTACCGGCCTCCACCAGCAGGGTGGGTCCGTCGGCGCCGCGCTCGCCCGCCGCGCACAGCTCGACCGTGCCCGTGCGGCCCGCGTCGAGGGCGGCCCGGGCCTCCGCCACGGCCACGCCGTCGAAGTCTTGGCCGAGGTCCAGCCCGCCCGCCGTGGCACCGTCGCCGTACACGAGGAGCGCGGCGCCCGGGTGCGCGGCCGGACCCGCGACCACCCGGGCCAGGGCCACCGGTTCGCCCCGCTGCACGGCGTCCAGGGCGGCGTTCAGCAGCGCCCTGACCGGCGCGTCCGCGAGCACCGGGGTGACCAGCACGTCAAGGACGCCGCCGCAGGTCAGGCCCACGGCGAAGGCGTCGTCGTCGCTGTAGCCGAAGCGCTCCAGCACGCTGTGCCCGGTCTCCAGCGCCCGCGCGCACAGCTCGTAGACGGCGCCCTCGACGCAGCCGCCGGACACCGAGCCGACGACGGTGCCCGCTCGGTCCACGGCCAGCGCGGCACCGGGACCGCGGGGCGCGCTGCCGCCGACCGACACCACGGTGGCGACGGCGAGGTCACGTCCGTCGGCCAGCCAGTCCTCCAGTTCCGGCAGCAGGTCAAGCACGGTGACCCGCCGTCAGGACGCGGTCCGGGCGGAGGGGGAGGCTTCGGTGCCGTACGCCGGTGGCGTGCCAGACCGCGTTGGCGATGGCCGCCGCGGCGCCGACGATGCCGACCTCGCCGATGCCCCTGATGTCGAGCGGGTCGTCGGGGTCGCTCTCGCTGTCGGGCACCCAGTGCGCCTCGATCTCCGGGATGTCGGCGTGCGTGGCCACGTGGTAGTGCGCGAGGTCGGCGCCGACCGGGCCGCCGAAGGCCGGGTCGCGTACGGCCTCCTCGTGCAGGGCCGCGGCGGCCACCGACCCGGTCGCGAAGGCGTAGGAGGCGCGGTCGCGCACCTTGCGGTAGCGGGAGCGGGCCGCGACCGGCACCGGCGGCAGCCAGACGCCGGTGACCAGCGCGCCCGCCGGGAGGGCCGTCTCACGGTGCGGGGTGTCACCCACCGGCAGGTAGAACGCGCCGACCGGCAACGTGCCCGCGCCATCGGCGGTCTCGTAGTGCACGACGGCGTCGAGGGCGGTCAGCGCCACGGCCATGTCGGAGGGGTGTACGGCCACACAGCTCTCGGACGCGCCGAGGATCGCGTGGTTGCGGTGCTCGCCGTCGCGGGCCGGGCAGCCGCTGCCGGGGAGGCGTTTGTTGCACGGCTTGGTGGTGTCGGTGAAGTAGGCGCAGCGGGTGCGCTGGAGGAGGTTGCCACCGACCGTGGCCATGTTGCGCAGCTGGCCGGAGGCACCGGCGAGCACCGCCTGCGCCAGCACGGGGTAGCGGTCGCGGACGTCCGGGTGGGCGGCGAGGTCGCTGTTGGTGACCGTGGCGCCGACGCGCAGTCCGCCGTCCGGGGTCGACTCGACGCGGTCCAGGGGCAGTTCCCGCACGTCGACGAGGCGGGCGGGGCGCTCCACGCCGCTCTTCATCAGGTCGACCAGGTTGGTGCCGCCCGCCAGGCAGCGCGCGTCGGCATCGTCGTCGAGGAGTGCGAGGGCGCCGGACACGTCCGGGGCCCTCCGGTAGTCGAACTCCCTCACGCGGCGGCCTCCTCGGACGCGGAACCGGAACCGGCCGGGCCGCCCGCGGGGGACGCGGTGCCGGGGGCGTCGGCGGCCCGTGCGACGGCCTGGACGATCGCCGGGTAGGCGCTGCACCGGCACAGCGAGTGGGCCCCCTGCGCCTCTTTCGAGGCGGAGGGGGCCCACAGGACCGACTGAGATCCCTCGTGGCCGGTGCCGCACCACACCGGGCCGGGGGAGGTCAGAGGCCGGGCAACTGGCTCTGGATCTGCTGGGCCAGTGACTTCACCTGCTGCGCCTGCTCAGCCATCTGCTGCGTGATCGGCTGACCGACACCACCGGCGAGGGCGTCCAGCAGGCCGCCCATGCCGCCACTGCCACCAATCAGGCTGCCGAGCAGGGCGCCGAGCGGACTGTCGGCGGCACCGCCGCCCTGGGGCGGCTGGGGGGTAGGAGGAACGGTCATGCGAGTCTCCGATGCTCTGGGCCGCACCACCGTTCGGAGCGGCCGTTGTCCGTCGACTGCACCGCCACCGCGAGGACACGCCCACGCCCAGCGGGACTCATCAGATGGGGTGACGATCCGAGGGGTGACACCGCACCCCTCGCTGGCGCATGAGTTCGACCTTCGCCCACGCCTTCGACACCGTCACGGTCACATGCGGCTGGCGACCTCGTCGCGCAGGCGCGGGAGCATGTCGTGGATGACGCCGGGGCACAGGGTGTCGCCGAAGTCCTTGTGACCGTAGATCCGGGCGGCCGGGATGCGGTACTGATCGCACACGTACGCGCACATCAGGACCAGGACCTCCCACTGAGCCGCGGGAGGCACCGCACCCGCGTGGTAGGAGCCCTCGTTGGCGATGCCGATGGCCTGGTTGTTCTGGCCGGAGGTGTGCGCGCCCTGGACGAAGGTAGAGCCGCCGGTGAGGGTGCGCAGACTGCCGTGGCGGCCCTCGGTGATCCAGCCGCCCCGGCTGACCAGGAAGTGGTAACCGGTGTCCACCCAGCCGTTCTTGTCCATGTGCAGGTCCTGCACCCAGTGGGCGTGGGAGTGCGCCTGACCGCGGGAGAAGTCGGAGGTGTTGGCGCTCACCGTGTGATGGACGACGATCTTGGTCGGCCGGTACTGGAGGGTGGTGATGGTCCCCCGGGGCGGGCGCGCGCCCCAGGCCGTGGTGGAGTCGATGTCCGGCTCCAGCGCCTCGGCGCCGCGGGCCAGGGCCTGGTGGGCGGTGCCCAGGCCGACGGCGCCGGTCACCAGTCCGGCCGTGGCGGCGAGCAGCAGGCGGCGGCGCAGGGCGTTCTCAGTGGTCACGATCACTCCTCGGAGGAGAGTGGGGGGAGGGTGCGCGGGACGCCGCTGCCGTCGGTCAGGTGTTGTTGGCGAGCGCCAGGAGCCGGTCGCGCGAGCCGTTGAACTTGTTCCGGTCCACGTTCCCGGAGACACCGCTGACCGAGCCGGTGCTCGTGTACTGCCACACCGTCCAGTAGGGGAAGCCGCTCGGGATCGTCGGGGAGGACGCGCTGGTCCAGTGCGCCACCCACAGCGGGCTCTTGCTGGACATACCGGTCCAGTTGCCCGTGCAGGTGTTCCACCAGCTCGCGGTGGTGTAGATCACCACGTCGCGGCTCGTACGCGACTTGTAGGTGTTGTAGAAGTCGTTGATCCAGCTGCGCATCTGCGTGGTGGACCGGCCGTAGCACATCGCCCCGTAGGGGTTGTGCTCGATGTCCAGCACACCGGGCAGGGTCCGGTTGTCGCGCGACCAGGCACCGCCGTTCGAGGCGAAGTAGTTGGCCTGGACGGCCCCGCTGGAGAGGTTGGGCCGGGCGAAGTGGTACGCGCCGCGGATGACGCCCGCGTAGTAGGCGTTGGTGTAGTTCGTGTTGAACCGGTCGTCCTTGTAGCTGGTGCCCTCGGTCGCCTTGATCCAGGCGAACTGGATGCCCGCGTTCCGGGCGGACGTCCAGTTGATGGCGCCCTGCCAGTGCGAGACGTCGATACCCTGGACGCCGTCCGTCTGGCCCAGGACGCCCACGGACGGCTCGTCGGCTGCGGCGCGGTCGCCCTGGTGGATGCGGATACCCACGCCCATGTAGGCCTCGCCCTCGTCGATCTGGGGGCGGCCCTTGCCGGGGTCGGGGGCCGCGAAGGCACCCGAGGTGGAGGTGGCGGTCAGCGCGAGGGCGGCGCCGAGCACGGTGACGACCGTGACTAACCGTCTGCGGAGGGAGGTCGCGGGACGTCGGAGCGAGCGCATGGCGGTCTCCTGGTACGTAGGGGGATGGGGAGCAGGTGACGTCGGCCGGATGCCACCAGGACGATCTGAGATTTGACGTGCGCGCGTCATTAGTTACGCACGTAGATTCCGCGGCTGTAAAGCACCTCCAGGCACCTCTGGTGGTCTGGTCCAGCGCAAACGCAGATGTGCAGGAGACTCGGCATCCAGCGGGCGAAAACTTTCACGGCGTGAAAGATGAGCCGAGCTCAACTCCTGCGCCGACGGAGCTCCTCGCACGGTGTCGCGCCGCCAGGTACGCGCTCCCCGGACGCGGCGACCGCGTGGCCACCGGTCCGCCGGCCCGGGACCTCCGGGCAACGGCCGTAGCCAAGCCCACGAAGGAAGGCGTCCGTGCCCGTGGCGTCCGCGGCCGCACCTGCTCCAGCAGTTCGACGCACCGTCCCGGCGAGTCCGGGAGCGTGCCCCTCTCCTCGGTCGTGAACTCGGCGGCCAGCGCCCGCTCCACGCGGACGGCCCGTACGTCGGCATCGGCGAGGACGGCGCGGCCCTCCTCGGTGACGCGCCGTCCCACACGATCAGCCGGGGGCGGCTCAGCCGGGACGGCGACACGGCACGCCTGGAGCGCCAGGTGACCGACCCGACGCCGCACGTCCCGACCACACTGGTCCGCGACCGGGGACGGCTCCTCCTCGTGCGGTCCCGGTTCGACAAGGGCGGCCCCCGGGGCTGGGCGCCCCAGGGACACCGTTCACCGTGGCGGAGGTACGCGGCCGCTGAGCGCCGCCCCCTCGCGAGCCGGTGCGCGGGCGCCGGTCCGCGGCGTCTGCCGCCCCGGGGGCACGAGCTGGACGGCCGAGCCGCTGCCCGTGGCGGCGGCCACGGCGGCATACGGGTCCGTGGGCCCCCAGGTCGGCCCGGAGGGCGCCGACATCCTGGCAGCCAGGCCGCGTCCGGGCGGCGGGCGTCACCAGCGACACCCCGAACCACTCCCGTACGCCTTTCGTCGGCGTTCGGCTCTGAGCCTGCGCCCACGTCTACTTTCGGCCAGGAAGGCCGGGGCCTGAGGCACCCCGGGACAGCGGGCCGGAGGATTCCGCGCCGAATGAGGGGATCAACCCCCAATCCCCCGGCATCCGACTGTCCTGATTCCCCCGCCGACGGCCGGATCTCATCGCTGCGACCGTTTTCCGGGTGGGCGTCGACTTCGCGTCCGACCGCCACCGGAAAGGGAATGATCAGATCCGCTCAGTCACCTCCGTCATTCATGCTGGCAATCGGAATGCGCGGTCTTCAAACCTTTCCACCAGGCAAGGCCGAAATCCATGCAACCGGCCGCCACACGGGACTTCGCACTCTGGCAGACCCTCAGAAGCCGGTGCTATGAATATCGGGCTCCACGCAATTGGCCGTAATGTTCCGCCAGAACCCGACGGAGCAGTTCCAGGTATTTCCTTTCACTTACGGAGAGGAGGTGTCCTCATGAAGAAGATCGCTGTCCGCAAGACCGGTGGCGTGAAGCTCACCACCAGCGCGAGCGCCTACTGGCCGCCCATGTGCATGCCCAACTAGCACATGCGCGAGACGTGGTGCCCGGAAGCACGTGAAGCACGTGGTTCCGGGCACCACGATCACGCGTGTCCGGGAGGCGGCGGTCAGGTTCCAGGGCGAGAGGACACGGAGACGCTATGACGGAGACACGGCAGCCGACAGCACTCGCTTTCCATGAACTCACGTTCGTCCCCGAGGGGGACGACGTCCTCATAGGCTGCCCGCGGACCGACTCCTACGCCTTGTTCCCCGCCGACGGCGCGGCCCTGCTGGCGCGTCTGAGCCAAGGGATGCCGGTGGCCGACGCCGCCGCGTGGTACACCGCGACGTACCACGAGCCCGTGGACATGGACGACTTCCTGGAGACGCTGACCGACCTGGGGTTCATCCGCCAGGACGACGCGGCACCGGCCCCCGCGCCCGCCGCCGAGGTGCGCTTCAGACGCTTGGGCGGGGCCCTGTTCTCCCCGCCCGCCTGGGCCGTCTACGCCCTGGTCCTCGTGGTGTGCGCCGCGCTGCTGGCGCGCCAACCGGAGCTGCGCCCCCGGCCCACGTCCGTGTTCTTCACCAGCTCACTGCTCGTGATGCAGGTGGGGCTGATCGTCGCGCAGCTCCCCCTGGTCTTCCTGCATGAGTCGTTCCACGCGCTGGCCGGTCGGCGGCTCGGGCTCCCCTCCCGCCTGGGTATCGGGCGCCGATTGTATTTCGTCGTGTTCGAGACCACGCTGAACGGGCTCCTGGGCGTTCCCCGAAGAAAACGCTATCTACCTTTCCTGGCCGGGATGGTCGCCGATACCGTTTCTTTCTGCCTGCTGATCTGTGCCGCTGCCGTGGATTCAGCCGTGAATGGCGGCCAGCTTTCGGTACTGGGCCGCTTCGCCGTGGCTATGGCATTTGTGACGGCCCTACGGTTCGTGTGGCAGTTCTACCTGTTCCTCCGCACGGATCTCTATTACGTTTTCGCCACCGCACTCGGATGCGTCGCCCTGCATGACGCGACCCGCGCGGTCATCCGAAACACCTTCTGGCGCCTGCTGCGCGTCCGACACCGCATGACCGACGAGGAGCAGTGGTCCGCCCGGGACCGGCAGGTCGCGCGCTGGTACGCACCGTTCGCCGCCACAGGTGTGCTCGTCATGCTGGCCACCGCGGTGGGTACCGCGGTACCCACCCTCTCCCACTTCGTCCACCTGCTGGCCGACCGCCTGGACCACCCCGGTCAGCCGGACCCCGGCTTCTGGGACACGCTCGGCTTCCTGGTGCTGGGCATCGCCCAGTTCGGCATGGCAGGCGTGGTGGCCCTGCGTGACCGCTCCAGGGGCAAGCGGCGTTCGTCCGCTTCCTCCACGCCGTCCGGGCCGGCGACCAGCGCCCCCTCCCCCAACTCCGCAGAACAGGAACGGACCTGATGACCGAGCAACCCGCGCACCTGTGGATCGTCGGTGCCACGCGTCGCGAGCGCGACCTCGCCCTGCCCGCCCTCGGCACCGTGGAGTTCCACGCCGTCAACAGTCACCGCCGGTGCCGCGGCCCGTACTCCGGCACGGCCGCGCTGCTCAACCGGATCGTGCCGAAGGTGCGGGCCGGCGCACCCGCGCTGATCGACGCCCATGAGGTGGAACTGCTGTCGATGGCCCCCGGCCTGGAAGCGGTCGTGGAGCCCTCGCGGGAAACGCTCACCTCCCTGGCCGTCCCCGAGGAGCGCACCCGGTTCTACGGCCCCGGCCGTACCCGACGGCTCGTCCACGGCATGGTGGAGTTCCTCAACGCCTACGCCGACGCCGTCGCCGGCCAACCCGTCGCCGTCCGCTTCGACGCGGTCCACGCCGCGGACGCCACCGAACAGGAGCTCCTGGCCGTTCTCCTGCGCCGCGCGGACCCGGCCCGGTTACGCGTCATCGTCGGCACCACCGAAAGCCCCCTGCCCGAACACGCCGCCGAGCTGACGAGTGCCCTGCTCCGGCACGCCGTACGCGTCGACGCCCCGGCCGCCGACGACACCACCGCCGGGGTCCGGGAGAGCGCCGACCTGGTCCGCGCCTACGTGGAGTCCGACGGAACGTCCGACGTGGCCGAGGAACGGGCCGCCTACGAGAGCGCACCCGCCGGGCTGCGGACCGCCCTGCACGACGAGCGGGCCGCTGTCCTGGAGGAGACCCTGTCGCGGTCCTTCCGGCTCGGGGCCATCCCCTACCACCGCGAACACGGGAGCGACCCGCGCGGCGCGGGTCTGCGGTCGCTGCTGGAGGCGTCCGGCCACTGCGTGGACATGGGCTTCTACCACGCCGCGATCGACCTCGGCCGCCGGGCGCGGGCCCTGGCCGACCCCGCGCGGGACGAACAGGCGTACTGCCTGGCCAGTACCAGGCTGACCAACTCGCTGGCCGTCCTCGGGCACACGGACGAGGCGGAGGAGATCTACTTCGACCTGCGCGGCCGGTTCACCACGCCGATGGTCCACCTGTTCTCCAACTACGCGCTCGGGATGATCTACACCCGGCACCGCGGCCCCGAGGCCCGCAACCACCACACCGCCCGTGTGCACCTGCACACCGCGATCGCGTTGGCGGCGAACCTCCCTGACGCGCAGGAGAGCTTCCAGACGGTGTTCCAGCAGAACGGGCTGGCCCTGATCGAGATGCACCTGGGCAACCTCCCCGAAGCCGAACGGCTGGTCTCCGAGGGGCTGGCCCGGCTCGACGCCGAGCTGGCGCCGGGCGAACACCTGCTGCACCGCTCCGTCCTGCTCCACAACCGCGGACAGGTACGCGCCGCGCTCGGCCGGGTGGAGGAGGGCATCGCCGACATCTCCCAGGTGATCGACGCCGACCCCAACCACCCCGAGTACTACTTCGACCGCGCCTCGCTGTACCGGCGGCTGGGCGACACCGACGCGGCCCTCGCGGACTACCAGACGGCCATGGACATCAGCCCGCCGTTCCCCGAGGCGCACTACAACCGCGCCGATCTGCGGGCCGAGACCGGCGACATCGAGGGTGCGCTGAGTGACTTCGGCTACGTGCTGGAGCTGGAGCCGGACGACCTGCGCGCACGGGTCAACCGTGCCTCCCTGCGGCTGGAGTCCGGTGACCTGGCCGGTGCCCGCGAGGACGTGTCGGCCGGGCTCACCCATCACCCCGACAGCGCCGACCTGTTGTGCACCCGCGGACTGCTCAGCCTGGAGGACGGCGACGCCGACGCCGCGCTGCGGGACTTCACCTCGGCGCTGGAACTCGATCCGACGCTGTACGAGGCGCTGGCCAACAGGGCGGTCATCTGGCAGGACCGCGGACGGTCCCCCGACGCGATCGCGGACCTCACCCGCGCCCTGGAACTCGTGGGGCCCAACGCGTCGCTGCTCTACAACCGCGGTTACGTGCACCGGGCGGCCGGGCACTGGCGGGACGCGATCCACGACTACACCGCCGCCCTCGACCTGCCGGACGCCGACCGGGCCGAACTGCTCTGGGAACGCGCCGGTTGCCGTGCCGAGATCGGCGACGTCACCGGCTGCCGGGCCGACCTGACCGTGTGTGTGCGGCTGGGCGACGAGCCCTACGCCACCCGGGCACGCTCCCGCCTCGAACAGACGGCCGACACGGACGCCCCCGGTCGGCATCCGGTGACGACGGGCAGCGACACCTGACCGACCGGCGCCCAGGGACCGGGGACGAGGGCGGCTGCCCTCCCGGCCGTCTTCCCGGCCGTCCTCTGACGAGCGAACCCCGGCCCCCGGGGCACCACGCCTGCCCCGACGGCGGGTACACGTTCTCGGCCGATCAGCGGCCCCTGGCGGGACTGCCGTCTCCCTCGCGCGTCCCTGTCCCGGGGCCACCGTCCCCGGGCTCGCCATGGACGGGACCGTGCGGCCCGGGTGACGCACGCGCGGGAGCGGTGCCGCCGGAGCGGCCGGTTCAGTGGACGGTCTCCCCCGCCCTGTTCCCGGGGGCGGCGTCGAGCCGCGTCCGCTGTTCGGCGGTGGCCAGGGCGAGCACGCGGTCCCGTACGTGCGGCGGGACGTCCACGACGGCGACCTCGACGCCGTTGCGGTGCGCGTGGTCGAGGAAGGTCAGCAGCGCCCTGGCCCCGGACAGGTCGATGTGGTCGACGTGCCGCAGGTCCACGGAGAGGCGGGGCTGGTCGTCCTCGCGCAGGGCGGTGAACACCCGGTCGACGGCGAGGAAGGACAGCGGCCCCTGCACGCGGTAGGCGCCGTCGCCGACCCGTACGACGGTGGCCCGGCGCCGTCGCGCGTGCACCGCGTGGAAGACGAGTGCCACGCCCACCCCCACGGCGACCGCCACCGTCAGGTCGAGGACCACGGTGATGACCATCGTCGCGAACATCACCACGACGTCACCCCACGGCGAGACCGGCACCTTGCGCAGGCTCTCCCAGTCGAACATGCCAACGGCGGTGAGGATCAGGATCCCGGACAGCACGGCGAGGGGGATGTACTGCACGGCGGCGCCCAGCCCGGCCACGAGGACGAGGAGTACGACGCTGTGCGCGGCGGCCGACCAGGCGGTACGGCCCCCGCTCCGGACGTTGACGACGGACCGGACGGTGGCGCCCGCGCTGGCGAGCCCGCCGAACAGGCCGCTGACGGCGTTGCCGATGCCCTGCCCGACCAGTTCCTTGTTGCTGCGGTGCCGACGGCCGGTGATGTTGTCCATGACGACCGAGGTCAGCAGCGAGTCGATGGAGCCCAGCAGGGCGATGCTGAGCGCGGCCGGAACCAGAGAGAGCAGCGTCGACCCGCCGAGGTCGGGCACGGCGATCGAGGGCAGCGCCTCCGGTATTCGGCCTATGTAGTCGACGCCCGCGCTGAGGGTGACCGGGCCGAGGCGCACGTCCCGGAGCGCGGAGTCCGTGAGCCGCAGCGCCGGGGTGATGAGCAGGAGGGCGATCAGGCTCGCCGGGACCACCCGCACCACCCGGGCGGCGACGAGCATGAGCCCGATCGTGCCCGCCACCACCAGGAAGCTCCGCCGCACCTGGTCCAGCTCGCCCAGGATGATGATCAGCGCGATGCCGCCCATGAACCCCGACACGACCGGGTGGGGTATGTACCGGATGAGCGAGCCCAGCCCGCACAGCCCGAACAGGATCTGGAAGCCACCGGCCATGGTGAACGCGACGAACGCGGCGTCCAGTCCGTGCGCGGCGATGACCCCCGTCGCGACGACGGTGATGGGCCCCGTGGGACCGGTCACCTGGGCGGGCGTACCGCCGAACAGCGCGGCGAACAGCCCCGCGAAGATCGCGCCGTACAGCCCGACGAGCGCGCCCTCGGGCGTGCCCGTCGCGGTGATGCCGAAGGCGATCGCGAGTGGCAGCGCCACTATCGCCACGGTCAGTCCGGAAAGAAGCTCTCGTGCGACGCGCTGGAACATCTGCCCCCACCCTGGTCGACGGCATACCGGCGTCCGCCCATGACGGACCGCGTTGCCGACCAGACTTCCCGGCGCACCACGAGCAAAGGTGTCGTATAGGGAAGGTCAAGACAAGCCCAAAGATCGGCCACGCGAGAATCGGCCAACGCCCTCTTGACAGCCAGGAGCCGGTCACACCGCGTGCGGCACCAGCTCACCCCGCCTCGCCCCGCATGACCGCCTGAACAGCGGATACTCAGGTCCGGTGATCCTTTCCGGCTATCAGGCACGGCGACGGGCGACGGCCTCGGCAGGGGGGGCTCCCGTGGCGTCGGGCGACCTCCGCCAGCGGCGCCGAAGCCCGTTCCGTGCTGCGGGCCGCGTGTGCCGCCCGGCGGGGGCGAGGGCGGGAGCGGGATCTGGCCGTGCAGTCGTTGAAGGCCGCGGCGGCGGCGCTGCTGGTCTGGCTGGTGGCCCGCGAGTGGCTCGGCGATCCGATGGGCCTTGATGGCTCCGTGGGTGGCCGTCGTCCTCGTGCAGGCCACGGTGTACGGCTCGCTGCGGCAAGGTGCGGTTGCGGGTCGGGACCGCGTCCGGCTGACCGGGGCCCCAGCCCCCCGTCAGGGCCGCCCGCCCGTCCAGGTGAGCGGCCCGGGCGCGCGCGGTGAGGGCGGCGCTCCCGCGTGGGACGGATCCCCGTGGGCGCTGGACCACGCGCCCGTACCGATCACCGCCGCGGTGGCCCGGCCGGGGCGCCCACCCCCTGAGGCGGCGGGTGCCGGGATGCGCGCTCTCCGCCCGGGCCACAGGGTGGTGGCATGGCAGCCGCGCAGCCCATCGTGATCTACCCGCCGGCCGGGGACAACGGTCGGCGGGTCCGTGCCAACGACCAGTTCCTCGGGATGGCCTACGGCGTGCTCGACATCGTCGAGTTCCTGCGACTGGCGGGCCTGGAGGACGTGGACGACGACTGGGTGCGCGAGTCCTCACTGATCGAGTGGCGGGGCGGCGGTCCCGAGGAGTGGGGGCACTGACCCGGCGGAGTCCCCGGGCGTGGCCACGGCTGCCGGACCAGCGCGGGGACCACTGTCGCGCGTACCGCACCGGCGCGTCCCGGCCGGGCTCGTGGTGCGTCACCGCGGCTGCCGACCGCACGTCCTGGGCGTCTTCGAGGCGACGCCCGGTGAGCTTCCCGGCGCGGAGGCGATGCTCACGCCGGGTGCGGGGACCGGCGCGGACGCGCGGCGCCCGGTCGAGGTGGCCGTGCGTCGGTGGAGGATGGTGGGGATGACTTGCGTGGTGTGCACGGGGCATCCGAGAGAGGACGCGGGAACAGGACGCGGGCGGGATGACCGGCGACCAGACGAGGAGGCGCGGGGATGACGGGACCGGATGCCACGAACACTGCTCCCGGCCAGCCCTCGCCAGGGACGGTCGCCGGGGTCCTGGCCGCGCTCAGGGTGGCGGCCTACGTGGTGGACGCGCAGGGCTGCATCATCGCCGTCAACGCGCTCGCCGAGCACCTGCTCGCCCGGCCCGCCGCAGACCTCGTCGGCCGCGACGCACACGATCTCCTGCACCGCGACGCGCACGGTCAGCCGCTGCCCAGGGCCCAGTGCGCGATGCGGCCCGCGTTCCTCGCGGGCCGGGCGGCCCAGGACGACCGGGAGTGGTTCACCCGCGGGGACGGCGGCGCGCTACCCGTCTCCTGGCTGACCTGCCCCCTGGACCTGCCGGGCCACGGTGACTCCCGGGGTCTGACGCTGGTCGTCTTCCACAGCCCCGACGTCGTCGAAGCCGCCGCGCGCCCCACTGAGTCGCGGCAGGTGGCGCGGTCGCTGCCGGAGCTGGAGCGGCTGGCGCTGCTGGCCGAGACGACCACGCGGCTGACCTCGACCCTGGACGCCGACGAGACGGTGCGTCGGCTCACGTCCCTGGTCGTGCCACGGCTGGCGGACTGGGTGGTCGTCGACCTGATCCGCGAACGGGACGAGGTGCGGCGGGCCGTCGTGGCCCACGCCGAGGACGGTGCCGTCACGCACCACGAGGACCTGCAGGGCCCGATGCCGCCGGTGCCGGTGGACTCCTCGATGCCCCTGTCGCGGGCCCTGCGCGGGAGAGCCTCCGCCCTCACCAGCCCGCAGACCTACCAGCGGCAGCCACCGGACTCCGGCATCACGGCCGAACAGCGCCGCCTGTTCGAGGTCACCGGCATCCACTCCGCGGCCATCGCGCCCCTGCGCAGCACCCGCGAGGTCCTGGGCGCGGTGACGCTGGGCCGCTCCCAGACGCCGGAGCCGTTCACCCCGTCCGACCTGGCCCTGCTGGAGGACATCGCCCGCCGCGCCGGTCTGGCCCTGGACAACGCGCGTCTCTACCAGCGCCAGCGCGCGATCGCCGAGACCATGCAACGCCATCTGCTCCCCCAGCTGCCGCAGGTGCCCGGTCTGCAGATGACCGCCCGGTACCTGCCCGCGCCGGACGCCTCCCAGGTCGGCGGCGACTGGTACGACGCCTTCCCCCTCTCCGACGGCGCCACCGCCCTCGCCGTGGGGGACGTCGTCGGGCACGACCTGGACGCCGCGGCGGGCATGGCCCAACTGCGCAACATGCTCCGCGCCTACGCCTGGGCATACCAGGAGCCGACCAGCCGCATCGTCGAGCGGCTCGACCAGGCGGTCACGCACATCGCCGACGTACCGATGGCCACCCTGGTCTTCGGCCGGATCGAGAAGACGGCCGACGGCCGGTGGCACCTGTCCTGGACCAACGCGGGCCATCCGCCGCCCCTGCTGGTCACCCACGAGGGGCTGGCCCACTACCTCACCGACGGACACGGCATCCTCCTGGGCACGGGAACCGAGCAGGTGCGGCCGGACGCGACCGCCCCGCTCCCGCCCGGATCGACCCTCCTGCTCTACACCGACGGCCTCATCGAAGCCCCCGGCCAGTCCCTCGACGAGGGCCTGCGCCGACTGCGCCGACACGCCGCGGCCCTCGTCCACCGCCCCCTGCCCCTCTTCACCGACCGGCTACTGCGCCGGGTCCGCCCCGCCGACAACGACGACGACGTCGTCCTGTTCACCCTGCGCACACCCCTCGCGACGTGAAGCGGGTCCCGTACGGCCGCACAGGCGGACCCGCTCCCGGCGCCGCGGCAGGGCCGGAGACGCACCCCGGCGGTACGGTGGCCGCACCTCGATCGAGTGGGTGGTAGCGGTGAAGTGGCGTGAGTACGCCGAGCAGATGGCCCTGCTCGCGCGGAACCTGCTGGCCCAGGATTCCGTCCAGGCGACGCTGGACGAGATCGCGGCGAGCGCGGTGAGGCTGGTGGACGGCTGCGACGCGGCCGGCATCCTCGCGGTGCGCAAGGGCCGGGCCGTGACCCTGGCCGCCCACGGCGACATGGTGCGTGAGTCGGACCGCCTCCAGGGTGAGCTGGGCGAGGGCCCGTGCTTCGACCTCGCCCACGGTGAGGGGGGCCAGCGCGTGTACCGGATCGCGGACCTGACCGAGCCGCAGCCCGCCTGGGAGCGGTACGCCTCGGGAGCCCGTGAGCTGGGCGTCGGGAGCATGACCGGCGTCCTGCTCTACACCGACGACGCGGACTTCGGCGCGCTGAACCTGTACGCCCGTCAGCCCGGGACGTTCGGGGAGGACATCGAGGTCGCGGGCTGGCTGCTGGCCTCGCACGCCGCCGTCGCCCTGGCCGACGCCCGCACCATCGACCAGCTTGAGCACGCCATGGAGACCCGGCACGCCATCGGCGAGGCCATGGGCATCCTGATGGAACGCCACCGGCTGAGCGAGGACGACGCCTTCCAGGTGCTGCGCCGCATCTCCCAGCACCACAACATCAAACTCCGTGACGTCGCCCAGCGAGTCCGCACCGACCGCACCGACCCCGCCTGACCCCCGTCCTCCCGGGAGTCGAGGAGGCCGCCGGGCGGCTTGGCGCGCCCGGCGGTCCCCGTACGGGGAGTTGGGGGCCGTGAGAGTGCGGAGGCAGCCGGGCGGGAGCCTCCGTCCTGGAAGAGGCGAGGGCGGCGGCTGGGCATCCGCCCGCGGTCTGTTCGGGTGGATGCTCTCCGCGCCCACGCGGCTCACCTGCCACGACGTACGCGACGGCGGTTCGGGAGCCCGTCCCCGGTGTGCGCACGCGTCACCCGGGTAAACGCCAGGCGAAAAGCGCCCAGGTGCGGCGGACACAACGAAAGAGCACGTATGGTCATCCCGCTTATGAAGCAGGCGGAGGATGAGCAGGGGGACGACAGGCAGCCCACCCCGCGCTGTGGCGCGGTCTGGGCCGACGGCGCGGCCCGCGCCGGGGACGCTCGTCAGACCCTGCGCGCCTTCCTCGGCCGCGCCCTGCCAGCCAGCGCCCCCCGCCCCCTGCGCGCTGGCCTCGCTGTCGACGCGATACTCGTCGTCAGCGAGCTGGTCACGAACGCCGTCCGACACGCGCCCGGCCCTTGCGCGATGACCCTGGAGTTGTCTGCGGATGACCTGACGATCAGCGTGTGGGACACCTCGGCGACAGCGCCGACGGTGAACCCGCGCGACCCGCACCGCGTGGGAGGCCACGGACTGTACCTGGTGCACACGGTCAGCGACCGAGTCGCCGTCACGGTGAACGGGACGGGAAAGTGGATCAGCGCCCGTCTGCGCCTGGCGCCCGCACCGGATCACCACACCAGGACGGTCCCGCCCGGCTCCGTGCCGGGAACAGCTCGGCCCGGCACACCCCTCGCTGGCCCGCGCGGCGTGCTCAGTCAGTCCGGGACGCCGTGAGCCGCCCGCCTCTGGCGGCCCTCGGCAGACGGCTGGACGCCGTCCTCGCCGGGTCCACCAGGTGACCGCAGCCAGGAGGCGAGCGGGGCGGGGCCCACCCGGCCACACCGGCCTGCCGCGCGTACGAGCGTCGCCTCCGCAGGTCGGTAGCGCGCATCGCGGAGGCGGTGACTCGTACGATCGCGTCGTGCGGGGTCCTTGACGGGGGGCTCGGGCACGTTGTCGAGCCGGATGTCACCGACTCCGGGCCACACGACGGCCTGCCTGCTCCGTCCCTCCGGGCGTCGAGGGGTGTGCTTCCGGCCCGTGCCGGGTTTCCGGTCGGTCCGCGGCCCAGACGGCCCGGCCGCGGCTCTGGTGACCGCCGGACGCGGGATGGGGTGGAATGGCCCACGTGAACACGCCACGACACACCACCGAGCGTCCCGAGCGGGCGCGTCCCGCCGCCAGCAGCCTGACGGGAGTCGGCGTCGCCGTCCTCGACCGGGAGGGCCGGGTCCTGCTGGGCCTGGCGCATGACGGCCGGTGGGAGCTGCCCGGCGGCAAGGTGGACGCGGGCGAGGACTTCGAGACGGCGGCGGCGCGGGAGCTGACCGAGGAGACCGGGCTGGTCGTACCGCCGTCCGGAGTGCGGGTGCTGGCGGTGCTGGTCGACGGGCTGCACGGACTGACACGCGTGACGGCCGCGGCCGTCGCCGAGGGCGTGGCGGGGACGGCGCGGGTCACCGAGCCCGACAAGATCGTGCGGTGGGAGTGGCTCGCCCGCGCCGCCGTGCCCCCGTCCACGCTGCTCTTCCCGCCCTCCGCCGCCGTCCTGGACCGCCTCTGGCCAGCGGACACCCGTCGAGCGCCGCTGTTCCGGGGGTACGACGTGGTCGGCGGGGCGCAGGCGTCGCGGGCCGCCGGTTAGACTCGCCCACCGTGGCCGACACCCAGTACGAAGACCTGCTGCGGACCGTGCTCACGTCCGGGACCGCCAAGGGCGACCGGACGGGCACCGGCACCCGGAGTGTCTTCGGGCACCAACTGCGCTACGACCTCGCGCGGGGCTTCCCGCTGGTCACGACGAAGAAGGTGCACCTGAAGTCCGTCGTGTACGAGTTGCTGTGGTTCCTGCGCGGCGACTCCAACGTGCGGTGGCTGCGCGAGCACGGCGTCACCATCTGGGACGAGTGGGCCGACGCGAACGGCGACCTCGGCCCGGTCTACGGCGCCCAGTGGCGGTCCTGGCCCGCGCCGGACGGTACGCACATCGACCAGATCAGCACCGTACTCGACACGCTGCGGCGAGACCCGGACTCCCGCCGGATGCTGGTGTCCGCGTGGAACGTCGCCGAGTTGCCCGCGATGGCGCTCGCGCCGTGCCACGCGCTGTTCCAGTTCCACGTCGCGGACGGCAGGCTCTCCTGCCAGCTGTACCAGCGCAGCGCGGACCTTTTCCTCGGCGTCCCCTTCAACATCGCCAGCTACGCCCTGCTCACCCACATGGTGGCGCAGCAGGCGGACCTCGAACCGGGTGACTTCATCTGGACCGGCGGTGACTGCCACATCTACGACAACCACGTCGACCAGGTGGCCGAGCAGCTCACGCGCACGCCGTTCGGCTTTCCCCGGCTGCGGCTGCGGCGGGCCGACTCGCTCTTCGACTACGCCTACTCCGACGTGAGCGTGCTCGACTACCGGCACCACCCGGCCATCAAGGCGCCGGTCGCGGTCTGAACCGCGCGGCACCGCCTCGGCCGCCGTCTGCCACAGGGAGCCGGTGTCATCAAGGAGCCGGGACATGGATCACCGCCGATGGTGGGGACCGACCGGTGCGCGGCGGCCCGCGCCCGGTCGTCCCGCGGCCGAGCGGGCGGCGCCGTCGGCCGGGATCGAGGACCTGGTCCGCGCCTACGCCCGGGGGCCCGTCGTCATCGTCCTGGACGAGCGCGTCCCGCACGAGGCGGCGGTCTGCGCGGTCCTGCGCGCCCACCGGACGTGCGACCGGCTCGGCGCCCTGCTGTCCGTGGCGACCCACAGCGCCCCCGTGCGACGGCTCCTGGAGGCACACCCCGACACGGGCGGTCACCGGCTGGTGGTGCACGCGCGGGTCGACACGGCCATCGAGGCGGCGTACGCCACGACCGTCTGACGCGGTGTCGGCAGGGGTGGTGTCCCGCCGTCCCCCCAACGCCGTTTCGGCCGCGCGCGCCGAGGGCACCCGTGCCACGCTCGACAACAGGCAGTCGGCGGTCGCACACGCGCAGCGGTCGCCGAAGCGCGCGGCAGGAGGGCGAACGCACCGTGACGGTGGCTGACGGCGGCAATTCGGCCCAGCCCGGGGAGCGCGTGGTGAGCGTCCTCGACCGGCGGCTGCCGGTCAGTTCCGCGGCGAGGAAGTTCCTGCGCAAGGCGTTCCCCGACCACTGGTCGTTCCTGCTGGGCGAGCTGGCGCTGTACAGCTTCGCGGTGCTGGTCCTGACGGGTGTCTTCCTGACGTTCTTCTTCCACCCCGACATGGCGGAGCGCCCGTACACGGGCTCCTACGTGCCGCTCCAGGGTGTGCTGGTGTCGGAGGCGTACTCCTCGGTGCTGCACATCAGCTTCGACGTGCGCGGTGGCCTGCTGATCCGTCAGATCCACCACTGGGGAGCGCTGGTCTTCGTCGCGGCGATCGGCGTGCACCTCATGCGGATCTTCCTCACCGGCGCGTTCCGTCGTCCGCGCGAGGCCAACTGGACGGTCGGGGTGACGATGTTCCTCCTGGCCATCCTGGAGGGCTTCTGCGGCTACTCGCTCCCCGACGACCTGCTGTCCGGCACCGGTCTGCGCACGGCACACGGCATCGTGCTGTCGGTCCCCGTCGTCGGGACCTATCTGGCGTTCTTCCTCTTCGGCGGCCAGTTCCCGGGGGACGAGATCATCCCGCGGCTGTACGTGGCGCACATCCTGCTGTTGCCCGCCCTGCTGGTCGCGCTGGTCACGGTGCACCTGGCGCTGATCATCTACAACAAGCACACCCAGTGGGCCCGGCCCGGACGGACCAACCGGAACGTGGTCGGCAAGCCGTTCGTGCCGCAGTACACCACCAAGTCGGTGGGGCTGTTCTTCCTGGTGGCGGGCGTGCTGTCGGTGCTGGGCGCGCTGCTCCAGATCAACCCGATCTGGTCGTTCGGCCCCTACCGGCCCGACCACGTCTCGCTCGACTCGCAGCCGGACTGGTACGTGGGCTTCCTGGAGGGCGCGCTGCGCACGATGCCCGCCGCGGAGACGAACGTGGCCGGGCACACCGTCGTCTGGGACGTCTTCCTGCCCGCGGTCGTGCTGCCGACGCTGCTCTTCGTCGTGCTGTACGGCTATCCGTACGTCGAACGGTGGCTGACCGGACCGGTGCCCGAGCAGCACCTGTGCGACCGCCCCCGCAACCAGCCCACCCGCACCGGCCTGGGGGTCGCCGCCCTCAGCTGCTACGGGGTGCTGCTGCTGACGGGCGGCCAGGACGTCATCTCCTACGTGCTGGGGATTCCGCTGGAGTTCCTGAACTACGCGCTGCGCACCGCCCTGTTCGTGGTGCCGTTCCTGGCCTACCACGTCACGAAGCGGGCGTGTCTGGGCCTCCAGGCGGCCGACCGCCGACGCCTGCTGGAGGGACGCCCCACGGCGGAGGTGGTCCGCGCCGGGGACGGCGGCTACGCGCCGCGCCGCCGGACGACGCCGCCCCGGGAGGAGGCGTACCGGATCCTCGTACGCGCCGAGCCTGAGCCGCGCACCCACGGGACGGAGGTGTGGCGCTTCTTCCGCAAGCACCGGATCCGCAACGCGCTCAGCCGGTGGTACTTCGGCAGGCGGGTGGAGATGCCCGCCACCCCGTGGCAGCGGCGGCAGGTGGAGACACTGCGGGCCGGGCCCGCTGAGGAGGGGCAGGGCGAGGAGGACGGGTGACCCCCTGCCGCCGCCCCGAGCGGCGGCGGTCAGGCCGCGCCCGCGCGGCGGGCCAGTTCCGCCAGCCCGGCCGCCCGGTGCGTGGGCGGGCGGTGAGCGGGGACATGTCGGTGAGGGTTTCGTTGACGTCGAGGACGACGACGTCCGGGAGTCTGTCAGCCGCCATGGGACCGGGCTGCCTCCGGGGTGAGCGGGAGGGCGACGGCGGCGGCTCCGCGCTCCTCGCGGTGGATCCAGGACCAGGTGACGGCCGCCGCGGCGATGCCGAGCGGCAACATGCCCACGATCATGGCGAGACCTTCCGCCGCGTGCCCGGCCGCGATCACGCCGAGGGCGGGGAGGTCGAGCAGCGGCGCGGCGAGGAAGAGGTAGAGGCACTGTCCGGGGTCGCTGAGGCGGTGCCGGGTGTGGGCCACCACGGGCAGCCAGAACAGCACCGCGGCCCAGAGCAGCGCCAGTTCCGATACGAGGGTGACCGCGGCGGGGAGCGACGCCAACAGGTCGGCCAGCACCACCCAGGCGTGCGCCAGGACCAGCAGGGGCAGGGCGGCTCCGGGGTGCAGGCTCAGCCGCTCCCAGCACGGCGCCCGACGCAGCAGCCGTACCACGCCGGGTACGGCCACGGTCAGCAGCAGGCCCGAGCAGGCCATGGCGGCCACGGGCCACAGGTCCGTGCCGTGGGTGGGGTGGTCCACGCGGGCTCACTCCTCCCGGGCGGTCGTGCCGCGCACGGCGAGGGCCGCGGCGACGGCGAGCAGCGGTCCGGCCAGGGCGAGCAGCCACCAGCCGTGGACGAACGCCAGCGCGACGAGCACGAAGCCGAACGCGGCGGCCGGTACGGCGGCGGCGCCGCGGTCGGGGACCCGGTAGCGGGTGTGCTGTTCGGGGCCGGAGCGGGAGGACACCAGGACGAGTCCGGCGGTCAGCGCCAGCAGCAGGACGACGCCGCCCCACAGCCAGTACACCAGCGTGTTCTCGCCGTAGACGGCCAGCACGGTCAGCAGTACGGCGTTCAGCAGGGCCCATCCGGCCACGACCACGGCGGACTGGTGGCGCCTCACGCCCGGCTCCCCTCGGCGGCGGTCTCGGCGGCCTGCCGCTGCCGCAGGTCGAGCAGGGGGGCGAAGCTGGTGACGGGCGGCAGGGGGCGGTCCGCGGGGAAGTTCAGCCGGGGCGGGGGCGAGGTGGTGGCCCACTCCAGGGTGTGGCCGCCCCAGGGGTCGTCCGGTGCCCGCTCCGCGGAGCCGAGGGCCCGGGCGCGCAGCGTCCACAGCACGTTGACGGCGAACGCGACCATCGCCGCGGCGAGGAAGGCGGCCCCGATGCTGGAGAGCAGGTTGAGCCAGCCGAACCCCTCGAACTCCGCGTACGTCGAGACGCGGCGCGGCATCCCGCGGTAGCCGAGGGCGAACATGGGCAGGAAGGTCAGGTTGGTGCCGATCACCAGCAGCCAGAAGTGCAGGCGGCTCATGCCGTGGCCGAGCATCACGCCGGTGACCTTCGGGAACCAGAAGTAGACGGCGGCGAAGAGTCCGAAGGCGCTGCCCGCGAAGAGCACGTAGTGCAGGTGGGCCACGACGAAGTAGCTGTCGGTGACGTGGTAGTCGATCACCGGGGTGCCGACCATGATGCCGGTGAGGCCGCCGACCAGGAACTGCGGGATGAAGGCGAGGGCGAACAGCATCGGCGGGGTGAGCCGCAGCCGTCCGCCGACGATGGTGCCGAGCATCGCGAAGTACTCGACGCCCGCGGGCACGAGCAGGGCGAGGGACGTCAGGGAGTAGTAGTCGTTGGCCGCCTGACCGGTGGCGAACATGTGGTGGCCCCACACGCTCATGGACAGCGCGGCGAAGACCAGCAGCGACAGGACAGTCCCCTTGTAGCCGAAGAAGCGGCGCCCGGAGAAGACGGCGAGCACCTCCACCACCGCGGCGAGGTAGGGGAAGAACATGACGTAGACGACGGGGTGGCCGTAGAACCAGAACAGGTGCTGGTAGCCGATGTTCCACACGTTCGCGTCGAAGACCGACGGGTCGGCGCGTCCGGCGGCGAGCAGGCCGAGGGCGGCGAGGAGGGCGGGGAAGGCGCCGATGACCATCAGGCAGGAGACGACCATCGACCAGCAGAAGACGGGCAGACGCAGCATCGTCATGCCCCGCGCCCGCCTGCGCAGCACGGTCCACAGCACCGCCCAGCCCAGGATGATGGTGCCGGTGGTGGCCAGGAAGACGCCCGCGATCCACAGGTCGCCGCCCAGCCCCGGTGAGTTGACGCTGTCGGCCAGGGGCGGGTACGAGAACCAGCCGCTGGTGGCGGCTCCCCGGGGGGTGGCGAAGCCCGCCAGCATGACCAGCGCGCCGAGCGCGTAGAGCCAGTACCCCAGCAGGGTCGTACGGGGCATGGCGATTCCCGGTGCGCCGATCTGGAGGGGCACCAGGTACAGGCCCATGCCGAGCGCGAACGGCGTGACGACCATGTAGATCATGCCGGAGCCGTGGATGGTGAACAGCTGGTCGTAGGTGTGGGTGCTCACCAGGTGCTGTGCGGGCTGCGCCAGTTGGGCGCGCATGGTCAGGGCGAGGGTGCCCGTGGCCAGCATCAGGACGAGGGAGGTGGCGGTGGTGAGGACGCCGATGCGTTTGTGGTCGGTGCTGGTGATCCAGCCCAGCCAGCCGCCCGGCGACACCGGGCGTCCGCCGGTGGTCTCCTCGGTGGCGGGGGGCGCGACGGTCATACGGCGGCTCCCCGGCCCGCGCCGTCCTGCTGGCCTTGGAGCCAGTCGTCGTACTCCTCGGGGGAGACGGCCTTGATCCAGAAGTTCATGACGTGGTGGCGCATCCCGCAGAACTCGGCGCACTTGCCGAGCCAGCGGCCCTCCTTGTCCAGGGTGAGGGTGAAGGAGTTCACGTGGTCGGGGAAGGCGTCCATCTTGTAGCGGAGTTCCGGCACCCACAGCGAGTGGATGACGTCCCGTGAGGTCAGCCGCAGCTCCACCGGGCGGCCGGTCGGTACGACGAGGGTGGGCACGTCGCCCTCCCGGCAGGTGCCGGAGACGCCGCGCCGGTCGGCTGCCTGGGGGTAGGCGAAGGCCCAGCACCACTGGAAGGAGGACACGTCCACGCGTACGGGCCGCCCGGAGCCGGCGGCCGTGTGCTCCCGGTTGTTCTGCCAGGCGGTCCACGCGATGAGGAACACGGCGAACGCGGCCAGGCCGCCGACGTAGTACGCCTCCAGCCGGGGCCGTTCGGCGCGCTCGGACGGGGTCACGCGCCGTGTCGCCCGGCGGCGCAGCAGTGCGTAGAGGAACAGGGCGAGGACGACGGCGAACACCACCCCGGCGATGATCGACTCGACCGTGAACACCTCGCCGAAGATGTGACGTTGCCGCACTTCGCGCCTCCTCCTCCACCTGTCGGGCGGAACCGTGCCGGGCGTTGCGCCCTTCCGAGCAGAGCTATCCGGACATTACGGGCAGCTTGGGTGGCCTGGGCGCAGACACACTGCGCCGCGGGCGCCCCGTCAGCCGCCGCCCCCCGTCCGGCGCGCCGCGCGCACGCCGAGCGCGGTGACGGCGGCGCCGAGGGCTCCGGCGGCGGCGACCCGACGCGCGCGTTCCCGCAGCGGCGGGGCCGGGCGGGGCGTGGGCCCGTCCGTGCGGTCCCGGGCCCGTTTCATCACCTCGGCGAGGTGCAGGGCGTGGCGTCCGGTGCCCGCGTCCTTGATCTGCGTCTTGCAGGAGAACCCGTCCGCGACGACCAGGGTGTCCTCGTCGGCGGCGCGGACGGCGGGCAGCAGGGCCTGTTCGCCGCAGTCCATGGAGATGCCGTACTTGCCGTCCTCGAAGCCCCAGGAACCGGCGAGGCCGCAGCAGCCGCCCTGGAGGTTGCGCACCTCCATGCCCATCTTCTCCAGCACCTGCTGGTCGGGCGTCATGCCTCCGGTGGCGCGCTGGTGGCAGTGGCCCCACAGCAGGGCCTCGCCGCCGCCGTCGAGGGCGGGGGGCTGGATGCCGAAGCTCTGGAAGAACTCGGCGAAGTGGTGGGCGCACTGAACCAGGCGCCGGGCGTCGTCGTCGTGCGGCAGCAGCTTGGGCAGTTCGTCCTTGAAGACGGCCAGACAGCTCGGCTCCATGCCGACGACCGGCACGCCCGCCCGCAGGTGGGGCCGGAGTTCGTCCAGGACGTGGCGCAGATAGCGTTCGGCGGCGTCCAGGAAGCCGTAGTCGTACAGCGGCCGTCCGCAGCAGACGTGCCGTTCGGGCATGATGACGCGCCAGCCCGCCGCCTCGATCGCCTCGACGCAGGCCACGCCGACGCCGGTGTGGAAGTAGTTGTTGAAGGTGTCCGGGAACAGCACGACCGGGCGGCCGGAGGGGTTGGCGGTGCCGCCGCGCCGGGCGAACCACTCCTGGAGGCTCATCGGCGCGAAACGGGGCAGCGGGCGGCGGCGGTCGATGCCCGCGACCAGCTTCGCGAGGTACGCCAGGCCCGGGGTGTGGGTGGCGAGGTTGGCCACCTCGGGGATGCGGGAGGCGAGCCGGGCGGCCTGGTCGATGAAGCCGAAGGCGTAGGCGTGGCGGGGGCGCCGGCGGCGGGCCGACTTGAAGTGGTGGTGCAGGAACTCCGCCTTGTAGGTCGGCATGTCGACGTTGACGGGGCAGTCGTTGGTGCAGCCCTTGCAGGACAGGCACAGGTCGAGGGCGTCGTACACCTCCTTCGACTGCCAGCCGTCCTTGATGACGTCGCCCTTGAGCATCTCGTACAGCAGCCGGGCCCGGCCGCGGGTGGTGTGCTTCTCCTCGCGGGTGACCTGGTAGCTGGGGCACATGGTGGTCTGGGCTTCCGGGACGCGGCACTTGCCGATGCCGACGCAGCGGAGGGTGGCGTGCGCGAAGTCGCCGCCGTCCTCCTCGTAGGCGAACTTCACCTCGGGGCGCGGCGGGTTGTAGTCGGTGCCGAGCTTGAGGTTCTCGTCCATGCGGTAGGCGTCGACGACCTTGCCCGGGTTCATCTTCCACTCCGGGTCCCACACCGCCTTGAACTCGCGGAACGCCCGGACCAGTTCGGGCCCGTACTGCTTCTCCAGCAGTTCGCCGCGCTGCTGTCCGTCGCCGTGCTCGCCGGAGACCGAGCCGCCCATGCCGACGCACAGGTCGGCGGCCTCCTCCATGAAGGCGCGGTAGGTGGCCAGGCCGTCGGCGGTCCGCAGGTCGAAGCTGAGGCGGGAGTGGATGCAGCCCTGGCCGAAGTGGCCGTACATGGCGCCGGTGATGCCGTGCCGGTCCATGACCTCGCGCAGCTTGCGCACGTACGCGCCGATCCGGTCCGGCGGTACGGCGGAGTCCTCCCAGCCGGGCCAGTGGTCGCGGCCGTCGGGCGGGAACGCGGTGGCGCCGAGGCCGCTCTCCCGGATCGCCCACAGGTGCTCGCTGGTGCCGCCCTCCTGCTGGCTCCTGGCGACGCGCACCCGGTCCGGGGCGTAGCCCTTGTCGTCGGTGAGCCAGCGGACGAACGCGTGGGCCTGGGAGACCGCCTCCTCGGCGGTGTCGGCGCCGAACTGGGTGACCAGCCACGCGCCGCCGCCGACCCGTGGCAGCTCCTCGATGTCCTCGACGTTCATGCCGCCGAGCTGCTGGCTGCGGATCAGCTCGTGGTCGAGGGCCTCCAGACCGATCGGCCGGAACCGCTCGATGATCTCCAGGCAGTGTTCGGCGGCGTCGGCGAGTTCCTCGTACTCGACCACGACGGTGGTGCGCTCCAGCATCGCGGGGGTCAGCTTCAGCCGGGCGCGCAGCACGGTCGCGCAGGTGCTCTCGGTACCGACCAGGGCGCGGGCGACGTTGAAGCCGCGCTCGGGGAGCAGTTCGTCGAGGTTGTAGCCGGAGACCCGGCGCGGCACCTGTGTCTCGGAGCGGAAGGTCGCCCGGATGGTGTCGGCGTACCGGTCCCGCAGGTCGCGCAGCGCCGCGTAGATCTCGCCCTTGCGGCCGCCCTCGGCGATGATCGCGTCGAGCTGGTCCTCCTCGTCGACGCCGACCCAGAAACGGGCGCCGTCGTAGGTGACGATCTCCAGGGCGTCGACGTTGTCGCTGGTGCGCGGGCCGGGGCCGTAGAGCTGGGACTGCACGGAATGGATGCCGCAGGAGTTGTTGCCGATGTTCCCGCCGATCGCGCAGCGGGAGTGGGAGGACGGGTCGGGGCCGAAGACCAGGCCGTGACGGCCGGTGTGGCGGTTGAGGTCCTCGTTGATGACGCCGGTCTCGCAGGTGACCAGGCGGCGGTCCGCGTCCGTCTCGCCGATGGCGGTGAGGTACTTGGAGTGGTCGATGACCACGGCCTCGTTGACGGTCTCGCCGGACAGGCTGGTGCCGCCGCCGCGGTTGAGGACCGGCGCCCCGAAGCGGTGGCAGACCCGGTGCACGGCCACGACGTCGTCCACGGAGCGCGGGACGACGACGCCGACCGGGACCTGCCGGAAGTTGGACGCGTCCTGCGCGTAGAGGCCCAGCGAGGCGGTGTCGAAGCGGACCTCGCCCTTGACCGCCTTGCGCAGCGCGCGCTCCAGGGCGCCGACGTCCAGGGTCTGCCGGGCCCGTGGCGGCCCGGCGATCCCCGGGTGCGTCTTGGCCGGGATGTCACGCGTCGCGTGCCGTGCTGCCTTCGCCATCGGCTCTCCATCTCTCCTTCGCGTCGCGACCCGGTCAGGCCGGTCGCGATCCGTACACGCGGTAGGGCTCGGCATCGGCCCACCGGACGTCCAGGCCCAGTCCCGGGCGGCCCGGGTCGGGCCGCAGGGCTCCCCCGTCCGGGGCGAGGGTGCCGTCGAACAGCAACCCCTCCAGGCGGACGTGGTCGTGGAAGTACTCCAGGTGCCGCAGTCGGCGCACCGCGCAGAAGGCGTGCGCCGAGACGGCCGGGGCGCAGTGCGCGGACAGGTCGATGTGCCGGGCGGCGGTCAGACCGCCCACCTCCAGGACGCCGGTGATGCCGCCGCAGCGGGTGACGTCGGCCTGGAGGCAGTCCACGGCGGGCGGCTCCAGCAGGTTCACGAAGTCCGTGGCGGTGAAGGCGTACTCCCCCGCCGCGACCTCCAGCCGCTCCGGGCCCCGCTCGCGCAGCAGGCGCAGCCCCTCCAGGTCCCCGGAGCTGACGGGTTCCTCGAACCAGCGCACGTCCCACTCCTCGTGGAACCGGCGGGCCCAGTACAGGGCCTCCTTGCGGGCGAGGGCTCCGTTGGCGTCGGCGAACAGCTCCGGCCGGTCACCGATCGCCTCGCGTACGGCGGTCAGCCGCCGCGGGTCCGCCTCCGGGTCGCGGGAGGTCTTCACCTTCACTCGCCCGACGCCCTGTTCCACCCAACCGGCGAGCTGCTCGGCGAGACGGCCGACGGGGTAGTTGGTGAAGCCGCCGCTGCCGTACACCGGGACCCGGTCGTGGTAGGCGGGCAGGAGGTGCGTGAGCGGCAGGTCCAGCAGCCGGGCCTTGAGGTCCCACAGCGCGATGTCGACCGCGCTGCGCGCCATCGCGCCCACGCCGGGCCGCCCGGCGTTGCGGATCGCCCGGCCCGCGCGGTGCCACGCCGCCGGGGGCGCGGACACGTCCTGGCCCGTCACGAGCGGGGCCAGCTTCGACGCGACGAAGGAGGCCACCGACACGTCCCCGTAGGTGTAGCCGAGGCCGGTGCGGCCTCTGGCGTGCGCCCGCACCAGGACCAGGGTCGTGGAGTCCCACTCCAGCGTCCCGTCCTGCTCGGTGCCGTCCGGTCCGTCGGTGGGCACCTCGAAGGCGTGCACGTCGACCGACTCGACCCGGCACCCGTCGAGCCGCGCGCCCGCGGCGGTCACGCGCGCCGCTCCGGCGGACCGGACGGGCGGCGCGGTGCGGGATCGGCGACCAGCCTCATGTTCGTACTCCCTGGGACACGTCTCTGACGACACCAGCGGGTGACCGGGCTGCCGACGTTCAAACGGTCCCGGAGGGCTCCCCCACCCGCATGGCCGGACCCGCGGGGGCGGTTCCGGGTCACTCCGGTGGCCTACGACTTCCGTGGCTTCGGGTGACCGGATGTTTCGGAGTGCGCATGGAGGGTCACTCCATGACGCGATTTGTCCTTCCGTCCCCCAGATCTGTTCTTCCGCCGCCATAAGTCCCCGTCCCCCACGAAGGCTCATGCGCTCCCCAGCCACCGACCAGCCTCGGACGTCGAACGGCGCCGCCCCGCCGGGGCCCACCTCGGACGACCTCGACGCGCTGCTGCGCGAGATGTCGGCCCAGCCTCCCGGCGCGCGGCGGGCCGCCCTGCGGGACCGGGTGATCCGGCTGCTGCTGCCGTTCGCCCGCCGCGTGGCGCGCCGCTACCGGCGCCGCGGAGAGGATGCCGACGATCTCGCCCAGATCGCCGTCCTCGGTCTGATCAAGGCCGTCGACGGCTACGACCCCGCGCTGGGCCACGCGTTCCTGTCGTACGCGCTGCCCAAGGTCACCGGGGAGCTGCGGCGGCACCTGCGCGACCGCACACCCGCCGTGCGGCTGCCGCGCCCGCTGTACGAGGCGAGCGGCCAGGTCTTCCGAAGCGTCGAGGAACTGGAGCAGCGGAACGGCGGCCGGACGCCGACCAGCGAGCAGATCGCGCGGCACGCGGGCCTCGACCACCAGCGGGTGCGCGCCACGCTGCGGGCGGTGCACGAGTGCCGCCCGCGGTCCCTGGACACACCGGTGGACCAGGAGGACGGCCCCCCGCTCGCCGCCCTCGTCGGCGCCGAGGACCCCGCTCTCGACCGCGTCGTCGACCACGCGGCCCTGACCGCCGTGGTACGGCTCCTGCCACCCCGCGACCAGCGGATCCTCCGTCTGCGGTTCTACGAGGAACAGACCCAGCAGCAGATCGCGGACGCCGTCGGCGTCTCCCAGATGCAGATCTCCCGCATCCTCCGGCAGTGCTACGACCGCCTGCGCGAGGCCCTGCTGACGACCGAACCGCCGCGCACCGGCGAGCAGCCGCGGAGGACTCCCCCGGCGGGCGTCCGCCACTCCCCCGCCGGCCGCCTCCCCGCCCGGCGCGACGCCCCGGCGCCGAACGCCGCCCCCGGCACGTCCGACGGCGGCGCCCGCGCGGCGTCCGCGACGCCAGCCCATGGACCGCTGCCCCGCGCGCCGGGCGGTGCCCGTGCGCCGGGCCACGGCGGCCGGGCCCGCGGGTGGTCCGGGGCGGCGTCCGCCGCGCGCCCGACCGGCCCCCCGTCGCGCGGGCGCCGCCGTGCCGTCGTCCGTCGGAGACCCCGTACGGCGGCGTGCGGGGCGCCGGACGGCGGCAACCGCGCCCAGCCGCGTCACTCCCTCCGCGGCGGTGGCCCGGCCGCCGCCCCGCCTCGGCGAAGCACCCCCGCGGAACGCGCACCCGAGCGGAAGGCAGACGCGCATGGCTCGCACCAGCAGGCGGCCCCTCGTCGACCGCCGCGGGTGGAGATCCGTCGCGCCGCTGCTCCTCACCACCGGTGTGCTGGTGGCCGCGTGCGACGGTCCCCCGCCCGCCCACCGCCCCGAGGTGCTCCGGCAGGTCGACGCCACCTACGACCGTGCCGTGCGCAAGGCGCTCGCCGAGGTTCCCGGCGCCAAGCTGTACGCGGTCGGGCTGCGCGACGGCGCCACCGCGCAGCCGGTCTGGCGTGCGGAGGTGGTCGCTCCCGACGACAGCCTGCGCGTGGTCCGGGTCGACGCGTCGCTGGGCGACGTGCTGGGCCCCACCGAACCGGCCGACCGGCCGCCCGCGGAGCGGACCCGTACGGCCGGACTCGTCTCGGACGCCGAGGTGCTGCCGGAGGACGCGGTCGAGAAGGCGGCGGCCGGCGCCGTCCACGACCCCCACTACGGCAAGGTGACCGGCGTCCGGCTGGCCAGGGACCGGGAGAACCGCGCCGTCTGGTCCGTCACCGTGGCCGCCATCGACCCACGGCGCACCCGCACCTACGACGTCGACGCGGTGACCGCCGAGGTGGTCGGCAGCCGGACGGACGGCGGCGACCCCGCGCGGGAGACCGCCCCCGCCCACCCGACCGAGACAATCGCCCCCCGCGTGAGGTGACCCCGATGCCGTTCGTCCAGGCCGCCCGTGTCGGGTGGGGAACCGCCCTCGTCCTGTTCCCGCGTGCCCTCCTGCGCCGCTGCCCGGCGA
Organism: Streptomyces sp. NPDC006997; assembly: GCF_040635175.1. Lineage (NCBI taxonomy): Bacteria > Bacillati > Actinomycetota > Actinomycetes > Kitasatosporales > Streptomycetaceae > Streptomyces > Streptomyces sp. NPDC006997. Next base: position 49,002 of record NZ_JBEYHH010000035.1, read on the forward strand.
CCCCTAAGGACGGGACCGGTGCCGCCGTCGCGCGGGTGCTCGGCGTACGCCACCTGCTCCAGGCTGCCGTCACCGCCCGCGGCACGCTGCCCCCGGCCTGGGCCGCGGTGCCCGACGCGGTGCACGCCGCGAGCATGGCCGCCCTGGCCCTGCGCGGTGACCGCTGGCGCGCGGCGGCCCTGACGGACCTGTGCGTGGCCTCCGCCTTCGCGGCGGCCTCGTGGCGCGGCGAGCGTGCCGGGGCGCCGCCGGACCCGCCCGCGTCACCGTCGCGGACCGGCGTCCGGAGGGGTTCCCGCTGCTGGCCCGGCGGTTTCCGGCCGCCCGGGCGGGACACTCCGCCCGCATGAACGAGAGAGCCGACATGCCGGACGCCCACCCGGGGACCGCTCCGCCCTGGGTGCTGCGGGACTACGCCGTCCTCGCCGACGGCGAGCGCGGGGCGGTCGTGGGCCCGGACGGGAGGGTGGTGTGGCTGTGCGCCCCGCGCTGGCACAGTGAGGCGGTGTTCTCCGCGCTGGTCGGCGCTCCCGGGCACTTCGCGGTGCGGCCCGCCGACCGCTGGCACGTGTGGGGCGGCGCCTACGAGGAGGGCACCCTGATCCGGGTGCACCGCTGGGTGACCGCCGACGCCGTGGTCGAGTGCCGCGACGCGCTGGCCCTGCCCGCCGCCCCGGACCGGCTGCGTCTGCTGCGCCGGATGCGGGCCGTGCGCGGCGGGGCGCCGCTCCGCCTCGAGCTGGACCCCCGCCCGGGGTTCGGCGCCCACCGGATGCGGGAGCCCCGTCTGCGCGAGGGGCTGTGGACGGCCGCCGGGCCGGGGCTGCGGATGCGGCTGGCCGGGGCCGCACAGGCGACGTGGGACCCCCGGGACGGGCTGCGCGGTGAGTTCCGCCTGGCCGAGGGGGAGGAACACGACCTGGTGCTGGAGCTGTCCACGGACACCGGCGCCGAGCCCGTGGACCGGCTCGACCCGGCCGCGCTGTGGCGGGCCACCGAGCGGGAGTGGCGGCGCGCCGTACCGGACTGCTCCGACCTGGTCGCCCCTCGCGACGCGCGGCACGCCTACGCAGTCCTGCGGGGACTGACCAGCGGCGCGGGCGGCATGGTCGCCGCCGCCACGACGTCCCTGCCGGAGCGCGCCAACGCCGGCCGCAACTACGACTACCGCTTCGCCTGGCTGCGCGACCAGTGCTACGCGGGCCTGGCCGTCGCCGCGCACGGGCCGCACGAACTCCTCGACTCCGCCGTCCGGTTCACCACCGAGCGGGTCCTCGCCGACGGCGACGACCTGCGGCCCGCCTACACCGTCACCGGCGGGCCGACGCCCCCGGAGCGCGAGCTGCCGCTGCCCGGCTACCCGGGCGGCGGCAACCGGCTCGGCAACCGGGCCGCCCGGCAGTTCCAGCTCGACACCTTCGGCGAGGTGCTGCAACTGTTCGCGGCGGCGGCCCGCCACGACCGGCTCGACGCGGACACGGTGCGGGCGGCGCGGGTCGCCGTCGAGGCCGTACAGCGGCGCTGGCGGGAGCCGGACGCGGGGCTGTGGGAGCTGGAGGAGCGCTGGTGGACGCACTCCCGGCTCAGCGTGGTGTGCGGACTGCGCCGGATCGCGGAGGTGCTGCCCGGCGCGGACGGCCGCCGCTGCGCGGAGACCGCCGACGCCGTCCTCAAGGAGACCCGCGCACGCTGTCTGCACCCGGACGGGTACTGGCGCCGGGCCGCCGACGACGACGGACCCGAGGCTGCGCTGCTGGTGCCGCTGGCCCGCGGCTGCACGTCCGGCGACGAGCCGAGCGCCGCGCGCACCCGCGCCCGCGTCGAGGAACGGCTGGCGCGGGACGGCTACCTGTACCGCTTCGAGCACGACGCCCCCCTCGGCGACGAGGAGGGCGCCTTCCTGCTGTGCGGTTTCCACATGGCGCTGGCCACCCACCGCCTCGGCGACCGCGTCGGCGCGTTCCGCTGGTTCGAGCGGACCCGGGCCGCCTGCGGGCCGCCCGGGCTGTTCGCCGAGGAGTACGACGTGCGGCAGCGTCAGCTGAGGGGCAACCTGCCCCAGGCGTTCGTCCACGCCCTCCTGCTGGAGTGCGCGGTCCGCCTCAGCGACGGCACCGGTCCGCTGCCGTGATGACGGGAGCGCAGTCCGGCGGCCAGCACGGTCCCGGCGCCCGAGGCCACGGCCGCGCCCACCGCCAGGGGCGCGCGGTGGCGGGACAGCCACAGCTGGACGCTGCGGCCGTGCGCCTCGTCGTCGAAGACGCCGTGCGCGCCGTGGTCCCGGCCGTCGGCGCCGTCGACGGGTTCCCACAGGTTCACCGGACGGTCGGGGTCGACGGGTTCGTCGGTCATCTGGGAGTCGTACGCCGTGCGGGCCAGGTAGCGGTCCAGAAGCCCGGCGGCGACGCGCTGCCCGAGCAGGGTGGCGACGGTGGAGCCGCCGATCCAGTGCTCACGCCGCCGGGGGTGGTCGGCGGCGTACAGGATGCCCCGCGCGGCGACCTCCGGCTGGTACACCGGCGCCACGGGGCGCGGGTGCCGGGAGAGCTTGGCCAGCACCCAGGAGAACTGCGGCGTGTTCACACCGGGCAGCTGGGCCATGGTGACCCGTACCCCGCTGCCCTCGTGGAGCAGTTCGCAACGCAGTGACTCGGTGAACCCCTTGATGGCGTGCTTGGCCCCGCAGTACACGGCCTGGAGGGGGACGGCGCGGTAGGCCAGCGCCGAGCCGACCTGGACGATGGTGCCCCGGTCGCGCGGCACCATCCGCCTGAGGGCCGCCTGGGTGCCGTAGACGAAGCCGAGGTACGTCACCTCCGTGGCGCGCCGCCACTCCTGCGGGCGTACCTCCTGGACGGGGGCGAAGACGGTGGAGAAGGCCGCGTTCACCCAGGTGTCGATCGGGCCCAGCTCCCGCTCGACGCGGTCGGCCGCCGCGTCGACGGCCTCCGGGTCGGCGACGTCCACGGCCAGGGGCAGCGCCTGGCCGCCCGCCTCCCGGACGTCGCGGGCCGCCGCGTCCAGGCCCCGTTCGCCCCGGGCGAGCAGGGCGACCCGGGCGCCGCGCGCGGCGAAGGCGCGGGCGGTGGCGCGGCCGACGCCGCCGCTGCCGCCGGTCACCACCACGACCTCGGGGTGCTCGCCGTCCTGGTGCCGTGCCGTCATGACTTCCCCCGGCCCGGCAGGTGTTCGGCGTACTGGGTGAGCTTCTGGCGCATTCCCTTGCCCGCGATCCCCGCCTTCTCGGGGTCGTGCAGGGCCGCCTTGGCCGCCTTCTTGCCCTGCTCGGCCATGATGTGCGGCGGGATGGGCGCGATCTCGGAGTCCACCTTGAACTCCAGGACCACCGGCACGTCGGAGGCGAGCGCCTCGTCCCAGGCGGCCCCGATCTTCTTCGGGTCGTCGCACAGGATGCCCTTGAGGCCGATCAGCTCCGCGTAGGACGCGTAGGGGATGTCGGGGATGTCCTGCGAGCCGGGGTACTTGGGGTCGCCGGACATGGCGCGCTGCTCCCAGGTGACCTGGTTGAGGTCCTGGTTGTTGAAGACGCAGAACACGAACGGCGCCGGACCGGAGAGCCGGTCCAGGTACCGCTTCACGGTGATCATCTCGTTCATGCCGTTCATCTGGAACGCGCCGTCCCCGACGAACGCGATGACCGGGCGGTCCGGGTAGGCGAACCGCGCGGCGATGGCGTACGGCGTTCCCGGGCCCATCGTCGCCAGGGTCCCCGACAGCGACGCCTGCATCCCGTCGCGGAGCTTGATGTGCCGGGCCCACCAGTTGGTGCCGGAGCCGGAGTCGGCGGTCAGGATGACGCCGTCCGGGAGCCGGGGCGAGAGTTCCGCGGCGACCGCCTGCGGGTTGATGACGCCGCCGAAGTGCTGGGAGGCCCAGCGCTCACACAGGTCGTTCCACTCCGCGACGCCCTTCTCGATCTTCTCCCGCCAGGACCGGTCCTCCTTGCGCCGCAGCAGCGGGATCAGCGCCTTCAGGGTCTCCTTGGCGTCCCCGACGAGGTGCGCCTCCATGGGGTAGCGGATGCCGATCATCCGTCCGTCGATGTCGATCTCGACGCCCCTCGCCTGCCCTTCGTCGGGCAGCCACTCCGCGTACGGGAAGCTGCTGCCGATCATGAACAGGGTGTCGCAGCCGCGGATCATCTCGTCGCTCGGCTTGCTGCCGAGCAGCCCGATGGGGCCGGTGACGAACGGCAGGTCGTCCGGGAGCACCTCGCGGCCCAGCAGGGCCTTGGCGACGCCCGCGCCGAGCAGTTCGGCCGCTTCCACGACCTCGGCCTCGGCCACGGCGGCGCCCTGTCCGACGAGCATGGCGACCTTGTCGCCCTCGTTGAGGATGTCGGCGGCCCGGCGCACCTCGTCCGGGTCCGGCAGGACGCGCGGGCGGCTCCAGCCGACGCTGGAGAAGACCGAGCCGTGCTTCTTCGGCGGGGACGGCTGGGCGTCCTCCTCCTGGATGTCGTTCGGGATGATGACGGTGGCCACCCCGCGCGTGGTCAGCGCGGTCTTGAAGGCCCGGTCGATCACGTGCCGGGCCTGCCCCGGGTGCACGACCATCTGGCAGTACTCGGAGACGTCCGCGAACAGCCTCTCCAGGTCCACTTCCTGCTGGTAGTGGGCGCCGAGCGAGAGCCGCTTCTGCTGGCCGACGACGGCCACGACCGGCTGGTGGTCCAGCTTGGCGTCGTAGAGACCGTTGAGCAGGTGTACGGCCCCGGGACCCGACGTCGCCGTGCAGCAGCCGACCTCACCGGTGAACTTGGCGTGCGCGCACGCCATGAACGCCGCCATCTCCTCGTGCCGGGCCTGGATGAACTCCGGGCTCCCGTCGGCCCGGTCGAAGGCACTCAGCAGGCCGTTGATGCCGTCGCCCGGATAGCCGTACACGCGCTGGACGCCCCACTCGGTCAGACGTTGCAGTACGTAGTCGGCGACTTGGCTCATGGGCTTCTCCTGAACGAGCGGTGGGTCATTGCGAGCCTGGGGTGCCTCGGGAACCGGCGGATGAAACGTCCCGCCGGCGGCGGGCGGCGGAGCGCAGCGCCATGGACACCAGGGCCGCCAGGACGATCACGCCGCCCAGGGCGACGTCGTTGTAGCGGGCGGCGTCGGCCACGGGGGTGTCGCCGTAGCCCAGCGCGAAGGGCGCCGCGACCAGCCACCCGCCGGCGGCGAGGAGCACCAGGTCGGAGGGGAGGCCGGAGGGCCTGACCAGCCGGGTGACCGCCGTGATCAGCACGACCACGCACACCACGGTCTCGGTCAGGCGGGCGTCGTTGGTGGGGTCGCCGGACGGGTAGGCCAGCACCCAGCCGCCCAGGAACAGCCACACCGCCACCGCGACGAGGCCCATGCTGACCAGGTCGCGCAGCCCGCCCGCGAACGCGGCCCGGGAGACGGACGGGGGCAGGGTGCCGGGGGAGGCCGGACGGTCCCGCATGGTTCCGCCTTTCTGACGCTCGCCGTCCACCGGTGGCCGACGCCCGTCGTTCGGTGAATCATCACAACGTGCCCGAGGTACCCCGCCCGGCAGGACCGAACCGGCCGTGGACCGACCCACGGCGTCCGCCGTGGCGCGGGTCCTGCCGCTCCGGTCGTTTTCGGGCCCGGCACCGGCGGGCACCCGGCCCGGACGCCGCCCCGTCCGCACCTCCAGGAGGACACCCATGAGGACCGTCACGAAGGGTCTGCTCGCAGGCGCCGCGGGCACCGTCGCCCTCAACGTCGTGACCTACGGCGACATGCTGCTGCGCGGCCGGGGCTCCAGCGACGTGCCCACCCAGGTCGCGGACCGGCTCGTCGAGCGCACCGGGGTGGAACTCGGCGACGAGGAGTCCAGGTCGAACCGCGAGCAGGCCGTCGGCACGCTCCTCGGTTACGTGACGGGCCTCGGCGTCGGCGCGGCGTACGGCCTGCTGAGCCGCCGCCGGGACGGCGCCCTGCCCGCGTGGGCGGCCACCCCGCTGCTCGGCATCGCCGCCATGGCGGGCAGCGACGGCCCGGCGACCGCGCTGGGCGTGACCGACCCGACGTCGTGGAGCGGGTCGTCGTGGGCGTCCGACGTGGTGCCGCACCTCGCCTACGGCCTCACCACCGCCTCGGTCTACCAGGCCCTGCGCTGAGCGTCCCCGGAGGGAGCACCGATGTGGGGACGGAGACGCCGGAAGGCGGCCCGCGTGAGCGCGGTGAGCCGTCTGGAGCTGTGCGACCTGTGTGCCGCCGCCTTCCCGGAGAGCGAGGCGGTGACCGGGTACGCGCCCGACTCCTCCGCCACCCACCCCACCCATGACCGGTTCGACGGGACACGCCGTCTGACGGCCTGCTGCGAGGCGCATCTGGAGGCCCTGCGGGAGACGTACCGGCGGCGGCCCTTCGTCGAGGAGGAGCTCTGGGCGGCGAAGATCACCCGGGCGCTGACCTCCGGCCCGCCGGTGCTCACCCTGGAGCAGCTCGGCTGCCGCACCGGTCTGCACGAACCCGACATCCGCCGCGCCGTGGCCTGGCACAACGAGCGGCTGCGCCGGTGCCGGGGCTCCTGAACCGAGGGTCCGGGCCGGGCGGGTATCGCGGGCGTATCGGAAACCGCATACGCCGTCGCAACCGGGCGCCGTCTGCAATGGGGGCATGAACCACAACAGATCAGTGGCGGCGGCGGTCCGCCGTGCGCGTGGGACCGTGCTGCTCAGTGTGATGGTCCTCGGCCCGGCAGTCGTCCTGTTCGTCATGCGGCGAGCGCTCTTCATGGCCGCCCCCACCTGTGTGGCCGGGCGGTGGCACGGCTGCCTCGACACGTTCAACGGGGTGGTGCTGGTCACGCTGGCCTCGGTGCCGCTGGCCGTGCTGCTGGCGTGGGCGCTGGCGCGGCGTCGGCGCGCCGCCGGTGTCGCCGGGGCGTGGCGGATGTCGCTGGCCGAGGTGGGCATGGTGCACGGGACGGTGCCGTTCGTGTGGCTGACGTTGATGCCGGGCGCCCAGCCGGGGGTGGCCCCTGCCCGGGTGAGTCTGGTGCCGCTGCGGGACCTGCTGGTGATGGGGCCGCTCGGCATCGTCGGCAACCTGCTGGTCTTCGCGTCGCTGGGGTTCTTCGGGCCGGTGCGGTGGGCGGCGCTGGCGTCCGTGCCGCGGGTGCTCGCGCTCGGGGCGGGCTGCTCGGTGCTGGTGGAGACCGCGCAGTACGTGTTCCAGCTCGACCGGGTGTCGTCCGTGGACGACGTGCTGGTCAACGCCGCCGGTGCCGTACTGGCCGGGCTGGCGTCGCGCCGCTGGTGGCGGGGCCGGCAGGCACCGGCGCCCTCGGACCGGGACCGTCCGGCGCTGGCACCCGCGGCGTAGGGGGGGAGGCAGCGTGCGCATACGTCGGCGATATGCCGCGCTGCCTAGGCTGCGCCCATGCGCGTACTGATCGTGGAGGACGAGCCCTACCTGGCCGAGGCCGTCCGGGACGGACTGCGGCTGGAGGCGATCGCCGCCGACATCGCGAGCGACGGCGACTCGGCCCTGGAGATGCTCGGCGTCCACTCCTACGACCTCGCGGTCCTGGACCGTGACATCCCCGGCCCCTCCGGTGACGAGGTCGCCCGGCGCATCGTCGACTCCGGCAGCGGCATCCCGATCCTGATGCTCACCGCCGCCGACCGGATCGACGACAAGGCGTCCGGGTTCGAGCTGGGCGCCGACGACTACCTCACCAAGCCGTTCGACCTGCGGGAGCTGGTGCTGCGGCTGCGGGCGCTCGACCGCAGGCGCGCCTACGCCCGGCCCCCGGTCCGGGAGATCGCGGGGCTGCGGGTCGACCCGTTCCGCCGGGAGGTGTTCCGCGACGGACGGTACGTGGCGCTCACCCGCAAGCAGTTCGCGGTGCTTGAGGTGCTGGTCGCCGCCGAGGGCGGGGTCGTCAGCGCCGAGGAGCTGCTGGAGCGGGCGTGGGACGCGCACGCCGACCCGCTGACCAACGCCGTGCGGATCACCGTGTCGGCGCTGCGCAAACGGCTCGGCGAGCCGTGGGTCATCGCCACGGTGCCGGGGGTCGGCTACCGCATCGACGCCGACGGGACCGGCGGTGACCGTGACTAGGCGGCCGGGGCTCAGCGCCCGGCTGAAGCTGACCCTCAGCTACGCGGGGTTCCTCATGGTCGCGGGCGCGCTGCTGCTGGCCGTGGTGTGGATGTACCTGCTGCGCTACGTGCCCGACAACTCGCAAGGCCTCCTCGGGGTCTCACCCAACCGCTACCTCCTCATCCACACCTTCGGGCCCGCGGCGGCCGTGGCGATGGCGTTCCTGCTCGCGTTCGGCCTCGTCGGCGGATGGCTCCTCGCCGGGCGGATGCTCGCCCCGCTCGGCCGGATCACCGACGCGGCACGCCGGGCGGGGAGCGGTTCGCTGTCCCACCGGATCCGGATGGCGGGCCGCCAGGACGAGTTCCGTGAACTGTCCGACGCGTTCGACACCATGCTCGAACAGCTGGAGTCCCATGTCGCGGAGCAGCGGCGGTTCGCCGCGAACGCCTCCCACGAACTGCGCACCCCGCTGGCGATCTCCCGGACGCTCCTCGACGTGGCCCGCGAGGACCCCACGCGGGACCGGGGCGAACTCATCGAGCGGCTGTACGCGGTCAACACGCGGGCGATCGACCTCACGGAGGCCCTGCTGCTGCTCAGCCGGGGCGAGCGCGGGAACCTCACCCGCGAGGACGTCGACCTCTCCCTGGTCGCCGAGGAGGTGTGCGAGACACTGCTCCCGCTCGCCGAGCAGCGCCGGATCACGCTCGACGTCACCGGCGGCGCCGCCCGGACCAGCGGTTCCGCGGAGCTGCTGGAGCGGATGCTGACGAACCTCGTGCAGAACGCCGTCGTCCACAACCTCCCGGCCGACGGGACGGTGACGGTGCGCACGGAGGCGTACGGCGACACGAGCGTGCTGCGGGTCGAGAACACCGGCCGGCCGCTCGCGCCGGAGCTGGTGCCGACCCTGACCGAGCCGTTCCAGCGCGGGGCGGAGCGGGTGCGTACCGACGAGCACGCCGGGGTCGGCCTCGGTCTCGCCATCGTGCGGAGCGTCGTCCGCGCGCACGGCGGGGCCCTCCGGCTCGCCCCGCGCCCGACCGGCGGTCTCGTCGTCACGGTGTGGCTGCCCGGCGCACCGGGTCGCGACGGCGGGTACCGGGTAGGTACCCTCCCGGTATGCCATCGCTCAACGTGACCTTCACCGACGAGGAAATGGAAGGCGTGCGCGCGGCCGCCGCGGCCGAGGGCAAGAGCCTCAAGCAGTACCTGCACGACCTCGGCGTGCGCGAGATGCAGCGCAAGCGGTTCGTCTCCGGTGCCGTCTCCTGGGCGGACCGGCTGCGGGCCGAGTTCGACGAGGCGTTCCCCGACGAGGTGCCCCCGGCGCAGCGGGGCGAGGGGGCCACGGCCGCCTGATGAGCGACATCCTGTACGTCGACGTCCCCTGGCTCCTGGACGTCCAGGAGGCCGCGCTCGGCACCGAGGACCTGTCGGTCACCGACTACTCCGCGCTGGTGGCGGCCGTCGCCCGGCACCGGACGCGGATGCCGACCCTCGCCACGTCCCACCCGGACACCGCGTGGCGTGCGGCGGCGCTCCTGCACAGCATCGTGCGCCTCGAACCGCTGCCGCACCACAACAGCCTCTTCGCCGCGTTCGTCGCCGCCCAGTACATGGACCAGGCCGGGCAGGGCATCGACCCGCCCTACGGCGCCCTGTCCGACCTGGTCAGGAAGGTCCGCGAGACCCGGGTGCCCGTGCAGGCCGTCGCGGAGGCGCTCCGCGGCTGGACGATCTGACGTCGCCGCGGGCGGAGCGCCCCCGCGCGGCGGTCACCTGGCGTCGCGCAGTTCGGCCGCCAGGGCCGTCAGCGGTCCGGTCCCCTCGGTGTGGCCGAGGGCGGTCAGCCGGGCCACCGCCACGTCGAGGCGGGCCAGGGCGGGGGCGCGGCGTTCCAGGTAGACGCCCTCCACGGCACCCGCGAGACGGACGCACTCCGCCCATTCACCGGCGCGGTCCCGCTCCCCCGCTTCCGGCTCCCCGAGCAGGTCGCGGGCCTTCTCCAGGGCGGCCAGGGCGGCCTCGTACTCCCCGGCGCAGGCGTAGGGTTCGACGGCGGTGCAGCGGTCGGAGGAGCGGTGGACGGAGCACAGGGAGCTGGACCGGAACTGTGGGACTGGATGGCCGACCTCGGCTTCGGTCTGGTGAGGGCCCCCCGCCAGCTGCGGCAGCGCCACCGGCCGCCGCCCGGGGTGTGGCACCGGCTCAGATGCCCATGGAGGCCATCTCGATCGCCGTGCGGTAGTTGGCGGCGACGGAGACCACGCAGACCCGGTAGGACCGGTTGTCCTTCACGGCGAGGAAATAGTCGCGCAGGTTCTTCCAGTAGCTCACCAGGTAACCCAGCCCGGGAACGAACCCGGGCGGGCGCGGCACGAGGGAGAAGGCCTCGCTGCACCGGAGGATCTCACCGGTGGCGGTCGACAGGACGTCGGCGACCTCGGAGTTCATGTTCCACCCGGCGGCGAGTTCCGGGCTCCAGATCGCACCCGCGATCTCCCGCAGCTGTTCCTGCTCCTCGGGGGTCGGATCGCTCAGGGCGCCCGCCGTCACGAACGTCCCGGCGGCGTCCGGCGGCGCGCTCGCCGCGGCCACCCCGGGCCCCGCGGCGGACAACGCGATCACCACCGCCGTCACGGCCGCGGCAGCCGCCACCCCCCGTCTCGGTCCACCCATGGTCATCGCCACTCCCCTCCCGGAGCCCGAACCGGCGCGCCCGGCCGGACGCTTGACGGTGACATGGGCCGGCCAAGCCGGTCAACGCCCGTAATGCGCCACGTCGGCGGGTGCCCGCGCCAGCTCCACTGCTCTGTTCGAGGGTGCCGCGCGGCCCCGGGGAGGTGGATCAGGGAGCACCGGGTAACCGCCCCACATGATCCTCTCCGTGGAGCTCCTGCCCGAGTCGGACCTGCGCGACGCGATCGGTGTGCTGGTGCGGCTGGTCGAAACGGCTGGCGCGCTGATCATCTTCGTCGGGGCCGTATGGGCCTTCGCCCGGTTCACGGCGACGCTGGCACGCGACCGGGGGCAGACCCACGGCTTCAACCGCATCCGGCTGACGCTGGGGCGGTTCCTGGCCCTCGGGCTGGAGTTCCAGCTCGCCGGTGACGTGCTGCGGACCGCGGTGGCGCCGAGCTTCACGGAGATCGGCCAGCTGGCCGCCATCGCCGCCATCCGTACGGCACTCAACTTCTTCCTCGGTCGGGAGATCGCCCAGGAGCGGGCGGAACTCGCCGGGGACCCGTTCCCCGGCAAGTCCACGGCGGACCAGGGCCAGCGCGGCCTGTGACCGGGCTCCTCACCGCGGCGGCGCTCCTGGTGACCGGCGCGGGACTCGCCGTCGCCGTCGCGGTCTACGCGACGACGCGCCGCATCGGCCACGCGCTGCCCGTACTCCTGGACTTCCTGACCGCCGCGGGGCTGATCCGGCTGGCGGGCGACGTCTCCTGGGACAGCATCCTGGCAGCCGCCGCGGTCATCGCCGTCCGCAAGGTCGCGACGTTCGGTTCCCGGACCAGCGAGGACATCGCGGGACGCGGTTGACGGCCCGGGACTGAGCGACGGTGGTGCGGGAGGTGCCGGTGGGGACTTTTCCCACCTGCCGCAGGTGTGTCGTCCCAGCGGGTGGTGACACAGCTACCCGCGGGGCACTCCCTCGGCCGAAGGACCGGCACGTCCGGCGACCGCGGGATGCGAGCCCGCCTTGCCGAGGAAGGGACCCCCACGGGTCCCCGTCACGAACCCTCCTCGTGGACCGGCGTCGCGCCAAACCTGAGGCGCGGGGGCCGCCTCTCGGCATCTTCCTCGACCGGACCAGCACGGTCACGGAAAGGCCGAGTCAACCCATCGGGCGGCCTGCCCGCCGGGTGACCCTGCGCACCGCGCCCGCGAGCAGCGAGGGGGACTCCAGCGCCAGGAGCAGGACGGTCAGTATCAGGCAGACACGCGCCGCCATCCAGGAGCCGGTGGCGATGGCACGCGCGTACGAAGCGACCCAGGGCCCCGCACTTCCCAGGTCCCAGACAGGCCGCCGCGGGTAGTCGGCGCCGACTACGTCACTCAGGAGCCAGCCGGAAACGGCGAGCGTCATCAAGCCGAGGGCCGCGATCGCGAGCCGTCTCAGGGCCGGCCGTCGCTTCGGTACGTCACCCATGTGGTCCCCCCTTATCAGCGCCCTGGCGACCCTATACGAACCGACATGCCCTGCCTGCCACGGAGACCGTGCCCACCTGCGCCGCCGCGGAGTCCGCAGCGCCATGCCGGACCAGACCGACCATCCCCGCAGACGCATCCCCGTTCGCCTCACCCCCGGGCCCGCCCGAAGGCCGCGATGGAGGGGGTTCCGTCGCGGTCCTTCGGGCACGTCCGGCTGCCGGGTTCAGGTCGGCTCAGGGGGGAGTCACCCCCTGGGCCACGTTGGCCGGGACCCGGCGGGAGGTGGTGTCGCGGATGCCGAGGAGGGCCAGGCCGCCGAGGAGGCCGCAGGTCGCCATGAAGAAGTAGGCGGTGTGGAAGGCTGCCAGGTCCGGGCGGGTGCCCAGTACGGCCGCCACGACCGCCGCGCCCAGGGCGAGTCCGACCTGGCGGCACATGGACACCATGGCCGTGCCGGTGGCGAAGCGCTCCGGGGGCAGCGGCAGGGTCGCGGCGCCGGACAGGCTCGGCAGGGCCAGCCCCGCGCCGATCCCCGCGATGACGCCCGCGGGCAGGAACGCGCTCGCGTAGGCCACGTCGGTGGCCGTCGCGGTCGCCCACAGCACACCGCCCGCCGCGAACAGGACACTGCCCGCGAAACCCACCACGTAGTTGCCGTACTTGGTGGCGAGGAGGCCGCCGGGCACGGCGCACACCGCCGCCATGACCGGGCCGGGCGCGATCTCCAGGCCGGACCGCAGCACCGAGTGGTGCCACAGGCCCGTCAGGAACAGGACCGAGGCGAGGATCATGGCACCGAAACCGGCGAAGAACAGGATGGTCGCCACGTTGGCCAGCGCCACGGCCCGGATGCGCAGGATCGCCGGTTCGATGACCGGGGCCGGGTGCCGGACGGCCCGTACCGCACTGAACACCACGCCCAACGCGCCCACCGCGAACATGCCCAGGACCCGACCGCTGGTCCACCCCCAGCTCTCCCCCTGCACGATGGCCGCCACGATGGCGCCCACGGTGACCGCGAGGACGACGGCGCCCAGCACGTCGGGGGACGTGCTGGACTCCTCGCGGATCTCGCGCAGCGCCCACACCCCGACCGCGCAGGCGGCCACGCCGATGGGGAGGTTGACGAGGAACACCCACTGCCAGCCCGCCTGGACGAGGAGGCCGCCGACCGGCGGACCGAGAGCGGCCGCCGCGCCACCCATCGCCGACCACAGGCCGACCGCCGCGCCCCGCTTGTGCGGCGGGAACAGCGGCAGCAGCAGCCCCAGCGAGCTGGGCAGCATCAGGCCGCCACCGACGGCCTGCAGCGTGCGCGCGGCCACCAGGGCGCCCAGCGAGGGGGCCGCGGCGCAGGCGGCCGACGCCAGCGTGAACAGGACGAGGCCCGCCAGGTAGGCGCGTTTGCGCCCGGACCTGTCCGCCCATCGTCCGGCCGGGGCGAGGAACGCGGCGAACGTGATCGCGTAGGCGCTGAGCACCCACGACAGATCGCTCAGACCAGCCGACGGGAACGCGCTCTCCAGGTCGGGGAACGCGATGTTGACGATGAACAGGTCCAGCGAGGAGACGAACACGCCGGTGAGGACGACGGCGATGCTCCATCCCCGCCGAGGCGTCGTCCCACTCAACGGTGGCGGCATACGCGGCAGCTCCTCTCGGTCACGGCGGTCACCTCGGGTCGGTACGGCGTTCGGCACACGCGTGGTCGGCGACCGCCTGGGCCCACTGGCGGTAGCCGTGTGCGGACGGGTGGAACCCGTCCCGCGCGAAGAAGTCCCCGGTGATCCGCATGATGTCGGTCGAGTTGATCCAGGCCACCTGCGGTCGCTCGGCGCAGACCCGCTGCGAGGCCCGGTCCAGGCCCGCCGCGCCCTCGGCGCAGAACCGGGCGAGCGCGCCGGGCAGCGAGGGGAAGTCCGCGAACGGCGGCGTCCCCACCACCACGACGGACCCGGCCCGCCGCGTCAGGTCGTCGACGATCGCCGCGAGGTCCTCCGCCCACTGGTCGGGACTGCGCCGGCCGAGGACATCGTTGGCGCCCGCGAGCAGCACCGCCAGATCGTAGCCCTCGCCGAGCTGCGGCAGCAGCTGGTAGCGGACGCGGCGTCCGGTGGCACCGTAGCGGCCGACCACCTCCCAGGTGACGGGGCAGCCGTACGAGGCGGCGAGGGCCCGCGCGAGGCTGCCGGGGAAGCCCTCGTCGTGCGTGGCGACCCCGCAACCCGCCGCCGTGGACTCCCCCACTACGGCGATCCGCATCGGCGGGCCCGCGGCGTCCTCGGCGACGGTGCCGGTGGCCGGGCCGGCGGCGGGCGGCAGCACCTCGGTCCTGGCGCGCACCCACAGGCCCTGCGCGGCGACGAGGGGAAGCAGCAGGGGGTTCATCCGCGGCCCTCCCCCACCAGGCTGGGCACCCGGTCGCGCAGTTCCACACGGGCGAAGTCGGCCGGTACGTTCACCACGATCCGGCTGCGGGCCCGCTGCGGCTCGGGGTCGGACACGTGCAGCTCGCACCGGGTCAGCACCTCGCGGAGTACGGCCTTCATCTCCAGCAGGGCGATCCGGTCGCCAAGACAGCGGATACGCCCGCCGCCGAACGGGATCCACGAGTAGACACCGGGCTTGACGTCGAGGAACCGCTCGGGCCGGAACGCGTCCGGCTCCTCGTAGAGGTTCGGGTCACGGTTGAGCAGGAAGGCGCTCGCCCACAGGTGCTGGCCCGGCTCGTAGCGCACACCGCCGATCTCGATCGGCTTCTTCACCTCGCGGACGATGATCTGCGGGATCGACGGACGCAGCCGCAGCACCTCGTTGATCACGGCCGTCAGATAGGCGTCCTCCCCGCGCGCGATCTCCTCGCGCAGCCGCTCGGTGACGTCCTTGTGGCGGGCCAGGTACACGAACGACCAGGCGATCGCCGCCGCCGTGGTCTCCGTACCGGCCAGGAAGATGGTCGTCATCTCGTCGCGGATCTCGCTGTCGGTCAGCGGCGAGCCGTCCTCGTGGGTGATGCCGAGCAGGGTGGAGAGCAGGTCGTCGCCGCGGTGGCCGGACGCGCGGTGCTCCTCGATGGTCTCGTAGATCAGCGCGTCGGTCTGGTCGCGGAGCTTCAGGAAGCGGTCCAGGCCCAGCGGCCGGGTCGCCCGCAGGGCCCTGAACAGCCGCGGCGGCATCTTGTGCAGCAGCATCGGCGAGGCCGGGCCGTTGTTGAACCGCATCATCTCCAGCAGCAGCGCGTGCAGTTCGTCCCAGCGCTTGGGCACCTGGGGCCCGTAGATCACCTCACGGATCACGTGCATGGTGAACCCGTGGATGTGGGAGTGCAGCTCGACGGGCCTGTCGCGGGGCCAGAGGGCGACGTCCCGCTCGGCCATCTGCGGGATGGCCGTCGCGATCCGCTCCAGCGCCGCGCCGTGGTAGCTGGGCATCATGGCCTTGCGCCGCTTCTTGTGCGCGTCCTCGTCGAGCCAGGCGAGCCCGGACTGACCGGTGTACTTCTCGATGGTGGCCGAGCCCTTGCCGGTGTGCAGCACGTCGGCGGGCGCGGTGAACATGGCCTTGACGTCGTCAGGGGTGGTCAGCACGTACACGGCGCGCGGAGGGAGCCGGATGCTGACCTGGAACCGGGGGCCGTACTCCTTGCGGCACTCCTCGATGTACTGCTGGGGACGCGTCCAGTACTTGAACAGCTGGATCACCGCGTGCTGCTTCGACCCCGGCAGTGCGGTGGCGGGTATGACGGCGTCCGTCCCGCTGGCACCGCCGTGGTCGACGGGGCAGCGAGCCGCCTGGCCCGCCTGAGAGTTGTCCATGTCCGGTCTTTCTCCGTTCTTCTGAGGGGAACTCACTTGGTCTGCTCCGGGTCGGTGTGCCGCAGCCACTGACGGGTGACCTCGGCGGTTTCGGCGGCCTGCGCCTCGACAAGGGCGAAGTGGTCCGCGGCGACCTTCACGTCGGTGTCGGCGGTGTTCCACGTCGGCCAGGCGTTCCCGTCCAGCGAGACGTCGGCGCGGATCATCAGGCTGCGAGCGGTGACGGGGGTCGGCGTGTGCGCGGCCAGCAGGCGCATGTAGGCGCCCATCGCCAGCCAGTCGGTGTCGCTGATCGCGCCTGGCTGCGACTCGCGGCCGAGGATCTGCGTCATCACCGACGTGAAGACGCTGTTGGTCTCCGCCTCGGTCTCCGGCATCGGCGTGTCGATCATGACGACACCGGCCGGTCGCACCCCGGTCGCCTCGAACCGGGCGGCGAGGGAGTGGGCGAGGACACCGCCGGTCGAGTAGCCGACGAGGACGAACGGCGCGTCGCCGACCGCCTGGGCGATCGACTCCGCCAGCACCTCGATCGCCGCGTCCCACGTCCCGGGGGCGGGCTCGGCGTCCCGGAACCCGGGCAGCGTGCAGGCGTACACGTCCCGTTCGCCGTCGAAGGCGTCGGCGAACCGCATGAACTGGTGCGGGCTCGAACCGACCACGAAGGACGGCACACAGACGATCTTCGTCTGCTCAGTTCCCGACGCCAGCGGCACGACGTAGGTGTCACCGGCCAGGTCGGCCGCCGACGCGAACGTCGGCCGGAACCGGGCCGCCCCGGTCAGCAGGGGCACCGCCTCGGCCATGGCGCCCGCGGTGTGCGCGTGCCGCAGGAGGGCACCGAGCGTACCGCTGTCCTCGGTGGTCTCGGCTGCGGGTACGGCCTGTTCGTCACCGCCCATCTCGTCGAGGAGGAGGTGGGCGATGGCGGTGGGGGTGGGGTGGTCGAAGACCAGGGTGGTCGGCAGCCGCAGCCCCGTCGCCTGGGTCAGCCGGTTCCGCAGTTCCACCGCGCCCAGGGAGTCGATACCCAACTCCCGGAACGCACGCTGCGGATCCACCGCCGACGCCGACGCGTGCCCCAGCACCGCCGCGACCTGCGCCACCACGACCTCGACCACCACCCGCTCGCGGTCATCCTGTGACACGCCCGCCAGGCGCTGCGCCAGGGAACCCTCCCCAGCACCGCCGTCTGTCTGCCGTGTCCGTGTGCGCACCAGTCCGCGGAACAGTGGTGCGAGCAGTCCGGCCCGTGCCTGCGACCGCAGCACACTCAGGTCCAGCAGGACGGGAACCTGCACCGCCGCGTCCACCCACCGAGCCCGGTCGAACAGTTCCAGACCGACCTCGGTCGGCAGTGCCGCGGTACCCATACGCTCCAGCCGGGCGATCTCCGCCTCACCCAGTCCGCCAGCCATACCGCCAGCCGTGGCCCACAAGCCCCACGCCAACGACGTCCCCGGCAACCCTGCCGCACGCCGCGCCGCCGCCAACGCGTCCAACACCGCGTTCGCCGCAGCGTAGTTCCCCTGCCCCGGACTACCGATCAACGCCGCGACCGAGGAGAACAGCACGAACGCCGACAGGTCCATGCCCGCGGTCAGCTCATGCAGGTGCATCGCCGCGTCGACCTTCGGCCGCAGCACCCGCTCCACCTGCTCCGCCGTCAACGACTCGATCACACCGTCATCCAGCACACCCGCCGCGTGCACCACCGCACCGAGCGGACGCTCCAACGAACCGATCAACCCGGCCAACTGCTCCCGGTCACCGACGTCGCACGCCTCCACCCGCACCTGGGCGCCTGACGCCTCAAGCTCGCCGACCAGTTCCCTTACGCCGTCGGCCGCCATGCCGCGGCGGCTCACCAGCACCAGATGCCGCGCACCGTACTCACGCACGAAATGCTCAGCGAACGACGCACCCAGACCACCCGTACCACCCGTGATCAGGACCGAGCCCTCGGGATCGAGCGGCGCGGGAACAGTCAGCACGACCTTGCCCACATTCCGGCCCTCACGCAGGAACCGGAACGCCTCCGCACCCCGACGCACATCCCACGTCCGCACCGGAGAATGCCGCAACACACCCCGCTCGAACAGGGACACCAACTCACACAACATCTCCTGGATCCGGTCGGGACCGGCTTCGAGGAGGTCGAAGGAGACGTAGCGGACGCCGGGGCGGGCCTCGGCCACCGATTCCGGCGTACGGATGTCGGCCTTGCCCATCTCCAGGAACCGGCCGCCCCGGGGCAACAGGTCCAGCGAGGCGTCGATGAACTCCCCGGCCAGGGCGTTCAGTACGACGTCCACACCCGCCCCACCGGTGACCTCCAGGAACTTCTCCCGGAACGACAGGTCCCGGGACGAGGCGATCCGGTCGTGCTGGACGCCGGAGGCGCGCACCGCGTCCTGCTTGGAGTGGCTGGCGGTCGCGTAGACCTCGACACCCCAGTGGCGGGCCAGCTGGACGGCCGCCATGCCGACGCCGCCAGCCGCCGCGTGCACCAGCAGCCGCTCACCGGCCTGCACGCCCGCCAGTTCGGACAGCGCGTAGTAGGCGGTGAGGAAGACGAGCGGCATGGCCGCCGCCTGGGTGAAGGACCAGTCGGCGGGCATCGGGACGATCATCCGGTGATCGGTGATCCCGACGGGCCCGAACGGGTCCATGAGCAGGCCCATGACGCGGTCGCCGGGGACCAGGTCGGTCACTTCGGCGCCGACCTCCAGGACGACACCGGCGGCCTCGCTGCCCAGCGGTGCCTCACCCGGGTAGGTGCCCAGCGCGATCAGCACGTCCCGGAAGTTCAGGCCCGCGGCTCGGATGCCGACCCGCACTTCGCGCGCGCCGAGCGGACGGTCCGCGTCGGATGGCAGGAGCGCCAGCCCGTCCAGCGAGCCCTTGCGTTCGATGCCCAGCCTCCAGGTGCTCCCCGTCGGCTGCGCGGGGGTCCGTGCCAGGCGGGGGGCGAGCAGGTCGCCGTCGCGCAGCGCAAGTTGCGGTTCGTCCTGGGAGACGACGAGATCCCAGTCGGGCTGTTCGTCGTCACCGAGGTCGAGGAGCATGAACCGGTCCGGATGCTCGGACTGGGCGCTGCGCACCAGACCCCACACCGGGGCCTGGGTCAGGTCCGGAGCCTGCTCACCGACGGCGACCGCGTTGCGGGTCACCACCACCAGGCGGGACCGACCCAGCACCTCGCTCGCCAGCCACCGCTGCAACAGCTCCAAGGTGCCCTGTGTGACCTGGCGCACGGCCTGGACGGCATCCGAGTCCGTCGGTGAGTCGATCGCGACCGCCACGAGGTCCGGCACGGTGCCGCCTTCGGTCACCGCGTGTTCCAGGGTGGCGAGGTCCGGGTAACGCTCGCCGGTGGCTGGCAGTGCGCCGAGCACCGCCAACGACACTGGGGGCGCGGTGGAAGGGGCGCTCACGGCAGTCCACTCCAACCCGAACAACGCCTCGCTTCCGTCTCCCTGCCCCGCGCCAGCCAACTGCGCCTGGTCCACCGGCCGTACCGACAGCGACTCCACCGCCACCACCGGCACATCCCGCTCGTCCACGACGTCCACCCGCATCGCCGACTCGCCAGAGCGCCCGATACGCACCCGAACCCGCGACCCGGCCATCCCACGGCCCAGCCGCACGCCCGACCAAGCAAACGGCAGGTCCACTCCCGCGCCCGGGTCCCGTTCCGCCAACGCCGCGTGCAGCACCGCGTCGAACAGCGCGGGGTGCACACCAAAGCCCGCACCCGCCATGCCCTCAGCGAGTTCCGCCTCAGCGAACAGGTCCTCACCCACACGCCATACGGACCGCAGCCCCTGGAATGCCGGGCCGTACTCGTAACCGGCCGCGGCCAGCCGCGGATACAACCCCTCCACCGCGACAGCCCGAGCGCCAGCAGGCGGCCACTGACCACCGATGCCATCCATCGGTTCAGCCGCCCCAGCAAGCCAGCCTCGCGCGTGACACGTCACCACGCCGTCAGCCGCCTCGGACCGCGAGTACACCGCCACCTCACGACGGCCATCCGCATCCGGCGCACCCACCGTCACCTGCACCAACCGCCCCGCATCCGCAGCCAGGGCCAGCGGTGCCTCCAGCACCAGTTCCTCCACGACCGGACAGCCGGTCGACCGACCCGCGCTCAGCGCCAGTTCGACCAGGGCGGTACCGGGGACGATGACCATGCCGAGCACCATGTGGTCCCGGACCCAGGGGGCGCTGTCCTGGGAGAGACGGCCGGTGAAGACCCACTCGTCCCGGTCGCCTACCGGCACAGCGGCGCTCAGAAGAGGGTGCTCGATCCGGCCGAGACCAGCCGCGGCGGGATCACCGGATGCCACGCTCTGGGACACCCAGTAGCGTTCACGTTGGAAGGCGTACGTGGGCAGCTCGACGCGCTGGGCGCCGGAGCCGGTGTAGAAGGCGTCCCAGTCGACCGGGAGACCGGCGATGTGAGCGCGACCGAGGAACGCCGCGAACGCCTCCACCTCCGGCACCCGCGCCTTCAGCACGGGGGCGAACACCGCGTCCTCGACGTCCAGCGTCTGCTGGGCGAGAGCGGTGAGTACGGCGTCCGGGCCGACCTCGACGAAGCGGGTGACGCCCTCTTCGGCGAGGGTGCGCACGCCGTCGGCGAAGCGGACGGCCTCACGGACGTGGGAGACCCAGTAGCCCGGGTCCGTCAGTTCGGTGGAGACCAGTGCGCCGGTCACGTTCGACACGACCGCGATGTTCGGTGTGTGGAAGGTGAGACCTTCAGCCACCGCACGGAACTCGTCCAGCACCGGTTCCATGAGCGGGGAATGGAACGCGTGACTGACCTTCAGCCGCGTCGTCTTACGACCCTCCTGCTCCCACCGCGGCAGCCACTCCTCCAGGGCAACGAGATCGCCGGACACCACGACGGCCATGGGGCCGTTCACCGCGGCAACCGACAACCGCCCCTCAAACCCGGCCAGCGACTCGACCACCTCGGCCTCAGTCGCCTGCACCGCGACCATGCCACCACCCGCGGGCAGAGCACCCATCAGACGACCGCGCGCCGCCACCAGCGTGCACGCGTCCTCCAGGGACAGCACCCCCGCCACGTGCGCACACGCCAGCTCACCCACCGA